>NZ_JBFBAG010000007.1:0-252714 GCF_040682155.1 Amycolatopsis sp. NPDC051371
GCGCGAGCCGCGTTCAGGATGTTCTCCCGACTGCTCAGTCCGGTTGCGGCCGGCGCGGAGCCGGAGTCCCTCACCATGGCGTCATGATAGGTCCGGCCGGCCTCGCTCCCCCACCGGGCACGCCGCGGCGACACCCCTCCGGGTTCGGGGTTCCGGCCGGACTGACCGGGTGCATCAGCCCGGCCGGAGACGTCAGGCGACGGTCGCGTCGACGGTCACCGGGATGTTGCCGCGGGTCGCGTTGGAGTACGGGCAGATCGCGTGCGCCGCTTCGACGAGCTCGTCCGCCGCCGCCTGGTCCACACCGGACAGTTCGACGTGCAGCTCGGCGCTGAGGCTGAACCCGCCCTCCGGAGTGGCGTGCACCTGCACCTCCGCGACCACCGCGGAGTCGGTGACCGGGGTCTTCCGCTGCGCCGCCACGGCCTTGAGTGCCGAGTGGAAGCACGACGCCCACCCCGCCGCGAACAGCTGCTCCGGGTTGGTCGCGCCGCCGGGGCCGCCCATCTCCTTGGGGATCGCCAGCGTGACGTCGAGCAGGCCGTCGTCGGACCTGGCCTGCCCTCCCGCGCGGCCGTCGCCGGTGGAGGTGGCGATGCCGAGGTACAGGGGGTTGCTCATGACGGGAGGTTCCTTTCTCCATCGCGCACCGAGACCGCGATACCGAACGTTCTATCGCTATCCATCATGAGAGACCTGCCTACCCCTGTCAAGACCGAACGTTCTATCCTCTTGTCGCGACCAGCTGTAGAATGATCGCTACATACAGCGTGCGGGACGAAGGGGCGAAGCGTGACCGAAGCACGAACCGCGGGGGATTCGTCGAGCAGGATCACCCTCGGCGACAAAGTGGTGTCACGGCTGGCCTTCGGCGCCATGCGGCTGGCCGATTCCCGGATCTGGGGTCCGCCGGCGGACCGGGCGCATTCGATCCGGTTGGCCCGGAAGGCGATCGAGCTCGGTGTCGAGCACATCGACACGGCCGACACCTACGGGTTCGGCGTGGTCGAGGACATCCTGCGGGAAGCCCTGCACCCCTACCCCCACGATCTGCTACTCGCCACGAAGGTGGGCCAAGTCCAGCCACGGCCTGGTGAATGGGTGCCGATCGGCCACCCCGCCTTCCTTCGGCACCAGTGCGAGCTGAGCCTGCGCCGGCTGGGCGTGGAGCGGATCGACCTCCTCTACCTGCACCGCGCCGACCCGCAGATCCCCTTCCTCGATCAGGTGGGCACCCTGCGGGAACTGCGGGACGAGGGCAAGATCGCCCACGTCGGACTGTCCGAAGTGGGAGTCGAGCAGATCGAGGCCGCCCGGACGATCATCGACGTCGCGGCGGTGCAGAACATCTACAACCTGACGACCCGCACCTGGGACGCGGTCCTGAACCACTGCGAGCGCCATCGCATCCCGTTCGTCGCCTGGTTCCCCGTCATGCGCGGTGAACTCGCCAAGCCCGGCGGCGCCGCCGCCGAGATCGCGGCGGAGACCGGAGCGACACCGGCCCAGGTGGCGCTCTCCTGGTTGCTGGCGCGATCCGACGTGCTCTGCCCGGTTCCCGGCACGTCGTCGCTCGCCCACCTCGAGGAGAACGTCGCGGCCGCCTCCCTGCGGCTCACCGGCGACCAGATCGCCCAGCTCACCTCGGCATGACTGCCGCGGTGTTCACCAGCAAGTCGCTCGGCGCGCTGACCGGCCTCGTCATCGAGCGCCTTCGCGTGAGTGACGACGTGGCCGCAGCCAAGTTCGGCACCGGCTCACCGATCGACGACCCCGCCCGTGAGCAGCAGGTGCTCGACCACGTGCGGAATCAGGCCGGCGCTCTGGGGCTGGACCCGGAGGCGGTGACGGCGTTCTTCCGCGACCAGATCACCGCGAGCAAGGTGGTGCAGAAGGGGCTGTTCGCCCGGTGGACGGCGTACCCGCACGAAGCTCCCACCACGCGGCCGGACCTGGCCCGGATCCGCGCGCGTCTCGACCGGCTGACCACGGCGCTGCTCCGGCAACTCGAGGCCACTGTGGACGTCCTTACCGAATCCGCCCCCGGCCCCGTCCCGCTCGCGCCGGCCGACGGTTCGGCGGTGGTCCCGGACCGGCTGGACGCCCTGCACCGCCGGGCGCTCGGTACCGCACTGCACTCGGTCGTCCGCACCGGATAGCGGCAAGATCGGTCAGGACTCGATGCCCGCCGTCCGGAGCCACACCACCCGGCAAGTCTCGGCCGCCTGGTCGAGCGCCTCCGGCGAAACCGCCGACGCCCGGTAGAACGTCCGCTCGACCATCCAACACAGCGCGCCCGCGAGAGCCCCGGCGCCATCGGGCCCCTCGTGGGACGCGACGCCCGCGCGGACCAGGATCGCCGTGATGGCGTCGACGAAGATCTCCGCGGTCTCCGTCCACAACGCCCCGATCTCGGGGATGGCCGGGGACTGGTCGATCGCGACCCGCATCATCAGCCCGTGCTCCCGCCAGCGGTCGAGGGTGCGCCGCATGGCCGTCGCGATCGCCTCCCGCGGCTCCGCGGGGTCGCCGGCCGCCGCGCGGGACTTCTCCTGCAGCGCTTCGACAGTCTTGGCGAAGAGGGCGACCAGCGCCTCCTGCTTGGAGCTGAAGTAGAAGTACATCGACGCGCGCGACAGCCCGGCGCGCTCGGCGATGTCGTTCGTCGTCAGCGCGTCGAAGCTCTTGAGCGCGAGCAGGTCCTCCAGGGCTTCGAGGATCTCGGCTTCGCGCCGGTCCCCTTTGGACGGCGCGGCGGAGCGCCGGCGCCCCGCCTTGACCGGATCGGGCATCGTCAGTTCACCGCGATCTGGTGGCCGTCCGGGAAGTCCGTCGACCGCGACAGCTCTTCCCACGCTTCGATGTCGGCGGCCACCGCGGCCCGGCCGCTCGCGACGAGCCGCAACGCGTCCGAACCGAGCACGAGGTGCACCGGCGGCTTCTCCGCCTCGATGACGGCGAGCACGGCTTCGGCGGCCTTGGCCGGGTCGCCCAGCTGGTTGCCGCTGGCGGCCTGGCGGGCCGCCCGGATCGGCTCGAAGAGCTCGTCGTAGTCCACGATCGACCGGTCGCTGCGCACCATCGAACGGCCCGCCCAGTCCGTCCGGAACGAACCGGGCTCGATGATCGTCACCCGCACCCCGAACCCCGCGACCTCCTTGGCGAGGGTCTCCAGCATGCCCTCCACCGCGTACTTGCTGCCGCAGTAGTACGCCAGCCCGGGCACGGTCATCAGCCCGCCCATCGAACTGACGGCGAAGATGTGCCCCGAGCGCCGCTTCCGCATCCTGGGGAGCACCGCGTGGACGGTGGCCGCCACCCCGAACACGTTGACGTCGAACTGCGCGCGCAGTTCGGCCATCGGGGACTCCTCGAACACACCCTCGTGCCCGTAGCCGGCGTTCGCGATCAGCACGTCGATCGGGGCGACACCGCGCTCGACCTCGCCGACCACGGCGAGGACCGCCTCGTCGTCGGTCACGTCGAGCAGCCGCGCGTGAGCGCGTCCGGGCGCCAGCGCCTCGAACCGCTCGAGGTCTTCGGCCCTGCGCACCGTACCTACGACGGTGTGACCGGCCGCCAGGGCGCCTTCGGCGAAAGCGCGGCCGAGACCGCTGCTCGCGCCGGTGATCAGGAACGTTCGTTGCGTCATGCACCCGACTCTACATGGTGTCCATTAAAATCGACACTGTGTCGACTATCTCCCCGGGCCTTGAGCGGCGGCCGTGGCTGTCCCCTTCGACACTGGCCCGGTGGGTCACGGCTTGCGACCGACGGCGGCGTAAAAGCACGGCCGGGCCGGATCATCGGCGGCCACCGGCTTGACGGCGCGCCAGTCCGCGGCGAAGGACACACCGGGATCGAAGAGGTCGAGCCCGGCGAAGAACCGGGTGAATTCCTCCTTGCTGCGCGCGGTGGAGGGAAGGGGTGTGCTGCCGTACGCCTCCTGACCGGCTCGCAACTGCCGGCGCGCCTCTTCGGTCGCCTCCTCGACACTGACGTGCGAAGCCACGAGGTGACTACCGGAGGGAAGCGCGTCGAGGTAGCGCGCGACGAGGGCGTGCGGCTCGTCGCCGGGAGCCACGAAGTTCAGCACCGCGACCAGCAGCAGCCCGACCGGCTCGGTGAGATCGAGCATGCCGTGAAGTACCGGGTTGTCCAGGATGGTTTCCGGGCGGCGCAGGTCGCCGTGGATCATGGTGGCGTGGGGTTCGCCGGCCAGTTCGCGTTGTGCGGTGGCGATGGCTTCACCGTCGAAGTCCACGTAGACGACGCGGCTGTCCGGGGCGGTGGCGTGCGCGATCTGGTGCACGTTCGGCGCGGTCGGGATGCCGGAGCCGACGTCGATGAACTGGCGGATTCCGGCCGAGACCAGTGCTTCGACCGCACGGGTGAGAAAGCCTCGGTTGTAGATCGCCAGGTCGGGCGTGAACGGGCAGAGGGCCACGACCCGCGCGGCGAACTCCTCGTCGACGGGGTAGTGGTGCTTCCCGCCGAGGTAGTGGTCGTAGAGGCGGGCCGCACTCGGCTTGGTGAGGTCGAGGCGTGCGTCGTCGGGCATCGGCAGGGCTCCGTACGGGGATTGACGAGTCACCGGATCATCGAGCTGATCGGACCGTCCGGCGGGGGAGATCGGGAGGCTTCCGCGATCTCGGCGCGTCCGTGCACAGCTCTGTATGTAGCGATCACTATACACAGTTGCGCAGAGATCAGCCGGAGTCCGCGAGAGCACTCGCAGCCGAAGGAGCGCGAACCGACGTCTCAGCCCGGAAGGGGGAAACCCTACGCCGTCAAGGCCGCGTGGGCGGCGTCCTCGTCCTGATGGACGGTTCCGCCCGAGATGCCGAGGCCGCCCACGCACACGCCGTCGTCGAACAGCGGGAAGCCGCCGCCCACGGCCCCACACGCGGATCGGTGACCAGGGAGTTCCAGGTGTGCGTCGCGAGCCGGAACGAGGCCGCGGTCCACGCCTTGTCGACCGCGACTTCGGCGGCGAGGAACGGAACCCCGTCGGCGCGCTCGAAAGCCACCAGGTGGCCACCGGCGTCGGTGACCGCCGTCGCGACACCGAAACCGGCCGTGGCGGCCTCGTCACGCACGGCCTCGATCAGCGCGACGGCCGCGGCGCGGCTGATCGAGCGCGCGCTGTGCGTCCTCGGCCCGCTCACTTCAGCCCGGAATTCGGGGTGGGGACGACCCTGGTGACCTTGATCCGGTCGACGAGCAGCAGCCGCTTCACCTCCGGGTCGAACTCGTTTCGCCAGCGGTCGCTCTGGTAGACGTTGGCGTAGAGGGTCTCCCGCTCCTGTTCGTCTTCGAACCGGCGGATCCACACGTAGCCGTCCGGGTCCTCCTCGTCCACAAAGGACGCCGTGACCGACATGCCCTGTCCGGTTTGGAACGGGATGACGGCGTCCTCCATGTAGCGGACCCATTCGTCGCGGTGCCCGGGCCGGACCTGGTAGCGGCGGATTTCGTAGAACATCGGGTGCTCCAGTTCTGGTTGCCGGGCCTCAGGACGCGACGCGCAGGACGAGCTTGCCGCGGGTGCGGTTGGACTCGCCTCGGGTGTGCGCCTCGGCGACCTGCTCGAGCGGGAACACCTCTTCGACCTCCACCACGACCTCGCCGGAGTCGATCAGCGCACCGATGGCGGTGAGCGCGGGCCCGTCCGGCTCGACCAGGAACGGTGACACCCGCATGCCCTTCGCCTCGGCCGCGGCGGCCAGCTCGGGCGACACACCGGCCGGAACTGCGACGAGCAGCCCACCCGGGCGCAGCACGTCCAGCGACCGCGTGCTGGTGTCGTCGTGGTGGTCGCCGACCAGGTCGAGCACGACGTCGACGTCGGAGACCGCGTCCTCGAACCGGACGGTGGTGTAGTCGATCAACTCGTCCGCGCCGAGCTTGGTGAGCCAGTCGTGACCGCCGGCCCGCGCGGTGCCGACCACATGGGCGCCGAGGTGCTTGGCGAACTGGACCGCCAGGTGCCCGACACCGCCGGCGGCGGCGTGCACCAGCACGCGCTGCCCCGGCCGGACGTGCGCGGCGTCCACCAGGGCCTGCCACGCGGTGAGCGCGGCGAGCGGCACCGCCGCGGCCTGCTCGTGACTGACACTCGTGGGCTTGCGGGCGAACTGCCGCGCCGGTGCGGTGACGTATTCGGCGTAGCCGCCGGCGGCCCGCGGGAACCAGGGCATGCCGTAGACCTCGTCACCTTCCTGCAGGGTCGTGACCCCGAAGCCGACCTTCTCCACCACACCGGAGACATCCCAGCCCAGGATGAACGGTGGCTCGCCGAGCACGCCGGCCATCCCGGCCCCGGCCCGCGTCTTCCAGTCCACCGGATTGACGCCGGCCGCGTGCACCTTCACCCGGACTTCGGTCGGCAACGGTTCCGGGCGGGGTACTCGCTGCACCGAAAGCACCTCGGGACCGCCGAGGGTGTGCTGGACGACGGCGCGCATCGATGTGTCGGACACTGGTTCTCTCCTCGGATCAGCTACCGGGAAAGACCACGACGTGATCTTTCCCTTGACCCGGCCAAGGTATCCGCGGGGATATAGTTACCCGCAAGGGTTGCAACTTCCCAAACGGAAGTATCGAGGTGAAAGGCTTACCATGACCACTGTCTGCCTGACGGGACAGCATTCCGACCACGACGTCTACGCGGCACAGTGCCCGTGCCGGGCGATGCTGGACCTGCTGGCGAACAAGTGGTCCGCACTGGCCATCGGCGCGCTCGAGGACGGTCCGCAGCGGTTCGGCCGGCTCCAGCGTCACCTGCAGGGAGTCAGCCCGAAAGTGCTGACCCAGACCTTGCGGCGCCTGGAGGATTCCGGCCTGGTCGATCGCACTGTCTACCCCGCGGTGCCACCCCACGTCGAATACTCGCTCACCGAACTGGGGCACAGCGCAGCCGTGCCCCTGCGGATGCTGCGCAGCTGGGTCGAGGACAACATCGACAACGCCGCCCGCGCCGGCGCGTCAGCGGCATCCTGCCTCGGCGAGAACACAGCGCAAGCCTGAACGCACCACGGCTCGGAAATCCACTGTGGACTCGATGCCGGGTCCGGGCTCGACGAGCAGCTCTCGAGTGAAGCGCGCGAACCAGCGAGACGGCAGCGAGGCTCTCATACAGCGTCATCGGCGGTCTACGCTGGTGCAGAACGGCTTCCACGTGGGTCCGGCTGGACGCACGGGTTCGTGGGCGACGCACCGCTTTCGCCTCAAGGCCGGCAATGCGAAGTCGTTGCTGTCGGCGAGGCATACGAGCAAGTCAGGCGCCCCGGGCAGGCGGTGAGGCCGTACAGCGAGCTGCCGCAGGGGCTCCGATCGTCGAAGCGCGATCTGCCCTGCTGGTCTAACGCTGAGTCGCAACCCAGCTGCTTGCCCTGAAATAAGGACCATAAGGTCCATCTTTGGCGGGGGTGGATGTGCACGGCCAGAGCGGGCGCGACTACTGTGCAGGCCATGACGGCCGACTGGTACGACGGGCGCTGCCCGCGTCTCGACACATCGGAGCCGGATTCTCGTGCACGCGTTGTGGCAGCAGCGACCGCACTCCTGATGCACCACGGCGTCAGCTCGCTCATCCCGGCGCGCATCCAAGCTGCCGCCCGCGTGAGCCGAGCCGAATTCGAGCAGTTGTTTCCGGACTCGGACGCGATCGTGGAGGCGATCGTGTTCACCCAGCTCGACGCTGTGCTACGAGTTCAGCGTTCCAGCCTGGAGGCCGTCCAGCATCTCGCAGATCTGGAACAGTGGCTGTCACGGCCGTTCGCCCCACCCGCTTCGGAAAGCAGCTGCGTACTCGGCTCGCTGATCCACCACCTCGCCGACCGGCACGATCGGGGCCACCAAGCGCTCGCCAGGGCGTTCTCCCAGTGGAAGACGATGCTGGCTTCAGTCTTGTCCCGCCTCCAGGCGGCCGGCGAGCTCGAACTCGGCGCAGCCCCCGAGACACTCGCCGTCGGCCTCATCGCCGCCCTGCAAGGAGGTCACCTGCTGGCGCACCTCACCCAAGACGCCGACCAATTGCGCGTGACGCTCGAGATGGCATTCGACCAGGTTCGCACCTATGCGACATGATGGACGATATGGTCCACGTGAGGAACGGTGGCCAGCGCGAGACGGAGCTCTCCCTTCGCCGGGCACGGCGATCTCGCGTCCGGCCACCACTACGCATGCGCACGGTCGGCTCAGCCGGTCGGTCCGAACCGGCTGACACGGATCCGCTTCACGTCGGCTCCGACGCCGACGAGCAGGCTGGTGGCCGTGTCGCAAAATCCCTGCGAACCGCACACGTAGATCTCGCGATCGGCCTCGGCAAGAGGACGGAGATCCTCGGCCGTGAGGTGGCCCACGGGCCGGGAACTGCGCGCCGGAGCTTGGCGGGTGTAGACGACAGTGGTCTCCGGACCGGCGATTTCGTCTGCGTAGTAGAGCTCTTCGGGTGATCGTACGGACACGATCAGCCGCATCACGTCGGCGCGGTTCGCGCGTCGGGCGAGCCGCAGCATGGACATGAGCGGGACCACTCCGGAGCCCCCGGCGACGCCCAGGATCGGTGCGGCACCGTCCCAGGAGAAGAACCTGCCGATCGGGCCGCGGACCTGCAGGACGTCACCGACTTCGACCACGTCGTGCAGAAACGCCGACACTTCGCCGTCCGGCAGCTTCTCCACCGTGAGCTCGATCTCGTCTCCGCCGGGGGCACTGGCCACGGAGTAGTCCCGCTGGGCGTGGTAGCCGTCCGGGGCGGTCAGCCGGACGACGTAGAACTGGCCGGCCCGGTGCGTCCGGGGTTCGGCGAGCCGCAGCCGAAACGTCTTCGCGTGCGGCGTCTCCTCGCCGATCGCGGTCACCACGCCGGTCTGCCAGGACGAAGCAGTAGCCATCAGTCCCCCTGGTAACGCTGCTCGAGCCACGGGTCGCCGTGGTCGTGATAACCGTTTCGTTCCCAGAAACCCTGCTCGTCCTCGGCCATGAACTTCAGGCCGGACACCCACTTCGCGCTCTTCCAGAAGTACAGGTGCGGCACCAACAGCCGCGCCGGGCCACCGTGGATGTCGTCCAGCGGTGCGCCGTTGACGTCCCACACCACCCAGGCCCGGCCGTCGACCACGTCCTCGATCGGCAGGTTGGTCGTGTAGCCGGTGTGCGACCGCGCCAGAACGTAGGCCGCGTCGTCCTGCAGTCCGGTGACCTCGAGCAGCGTGTCGACGGAGACCCCGTCGAACGTCATGCCGAACTTGGACCACGTCGTGACGCAGTGGATGGCACCCTCGTACCGATCGCGTTCGAGCTCGTGGATCTCGTCCCACGTCCAGCTCGTCGGCGTGTCGACGAGACCGTCCACGGTGAACGTCCAGTCCTCGGTGTCGATCGAGGGCGTCGCTTCCGCGTGCAGTACCGGCCAATCGCTGCCCGCGTCGTACTGCCCGGGTGGTAGCCGCGGATCCTGGCTGGAGCGCCCCCGCCCGACGAAGCCTCTGGTGATTGCCATACGTGTCTGCCTTTCTCGATCGTGTGCGTCGCGTCGACGGTCATTCCGCCACGATGTGGATGGCTGCTTCTTCGGCTGACGCCGCAGCGCCGTCCACGCCCACGTCGGAGGCGAACAGGTAAGGATACGCCTCGTCGGCGTCCGGGTCCTCGACCAGCCGTCCTGCTCGAAGCACGCCGACTTGGCCGTCGTACAGTTCCCCGTCCGTATCGGACGCGTCACCGAGCCCGTCACCCTGATCCGCGACGGGAAAAACGTCCGGCAGCTCCCGTGCGAGCCGTTTGCCGAGCTCCTCGTGGCCGGCGGCCTCCCGCGCCGTCGTGCCCCAGTCGAAGACCGCGATGGGGTGGTCCGGCGGCGTGTAACCCTCGTCCAGAACGTCCGACACCCCGCGGTCCACGAGGCTGTCCTCGGGTTCCAGCAGACCGTTGTCCAGGTCGAAACCGCCGTCGTACTCGTCAGAGTCGTCGCTCATGGAGTTCTTCCATCCGATCCGCCGCGTTGTTTCGGCAACCCTAGCTCTACTGGACTATTTAGTCCACGAGAGTGATTCGGTTCAGAGGACACCTGGTAGTCACGCGGCGTGTTCGGGTTCTCGTCGATGTCGATCTTGGCGATGGTCAGGTTCCTGATTTGCTCGGCAGCCACCCGCGACCTCCGCATCACAACATGGACGCCATAGTTCATTAGTGTCGGCCCAGACCTGCCTCTTTCTGTCCGGGGGCAGAAATTTACGGGGGCATGCCACCTCGTGACACGGACGGTCGAGTCCATGTCGAACGGGCGGGTGGCCGCCGCGCTCCAGTTCTTACGGAAGAAGAACGTCCTCGCCGGCCGGGGGAATAGAGCTGGTTCGTGGCGTGTCTGTACATCTGCACGTCCAGGTGCGTTTCACCTGATCCCCCAGCTTCACGCCACAAGGCGGGGAAGGGAGAGCTGTGCCTCAGCAGGCCAACTACCACAAGAGTCCGGAAGCTGTGTCTCGGCTGAATCCGGAGCAGTACCGCGTGACCCAGCAGGACGGCACGGAACGTCCCTTCGCGAACGCGTACTGGGACAACCACGAGCCGGGCATCTACGTCGATGTCGTGTCCGGCGAGCCGCTGTTCGCTTCGGTCGACAAGTACGACAGCCGGTCCGGCTGGCCGAGCTTCACCAAGCCGATCGTCAAGTCGAACGTCGTCGAGCGCGGAGACTTCAGCCACGGGATGATCCGGGCGGAGGTCCGCTCGCTGAACGGAGACAGCCACCTCGGCCACGTCTTCGACGACGGCCCGCTCGACAAGGGCGGTCAGCGCTACTGCATCAACTCCGCGTCGTTGCGGTTCATCCACCTCGACGACCTGGAAAACGCGGGCTACGGCGACTACCGCAGCCTGTTCACCAGCGACACCGACGACAAGTGAGGAGACGACACGGCGACCGGCGCGCTGGTGTCGTGTCCACCCGCCCTTGTCACCGCCCCCGGCCCGGCAGGGCCCTCCCCAGCCGGCCGGCGGCTTGATGCGTCCGGCGCGCGGACCCCGGTTCGCGCGCCGGCGTGTACCCAGCAGAGCCAGTGCGAGCGAGGAGAGCCCCGTGTCGGACCAGCCCCAGGCGATCGATCCGCTTGTCGCGACCACCGTGGTGGAGATCGTCGCCCTGCTGGTCTCCCCCGTACACGCCTTCGAAGGCCGCCCCGCGGACGGAGCGCGGCCCGACCCGGACCCCGTCGAGCGCGACGAGGTCTCCGTGCGCGCCGGGCTCGGGCTCGTCGGCGACCGGTATTTCAACCATCCCGCCCACCGCCGAGCCGCCGTGACCCTCTTCGCCGCCGAGTCACTCGACGTTCTCGCCCGAGACCTCGATCTCGCCGCGGTGCCACACCCTCACCTGCCACGACGCAACATCGTCGTGCGCGGGTTCCCCGTCGACGAGCTGGCTGCGCCGCGGGGTGGGGTCGGGGCTGTCTTCGGCCTCGACTCCGGGGCGGGCGAAGTCCGGTTCCAGGCCTATCGCCCTGCCCACCCGTGCGCATGGATGGATGTGGTCCTGGCGCCTGGTGCGTTCCGCGGGCTGCGCGGGCGCGGCGGCGTGCGTTGCGCCCCTCTCGACGACGGGCTGCTGCGCGTCGGTCCCGCAACTCTCACCGTGGTGCGCTCCTCAGCGGCCCACCATCCGGCGTAGCCGCCGGCGGGTGGTGCTCTCGCGCCGGGAAGTGCTCAGAGAGCACCGGGCGGAAGCCGCGATCCGCACGACCAGAGCCGGGTTGGTCTCAGGGCTGGTAGCTGCGGATGTGGTCGATGGCCATGTCGAGCGCGATGCGCATCGGCTTGACGTCGTGCTCGGTCTGCGCGAGCAGATACCCGCCTTGGAGAGCACCCATCAGGCCGATGGCGAGCCGTTCGGGATCGGCATCAGACCGCAGCTTGCCGGAGTCTCGCATCCGCCGCAGACCGTCGGTGATCAGGCCACGCCAGGTCTCGAAGTGACCCGCGAGAGCCGACCGCGCCCGCTCGTTCTGGTCGGAAAGCTCGCTCGCCAGAGAGCCGAGCCGGCAACCGTGAGCCCCGTTGCGCAGAGCGCTGCGCTGGATGATCGCGTCTCGCCAGCGCTCGAGCCCGCGGATCGAGTTGAGCCGGCGCAGCTGCTCCCCCTGGCCGGTCAGCACGTCCTCGGCCTGGTACTCGATCACGTCTTGGACCAGGGCGTCCTTATCGGGATAGTGGTTGTAGAGCTGCGACTTACTGGTGCTGCTCGCCGCGCGGACATCGTCGAGCGTGGTGGCGGCCACGCCTTTCACCGTCATCAAGTCGACCGCGGCCCGGAGAATCCGCGCCCGGGTCGCCTCACCACGCGCTGTGCGCCGAACAGGCTTCACAGTGCTCTCCGGTTCCACCACGGCACCAGGTTATCGCACCGGCACCGACCACGACGTCAGACGCGGCGGAAGACGGACTCTGCGGACCACTTCCGAGTCGGCGAGAGTATGCAGGCGGCCTGGCCGCGCGCCGTCATCTGCGGTCATCCGTGTCCCAGGACAGTCGAGACTTGCCGGGCCAGCTCGGGTACGACCTCGGCCTCGAACCACGTGTTCCTGGCATGCCAGCGGTAGTTCAGCGGTGACGGGTGCACCAGCGGGAACTCGCCAGGGAGGAATTCGCCGTAGGCGCGCACGGTCTCGGTGAGGTTCGGCTTGGCCCGGCCCGCGAGGTAGAACCGCTGTGCGTGCGCGCCGATGAGCACTCGGAGGGCCACCTCGGGCATCCCGGCCAAGATCCGCGGATGCCACCGCGGCGCGAAGTCCCTGCGCGGCGGCAGGTCGCCCGTCTTGCCCTTGCCCGGGAAGTAGAAATCCATCGGTACGATGGCGAACAGCTCGGGATCGTAGAACTCGTCGTCGCGGACACCGAGCCACGAGCGCAACCGCACGCCGCTGGCGTCGTCCCACGGGATCCCGCTCTCCTGGGCACGCCTTCCTGGCGCCTGGCCGATGATCACGATGCGCGCCGAGGGCGACCCGGCCCACACCGGACGGTAGCCGAGATCACGAGCCCACGCGTTGGAAGGGTCTGACGTCAGCTCGTCCACGACCGCGCGCAAAACGTCTGCCAACTGCACTCCGGGTCTGGTTGTCGGGAACTTCGGGCGCACCGCGTCCGAGCTGACGCACGACGCTGAGCGAGACGATAGTCGAAGTGGACTATCTCGTCCACCTAGCTGGAACGGTGGGGACACTTCGCCGCTGCAGGCGACCGTCCTCTCCAGACGGTGTTCCGGATCAGCTTTCGCGCATAGTGTCGAACCATGCAGACTTGGCGTTCGGTTGCCGTGCCCCGCGTCCCTGGAACCCCGCCCCCGTTGCGGCTTCACGACACCGCGACCGGTCAGCTCAGGCCTACGGCACCGGGCCCCGAGGCGAAGATGTACGTCTGCGGCATCACGCCCTACGACGCGACCCACCTCGGCCACGCGGCGACGTACCTGGCCTTCGACCTCGTCCACCGGCTGTGGCGCGATGCCGGCCACGACGTCCACTACGTGCAGAACGTCACCGACATCGACGAGCCCCTGCTGGAGCGGGCCGAGCGGGACCACGAAGACTGGGTGGTGCTCGGCAGGCGCGAGACCGCGCTGTTCCGTGAGGACATGGAGGCACTGCGTGTGCTGCCGCCGCGGGAGTTCGTCGGCGCTGTGGAGTCCATCCCCGAGATCGTGGAGATGATCGGCGAACTCCTCGCGAACGGCTCGGCCTACCGAGCTGAGGACCCTGTCCACCCGGACATCTACTTCGACCGGTCGTACACAGGCCGCTTCGGCTACGAGTCGAACTACGACGAGGCGACCATGGCCGGGTTCTTCGCCGAGCGCGGCGGCGACCCCGGCCGCCCGGGCAAGCGCGACCCGCTCGACGCGCTGTTGTGGCGGCTCGCCCGGCCCGGCGAGCCCTCGCGGGAATCCGAGCTCGGCGCGGGACGGCCCGGCTGGCACGTCCAGTGCAGCGCCATCGCGCTCAACCGGCTCGGCCTCCGGTTCGACGTCCAGGGCGGCGGGTCGGACCTCGTGTTCCCCCACCACGAGTACAGCGCAGCACACGCGGAGGCCCTCACGGGCGACCATCCGTTCGCAGGGCACTACGTCCACGCCGGGATGATCGGGCTTGCCGGCGAGAAGATGTCGAAGTCGAAAGGCAATCTGGTGTTGGTGTCGCGGCTGCGGGCCGACGACGTCGACCCGTCGGCGATGCGGCTGGCGCTGTTCGCCGGGCACTACCGCACCGATCGCGGGTGGACCGATGAGCTGCTGCACCAGGCGCAGGAGCGGCTCGCGCGCTGGCGGGAGGCGACGTCGGCGCAGGCGGGCCCAGCTGCCGAAGGCACGATCGCCAAGCTGAGGGACCGTCTCGCCGACGACCTGGACACCCCGTCGGCGCTCGGCGCCGTCGACGCGTGGGTGGTGGACGCGCTGGAGCACCGGGGCACCGACACCGACGCCCCCGCCTCGATCCGGAACGCCGTCGACGCTCTCCTCGGAGTCGCCCTGTAGCGGGGCCCGGTCCAAGTCGGCGAGAACCGCATCCCGGCGGCACGGTAAGAGGCGGTCGCCGGTGGCCACCAACAATCGATCACCCACCGGGAGGGGCCGCCTGATCATGCCGTCCGCCGTCGATCGACTCCGCGCCGAGCTCGACTTCGCAGCGGCCGTCCGCCGCGGCAGTACCGCTGCCGGTTCCGGATCATCGCTTGGCGGTCGGTGATCTCCCTGACGGACGAGAGCGATCGTGAACTCGTCCTCCACCACCGCCTTCCGGCCTATCTCGCGGCCGTGAGCACGGCCGTCGGCGTGGGCGTGGAGTCCTGCACGGCCGATTTCGGCAACCCCGCGTCCGCGTACATCGCGCTGGACACGCGGCTACCGCGTCATCCGGGCCGGGACGTCGCCCTGCTGTGGGACGAGCGGCACGGCTGGTCGGGCCGCGATCGAGAACGACTCCGGGCAGGACCTGCTGGTGGTCGCCTACCTCGGCGGCGAGCTGGTGCCCCGGCCGCAGCGGCTGGTCCGCTTCCTGGCCGCGGTGCGGCGCGGCGACGTTCCCGCCGTGCCGGTCACACCTGTGCTGCGCGACGGCGAAGCGGTGCTGCTGGCGGGGCTGCGCCGCTACCGGCCCGACGGCTGGCACCGGCCTGAGTGAGCGACGGCGAACGACCGCCTGGTCGACGATCCGGACGCTATCCGGGTTCCGCGCCTTGCTTCTTCCGCGTGGCCGAAATCTCAGTCCGGACACGTACACCGCACGATCCCGAGCACCAGGTGCGCCCCCGACGACCGAAGTCGAGGAAGTAGTTGGAGCATCCGGCCGCCGGACAGGCACGAAGGCGCTGCCGGTCACGGCCGCCGAAGAGCTCCACCGCCTGACGGGCGATCTGACCGACGGCCACGACACCGCCCGGCACGTCGCCCTGGACGCTCACCTCGGGCTCAGACCGCGGTCGCCACACCAACGCCGGCCAGTGGGGTGCCCCGGCGACCGCACTGTTGACGACTTCCAGCGCCGTCGCGCGATCCAAGACCGTCGGGAGGATCTTCGAGCCTCGGTCCCCCGTCAGTTCATGCGCCAGGCAGCGAATTGCGTCACGGAGCCTCCTCAAGTCGTAGGCGGCCATGTGAGCGCTCAGCGGAGTCGCCGACGCCAGCCAATGCGTGAACGATCGAGGCTGCTGAGGCAGCCGCGGCGCGATCTCCCGGACCCAGTCCATCGCGGACTCCGGGGTGGCCAGGACGTCGCTGACGCCACCGGGGGCCGACCACACCGTGTTCATGAGGTCGACCGGCAATTCCTCGCCGATGAGCCGCGCGTGGCGCTGGGTCGTCAGCATCTTTCACCTTCTTCTCATGAGCCGCGTGTTCCCCTGCGTAAGAACCACCGAAGATCAGGTGCTAACGGTCCAGGACCGCGGGTCGAAACTCTCGAGGTAAAACATGAGCGACTGGGACGCACTGAACGAGTTCCTCCGGACCGATCCGCGGGACATCGGGTGTGACCTCGCCCTCGACGCACTCCACACCTACTCGGAGATGGCGGCCGCCGGCGCGAACCCCGAAGAGCTTTTCCCCGGGCTGGCTGTGCACCTGAAGTCGTGCCGGGCCTGTTCAGGGGATCACGACGCCCTGGTCCGCGCGATACGCGAATTCGGTGGCGACGAACGCCGCTGATCAGTCAGGGTCACTGCTCGCCGGCGTTGTCCTCGGAGTGGTCTCCCGGGATCACCGCTTCGGTGAGCACCTGCGACGGCGCGCTCCCGTGGCTGTTGACCCGCTGCTTGCCGAAGAAGCCGATCTCGCCCTCGTTGTGGAGACGCTCGATCATGTGCGGGTAGTGCAGCTCGAACGCGGGCCGCTCGGAACGGATCCGGGGCAGCTCGGTGAAGTTGTGCCGCGGCGGCGGGCAGGACGTCGCCCACTCCAGGGAGTTGCCGTAGCCCCACGGGTCGTCCACCGTCGCGATCTCGCCGTAGCGGTAGCTCTTGAAGACATTCCAGATGAACGGCAGCGTCGAGGCACCGAGGATGTACGCGCCGATCGTCGAGATCGTGTTCAGCGTGGTGAAGCCGTCACTGGTCAGGTAGTCCGCGTACCGGCGCGGCATGCCTTCGGCACCCAGCCAGTGCTGGACGAGGAACGTGCCGTGGAAGCCGATGAACGTGGTCCAGAAGTGCCACTTGCCGAGCTTCTCGTCCATCATCCGGCCGGTGATCTTCGGGAACCAGAAGTAGATGCCGGCGAAGGTCGCGAAGGCGATGGTGCCGTAGAGCACGTAGTGGAAGTGCGCGACGACGAAGTAGGTGTCGGAGACGTGGAAGTCGATCGCCGGCGCGGCCAGCATGATGCCGGTCAGGCCGCCGAAGAGGAACGTGACGAGGAACCCCACCGCGAAGATCATCGGCGTCTCGAAGGACAGCTGGCCCTTCCACATCGTGCCGATCCAGTTGAAGAACTTCACGCCGGTCGGGACCGCGATCAGGAAGGTCATGAAGGAGAAGAACGGCAGCAGCACGGCGCCGGTGGCGTAGAGGTGGTGCGCCCAGACGGAGAACGAAAGCGCGGCGATGGCCAGCGTCGCGAAGACCAATCCCTTGTAGCCGAAGATGGGTTTGCGACTGAAGACCGGGAAGATCTCCGACACGATCCCGAAGAACGGGAGCGCGATGATGTAGACCTCGGGGTGGCCGAAGAACCAGAACAGGTGCTGCCAGAGGATCACCCCGCCGTTGGCGGGGTCGAACACGTGCGCACCCAGCCGGCGATCGGCTTCCAGCCCGAAGAACGCCGCGGTGAGGATGGGGAACGCGACGAGGATCAGGATCGACGTCACCAGGATGTTCCAGGTGAAGATCGGCATCCGGTACATCGTCATGCCCGGCGCGCGCAGCGAGACCACGGTGGTGATCATGTTGACGGCGCCGAGAATGGTGCCCAGGCCGCTGACGATCAGGCCCATGATCCACAGGTCGGTGCCGGGACCGGGGGTGTGCGTGGCTTCGGACAACGGCGTGTAGCCGGTCCAGCCGAACTCCGCCGCGCCGCCGGGGGTGAGGAAGCCCGAGACGACGGTCAGGCTGCCGAAGAGGTAGAGCCAGTACGAGAACGCGTTCAGCCGTGGAAAGGCGACGTCGGGCGAGCCGATCTGCAGCGGCAGGATGAAGTTCGCGAAGCCGAACAGGATCGGGGTCGCGTACATCAGCAGCATGATCGTGCCGTGCATGGTGAACAGCTGGTTGTACTGCTCCTGCGAGAGGAACTGCAGGCCGGGCCGCGCGAGCTCGGTGCGGACCAGCATCGCCATCGCCCCGCCGATCATGAAGAAGGCGAAGGCCGTGACCAGGTACATCACGCCGATCTGCTTGTGGTCCGTGGTGCGCATCAGCCGCAGCAACGCCGAACCCTTCACGGAACGGCGTACCGGGTAGGGCCGTGTGACGATGGGGCCGGGGGCGGTGGTCTTCATGGTTTGCTCCAGCTGGACACGGAGTTTTCCGGCGGTTCCCCACCGTTGACGAACGCGGTGCGGGGCTGCTGCACCGACGCCAGCGAGACGATGTCGCGGCCGAACAGCCCGGCGGTCAGCCAGATCGCCAGCACGCGGACCTTGCGTTCCCAGCTGGGAATCGCCAGCACGTGGTAGCCGCGGTGGAGCAGCCAGGCGAGCGGCCCTGTGAGCACCAGCCGCCGGTACTGGAAGATGCCGTGCCCGATGCCGAGCGTCGCCACCGCGCCGAGACTGCGGTGCCGGTAGTTCTTCGGCTTGCCGCCGTGCAGGGTCGCGGCGATGTTGCGGGCGACCAGTTTGCCCTGGCGGACGGCGTGCTGGGCGTTGGGCACCGTGCGGGTGCCCGGGACGGGAGCGGTGAGGTCCTCGATCCCGGCGTCGTCCCCGGCGGCCCACGCGTCGGGGACCGGCTCGATGTCGGTCCCGACCCGGAGGTCGGGCCGGACGACGAGGAACCCGCGCTCGTCGACCGGCAGATCGGTGTGCCTGCCCACGACCGGGTTCGCCGCGTTGCCCGCTGTCCACACGATCAGCTCCGAGTCGAACGTCTCGCCGGTGGAGAGCACCACTCGTCCACCGGTCGCCGACTCGATCTGGGTGTTCAGGTGCACCCGTCCCCCTCGCCGTTGCAGGAAGCGCACCACCCAGCGGCCGGGCGAGCCGGTCACCTCGGGCAGGATCCGCCCGGACGCCTCGACCAGGTGGAACCGCGGCTCGTCGTGGTGCAGTTCGGGATAGTGACGCAGGAGCGAGGTCGCCAGCGACAGCACCTCGGCGAAGCCTTCGACGCCGGAGAAGCCGCCGCCGACGAAGGTGACGGTGAGCAGTTTCCGCCGCGACGGCCCCGGAGGGAGCGTGGCCGCCCGGTCGAAGGACGTCAGCAACCGGTCGCGGATCGCGACCGCCTCTTCCACGTGCTTGAGCCCGATTGCCTGCTCCGCGATGCCGGGCACCGGGAACTTGCGGGTGACCGCGCCCGCGGTGACCACCACGACGTCGTAGCCCAGTTCGAACGTGTCGCCCTCGGCGGGCCGGACCGTGACCACCCGGTGCTTGTGGTCCATCGCGGTGACCATGCCGGTGATGACGCGCGTGCGGTGCAGGTGGCGGCGCAGCGACACCGCGGCGTGCCGGGCCTCGATCGAACCGGCCACCACCTCCGGCAGGAACGGCTGGTACGTCATGTACGGCCGCGGGTCGACCACCGTGACCTCGAACTGGCCCCGCCGCAGCTTCTTTTCGAGCTTCCACGCGGCGTAGAAGCCCGCATAGCCGCCGCCGACGATCAAGATCTTGCGCATGCCGTCTCGCCTCACCCGGGAAGCCGGCCGAGGGACAAGATCGACGTCCGGCGGCGCAAGGCGAGCGCGGCGACCAGCAGGGCCGCCGCGCTCGCGGCCACCTGGAGCGTCACGGCGACTTCGAAGACCCGGGCCAGGACGCCCGCCCCGGAATGCACGACGACACGGAGGCGGGCGGGCCCACCGAGGACGAAGTGGAACAGCACGCCCAGGACCAGCGAGCCGGACGCCGAGGCGAGGACGAGAGCCGCTCCGTCC
The DNA here is from genome assembly GCF_040682155.1 of Amycolatopsis sp. NPDC051371. Taxonomy (NCBI): domain Bacteria; kingdom Bacillati; phylum Actinomycetota; class Actinomycetes; order Pseudonocardiales; family Pseudonocardiaceae; genus Amycolatopsis; species Amycolatopsis sp. NPDC051371. The sequence continues at coordinate 19,595 of NZ_JBFBAG010000007.1, forward strand.
CGTGCCGCGACCCGGAAGTGGCGTGTGATGCCGATCGCGGGACCGACGATGCCGAAGACGGCGAGGCACGCCCCTTCCAGCACGGCGACACCTCCGGCGAGCAGCCCCAGCAGCAGGAAGTCGGCCAGCACGAGCACGGCCTGCACCGTGACCACGGCCGCCAGCACCCGGTCCACCTTCGCGACCAATCGGGGCAGGCGGAGCACCGCCGTGCCGTTCACTGCGTTCGTCATGGTTGCTTGGCGCCCGGCCGGCCGGACTTCTTACCGCCGGTTCGTGCGGCCCGCGCTCAGGCGTAGCGGCCGGAGAACTCCGAACCGTCTTCGGTGTGGGTGAAGCGCAGACCGACGATCGAGCCGCCTTCGACCAGCCACCGCAAGTCGTACGACGCGCGGTAGCTGGGTGGCCAGAACGACGCGAAGCGGCCGTGGCTGTCGACGTACCACTCCCCGCGCGTCGGGTGGCCGCGCTCGACGTAGGTGGTGACGCCGTCGGTGTCGAAGACTTGTCCGGTGCCGTCGTCGTAGACGATCCGGCCGGCCGTCAGGGCGGCGACCAGGTTCTTCGCGGCCACTCGCTCGCCATCAGCGGGGCTGAGTGACTCCAGTGAACGGGGCATGGGATTCCTTTCAAGGCCGGATGCCGACCGAGGCGTGCAGGGCGACCCAGCTGGCCGCGAACCTCGCGACGCCCTCCTGCTCGAGCGTGGTGCCGACGTCGTCGAGGTCGATCCCGGCCGCGGCGAGGGCGGCGATGTCCGCCGCCGCCTCTTCGCCGCGTCCGGCGACCTGGTCCCCCGCGACGTCGCCGTGGTCGGCGAACGCCGAGAGCGTCGCGGGCGGCATCGTGAACACGGTCCCGGGCGTGACCAGCCCGGTGATGTACTTGGTGTCCGGAAAGGACGGATCCTTCACCCCCGTGGAGGCCCACAGGAGCCGCTGCGGGCGGGCGCCGTCTTCGGCCAGGCTCCGCCACCGGTCGCCCTCCCACACTTCCGCCAGGGCTTGGTGAGCGAGCCGCGCGTTGGCCAGGGCTGCGCGGCCGCGCAGCTCCCGGATGCCCTTGGCGTCGAGCCGCTTGTCGACCTCGGTGTCCACTCTCGACACGAACAGCGAAGACACGGAGTGGATCGACGTGAGGTCGTGGCCGTTCTCGCGTGCCTGCTCGAGCCCGTCGACGTAGGCCGCCCCGACTTCGGCGCAGCGCCGCGCCGAGAAGACCAGGGTGACGTTCACGTTCACCCCGGCGGCGAGGGCTCCGGTGACGGCTCGGACGCCGGCCCGCGTGGCCGGGATCTTGACCAGGAGGTTCGGCCGGTCGACGAGCTCCCAGAGCTGGACGGCCTCCGCGATGGTCGCGGCGGTGTCGTCGGCGAGTTCGGGGCTCACCTCCAGCGAAACCCGGCCGTCGACGCCGCCGGTCTTTTCCCAGACCGGACGGAGCACGTCGGCCGCGCGCTGGACGTCCCAGATCATCACCGCGAACGGCCTCTTCGACGTCGATCCCGTTCGCGGCCAAGTGTTTCAACTGTTGATCGTAGCGGCTGCCGCGGGCGACAGCGTTCGCGAAGATCGTCGGGTTCGTCGTGACGCCCACGACCGAGCAGTCTCGCACCAGACGTTCGAACTCGCCGTCCTCCAAGATGTCGCGGGAGAGTTCGTCCAGCCAGATCGAAACGCCGGCGTCGCTGAGCGCGCGGAGCCGGTCGGGCTTGTCTTCGGTCACTTGGTCTGCTCCTGTTCCAGCGCCGCGGTCTCCTCCGGCGGGTCCGGTGTCCACAGTGAACCGGGTACCGCCCGCCCGCCGGACCCGAGCTTGTTCATCTTCTTCGGCACCGGTGCGCCCTGGTAGTCGAGCGGGGTGGTGGCCAGGGGCTGGTGGATTTCGATGAACGCACCGTGTGGCAGGCGTTTGATGACGCCGGTCTCGACGCCGTGTTCCAGCACCTCGCGGTCGGCCCGCTGCAGGCCCAGGCAGATCCGGTACGTCACGTAGTAGGCGATCGGCGGCACGAGCAGCACGCCGATGCGCCCCGCCCACGTGGTGGCGTTCAGCGAGATGTGGAACTGGTCGGCGATGATGTCGTTGAACCCCGACAGCTCGATGACCAAGAGGAACCCGAGCGCCATCATGCCCAGCGCCGTGCGGACCGGTGCGTCGCGCGGCCGCTGGAGCAGGTTGCGATGACCGGTGTCCTTCGCGAGCTTCCGCTCGATCCACGGGTAGAGGATCAAGATGCCGAAGAGCAGCGGCATGCCGACGGCGCCGGGGAAGAACACCGCCGGGATCGTGTGGTCCCCGAGGTAGACCTCCCAGGCCGGCCAGATCCGGAGCATGCCGTCGGCCCAGGCCATGTACCAGTCCGGTTGCGAGCCGGCCGACACCTGCGCCGGGTTGTACGGGCCGAAGTTCCACACCGGGTTGATCTGGAACAGACCTGCCAGGAGAGCGGTCACGCCCGTGACGAGCACGGCGAGCGCGCCGCCGTGGAGGGCGAATTCGGGCACGATCCGGATGCCGACGACGTTGGTTTCCTTGCGGCGCACGCCCGGGAACTGCGTGTGCTTCTGGTACCACACCAGCGCCAGGTGCGCGCCGGTCAGGGCGAGGAGGATGCCCGGCAGCACGAGGATGTGCAGCGTGTAGAGCCGCGGGATGATCTGGTCGCCGGGGAACTCCCCGCCGAAGAGCGCCCAGTGGATCCAGGTGCCGATGACGGGCACCGACAGCACGATGCCCGAGAGCGTCGCGCGGATGCCGGTGCCGGACAGCAGGTCGTCCGGGAGCGAGTAGCCGAAGAAGCCCTCGAACATGCTGATCAGGAGCAGCAGCACCCCGATGACCCAGTTGGCCTCCCGCGGGCGCCGGAAGGCGCCGGTGAAGAAGATCCGGAAGGTGTGCAGGAGGGACGCGGCGATGAAGATCAGCGCACCCCAGTGGTGCAGCTGCCGCACGAAGAGGCCGCCGCGGACGTCGAAGGAGATGTCCAGCGTCGTGCGGAACGCCTGGGACATCTCCAGGCCCTGCATGTTCGTGAAGCTGCCGTGGTAGACGACTTCCTGCATCGAGGGGTCGAAGAAGAGCGTCAGGTACACGCCGGTCGCGATGACGAGGAGGAAGCTGTACAGCGCCACCTCACCGATCAGGAAGGACCAGTGGGTCGGGAACACCTTGTTCATCTGGTGGCGCAGACCCTTGGCGAGGTGGTACCGCTGATCCGCGTTGCCCGCGGCCTCCCCGAGACGCCTTTCCAGCGCGCCGGCACCCCGGGTCGGCGTGGTCAGTGAGCTCATGGTGTATTTGTGTCGGCGACCGGGGTCGGTCTTACTTTCACCTACGGGCGCACGCGGATGATCGTTTTTCCTTTGGTGCGTTCGGTCGGGTTGAACGCGGCGACGGCGTCGTCGAGGCTCGCCACGGTGCCGATGTTGGTCCGCAGCCGGCCGTCGCGCACCCGCTGCACGATCTCGCCCAGCTGGACGCGGTCGGCTTCCACGACGAAGTCGACCGCGCGGCCCTCGGTGGGCCGGACCTCAGGCGGGCCGGCGATCGTCACCAGCGTCCCCCCGGCCCGGACCAGGCGCGCCGACCGCGCGCCGAGGTCACCGCCGAACACGTCGAACGCCAGGTCGACCTCGCCGACGTCCTCCAGCTTGTCGTTCTCCAGGTCGACGAACTCGTTCGCCCCGAAATCCCGCGCTGCTTCCCTGTCCGCCGCGCGCCCCGTGCCCACCACATGGGCTCCCGCCTCACGCGCGAGCTGCGCCACCACCGACCCGACTCCCCCGGCCACGCCGTGCACGAGAACACTTTGCCCCGCCTCCAGCCGACCGTGCACGAACAAGCCCTGCCACGCCGTCAGACCCGAGATCGGCAGGCTCGCGGCCACCGTGAAGTCGACGTCGCCCGGCAGCGGCGCCAGGTTGCGCGCCTCGACGACCGCGAACTCCGCCAGCGTGCCGTCCCGGGTCCAGTCCGTCAGGCCGAACACCCGCCGGCCCACCGACAACCCGGCGGTCCCGTAACCCAGGGTCGCGACCACACCGGCGACCTCGTGCCCGGGGATCGACGGCGTCCGATCCCGGTCCAGGCGGTCCGTCCACGTCGAGGGCCACGACAGCTCTCCTGGAGTGAACCCCGACGCGTGCACCTCGACCAGGACGTCGTTTCCCGCCGGCGCCGGATCGGGCCGGTCCGCCAGCTTCATCCCGGCCGTTCCGGCGGCCTCGTCCGACACCACGATCGCCTTCATCCGGCACCTTCCTCTGTGTAGGGGATCTCTACATGAAAGTGAACAGCCGGTCTGCTTCGAACCGCGAGATCGGGCCCTTGTACGCCTTTTCCCGGTCGGGGTAGCCGAGAGCCATCAGCACGGTCGTGGTGTGCCCGGTCTCGCGGATCTTGAACGCCTTGTCGACACTGGTCGGGTCGAACCCTTCCAGCGGCGTCGCGTCGAAGCCGAGCTCGACGGCCGCCATCATGGTCATCCCCATCACCATGTACGTCTGCTTTTCCATCCAGTGGTTGAGATCCTTGTAGGCGTAGTTGCGCAGGTTCAGGAAGTCCCGGGTCATGTACTGCCACATCGCGCGCTTCGCCGGGTCGGGGAAGCGTCCGTCGGCGTCTTCCTTGCCGAACACCTCGTCGAGGTGGCTGTCCGGCACGTCCGCCCGGGTGGTGAGGATGAGGGCGTGGGACGAGTTCAGGATCTTCCCGCTGTTGTCCTGGAACCGTTCCCCCAGATTGTCCGCGAGCTGCCTCTTGGCTTCGGCCGACGCGAGGACGTAGAAGTGGTTGGGCTGGATGTTCGTCGACGTCGGCGCGGACCGCAGGAACCGCAGCAGCTGCTGGAGAGATTCTTCCGGAATGGTTTTGCTGCCGTCGAAGGCCCTCGTGAGGTGCTGGTTCATGAGCTTGTCGAGATCCATGTCGATCTGCCTCTTCTTCCGAGCGATAGGTGAACGGCGGTGGTGGGTGGTTCAGTTTTTGGCGCCAGCGATCAGTTCGCCGATCCGGTCGAAGCCCATTCCCGCGGTGGCGGCCGCGAGGTCACCCGCGACGAGCGCCTTCGTGGCTTGTTCGAGGGCGGCCATCGCGCCGGCGTACAGGAACGGGCCCGTACTGATGCGCTTGACGCCTGCCTGCCGCAGTTCCACGACGGTCAACACCTCGTCCGAAGGCGACACGAGAACATTGACCGGTGTCGGCGCGACGGCCGCGACGATCGCGCCGAGTGCTTCGAGGTCGGGCGGGAACGGCGCGTACACCACATCCGCGCCGACCTCCGCGAAGGCCGTCAAGCGCCGGATCGTGTCGTCGAGATCCGGCCGGCCCTGGATGAAGTTGTCGGTGCGGCCGGTGACGACGATGCGCCGCTTCGCCGCGGCCACGGCGACGCGCACGCGGTCGACGGCTTCGTCGAAGTCGCGGATGGGCCGGTCGGGATCACCCGAGGTGTCTTCGATCCCGATGCCGGCCAAGCCGTGCTCGACGGCGGCTTCGATGGTCGCCGCGACGGCTTCGCTCGTGTCGCCGTAGCCGTCCTCGAAGTCCCCGTTGACCGGCAACCCGGTGAGCCGGCCGAGCAGGTCGGCGTGCTCGAGGTGCTCGCCACGGGTGACTTCGTGCCTGCCGTCGGGCCGGCCGAGCGTGGCGGCCAGCGCCGCCGACGAGGTCGCGATGGCCTCGAACCCGGCATCGGCCAGTACCAGAGCGGAGAGGCCGTCCCAGGCGTTCGGCATGACGAGGCCGCCTTCGCGGGTGTGCAGCGCCATGAATTCCTCATAGAGCTCGGAGCCCGGCATTTCGCACCTTTCCTGGTTCTGCGGCCTCGACGAGAATCGTGGTGCTCAACCGGGCAGGCCTGCCGAGTCGGCGGCGGGGATGTCGATGCCGGTCTGGTTGACGTTGTTGATGAAGTTGGTGAGCAGCGCCTGCACCGCGACCGCGACGATCGCCAGGATCTGCGAGTCGGTGTACCCGGCCGCACGCACACCGGCCAGGTCCTCGTCGCCGACCCGGCCGCGGCTGTCCACCAACCGGTGCGCGAAGCCGGCGGCCGCGGCGCGCTTGGGGTCGACCGAGCTGCCGGCCCGTCCCAAGGCGATGTCCTCGTTCGACATGCCGCCGAGCTCGGACGACACGTACGTGTGCATGGCCAGGCAGTAGTCGCAGCCGTTCGCTTCCGACACGGCCAGCGCGATGCTGTGCCGGGTCCGCGCATCCAGCACCCGGCTCAGCGTGCCCTGCAACGTCGTGACGACCTCGAGCACGGTCGGGTTAGACGCGATGACCTTGAACATCTCCGGGACGAAGCCGAGCTGCGCGCCGACCCCTTCGAGGATCTGCCGCGAGCCGGCGGGGATGTCCTCGGCGGCGGGAACGTCCAATCGTGACACGGTGAATCGACCTCCGGTGGGTGTGTGAGTTGTCAGCGTCGAGCCGGAGCCGGCTCTTACGCCTCACTGTGGACCATATAGTCCACATAGAGCCGATGGGCTTGTGGCGGACAGCCTTGACCTCGGCCGGATGACCGGCCTGGCGCTCGCCGGTCGCCCACTGGCCGACGAGGAGGTCGAAGCGTTCTACCGGCCGTGGCGGCCCCACCGGTACCGGGTGGTCCGCGTCCTCGAGCTCACGCCGGGCGCGGCGCCGCGGCGCAGTCACCGGGCGCCGCGCGCGGCCGTTCCGATGACGAAGCCGCGTCAGCGCCGCGATCATCGTGCCGGTGGTTCTCCGGTCGGCGCGGCATGCGGATCGCGGGCGGCGAGCACGGTGAACACGGTGGCGACGAGGGCGAGCCCGCCGTAGCCGACGGCGATCTGCGGGAGTGAGAACATCGCGGAAAGCCGACCGGCGACGAGGGCAGGAATCGTCGCGCCGCAGTAGGAGAGGAGGTAGACGACCGTGAAAATCGGTGCCCGGTCGGCCACCCCGCTGCCCGCCAGCAGGCCGCGGGTGACGGCGCTGATCGCGATGCCTTGGCTCGCACCCGCGACCACGGTCGCCACGAAGAACAGCACCAGTGCACCGGTCGCGATCGCCGCGATGATGCCGCACATGCCGGCCAGGAACCCGATCATGCCGGCCCGCTGGCCCACCGCGGGCGCGAACCGGCCGTTGATCGGCGCGCCGAGCACACTCGGTCCCATGTACGCGGCGAACACCAGGCCGAGGACAAGCGGGCTGCGCGTGTGGAGCCGGTCTTCGACGAGCGCCGGCACGAACGCCTGGTAGAACGCCCCGGTCGCCCAGGTCGCCAGCAACACCGCTGCCGCGACGGGGAGCAGGTGCTTGACTCCGGCCGGAACGCCGACCCGGGGACGCAGCGACCGCCAGAGGCCCGGCTTCGGAGTCGCGGTTTCCGGGCTGACGGCGATGAGCGCGGCGGAGAGCAGGAGCAGGCCGATCACCACCAGGTAGATCAGCTCGCGCGGCCAGGGACCGAACTGCACCAGCGCGCCGGAGCCGATGGCGCCGACCGCGAGACCGAGCATGACCGTCTGGCTCGACGCGACCGAGGCCAGCCAGGCCGGCTTGGCCGGTGCGGCGTCGACGATGTACGACGTGAGGCTGCTGCTGGCCACGCCGGCACCGAAGCCCATCAAGAGCCGGCCCGCGATCAGGACTCCGAGGTGGTGCACGTTCAGCAGGAGCACGCAGCCCAGCAGGAGCAGACCGAGGCTCGCGATCGAGGTGGGCCGCCGCCCCAGGTGGCCGGAGACCCGGCCCAGCACCAGCAAAGTGCTGAGGGTGGCGACGGAGTAGGCGACAACGGTGAGCGAGATGTCGGCGTTGGTGAACCCCTCCTCGGCCCGGTAGATGTTGAACAGCGGGATCGTGGAGCCCACTGCGGCGAACGACGCCACGAGGGACACCACCCCGGCCGGGAACGCCGGAGAGAGCCGTTCGCCGCGCCGGGCGACGTCGGGTCTCGGTGCCGCGTCTCGCATCAGGTAACGCCCTTCTCGATCGGTGAGGCCGCGCGCCGCACCGCGCCTCGACCTCCACTTGGACTATACCGTCCTCTTTGCGGCAGGATAGGCGCGAGCCGTCCAGCAAAGACGACAACCGGAGTGGAGTGATCGCCATGTCGGCACGTACGGTCCTGATCACGGGCGGTACCAGCGGAATCGGGAAGGCGACCGCCGAGGCCCTGCACAGCCGCGGATACCGCGTCGCAGTCACCGGGCAACGCCCGGAAAGCGTCGCCCGCGCGCGCGAGGAGCTGCCCGAGGACGTTCTGGTCCTGCAGGCCGACGCGCGCTCGCTGGCGGACACGGACAAGGTCGTGGCCGAAGTCGGAGCCCGGTTCGGGAGCCTGACAACGCTGTTCCTGAACGCCGGCGTCAGCCTTCCGATGACCTTGGACAACTGCGATGAAGCCGCGTATGACGAAGTGTTCGCCGTCAACACCAAGGGCCAGTTCTTCACGCTGGCCAAGGCGTTGCCGCTGCTCTCCGACGGCGCATCCGTCATCGTCACCGTCGGCATCGGAGCCACCCGCAGCCTCACCGGCAACAGTGTCGCGGCCGGGTCGCACGGCGCGATGCTGGCCATGATCCCGACCCTTGCCCTCGAGCTCGCCCCGCGCCGCATCCGGATCAACGCGGTGAGCCCGGGGTTCACCGACACCCCGATGACGCGTACCGCGTTGGGCACGGAATCCGACGACGTCGCGGCGACGATGAAGGCCATGGCGGAGAAGAACCCGTTCGGCCGCCTCGGCCAGCCCGAGGACATCGCCGGCGTCGTCGCGTTCCTGGCTTGGGACGAGGCCGCCTACGTGACCGGGCAGGAGATCGTGGTGTCCGGTGGCGCCGGGTTGGCCATCTGATCGGACAACCATCGAAGCACTGGCGAAGGAGCCGAGCACCATGGACGAACAGCAACTGCAGCGGATCGCCGGTGACTACGCCGCGGATCTTCCGGACGCCACCCTCGAGCACCGGTCCGCGCCCGACTGGGACCTTTACAAGGTGTGCGGGAAGGTCTTCATGCTCATGACCGACCTACCGGGACACCCGGTCGTGATCCTGAAGTCCGACCCGGACCACGCCGCGGCCCTGCGCGAACAGCACTCGGACATCACCCCCGGGTATCACATGAACAAGAAGCACTGGATCACGGTGGAGGGCGGCGGCACCGTCGACGAGGAACTGGTGAAGGAGCTCGTGATCGACTCCTACCGGCTGGTGGCCGAGGGACTCCCCCGGTCGCGGCGGCCGGTCGTCCCGAACCCTCGCGATCGCGACTCCCGGCCTTCGCCCACCGAGGTGTAAGACCACGCCGGCCGCCGCCACTAACCGTGGTGCAGCCGAGCGCGAAGGGAAGTGGTTCCGGATGAAGGCGATGGTCGTGACGGACGAGGCCGCGGGCAGGGCGGGGATGACGCTGGTGGAGCGCCCCGATCCGGACGCGGCGAAGCTCGCCGACCTCTCCGGGGCGAACTACGGCGATGCGGTCGTCGAAGTCCATGCGTCCGGGTTCACCTGGGACGAGCTGTCGTGGCCCTCGACCTGGATCGACCGCCGTGGCCACGACAGAACGCCGTCGATCCCCGGACACGAGGTGGCGGGCGTGGTTTCCGCGCTGAGCTACGGCGCCGCCGGGCTGTCGGTCGGTCAGCGGGTGTTCGGCCTGACGGACTGGACTCGCGACGGAACCCTGGCGGAGTACGCGGTCGTCGAGGCACGCAACCTGGCGCCGCTGCCCGGCGACATCGACTTCACCACCGGCGCGGGTGTCGTCATGTCCGGCCTCACCGCGTGGCAGGGCCTGTTCGTGCACGGCCGCCTGGAGGCAGGACAAAGCGTCCTCGTGCACGGCGCGGCCGGCGCCGTCGGCTCGATGGCGACGCAGCTCGCGCGCGAGGCGGGCGCCTACGTCGTCGGCACCGGGCGCGCCGCCGACGCCCGGACCGCACGGGATTTCGGGGCGAACGAGTTCGTCGACCTGGAGAACGACAAGCTGGCGGACGTCGGCGAGGTCGACCTGGTTTTCGACGTGTTCGGCGGAGACCTCGGGGCGCGCTCGGCACGCCTGATCCGGGCCGGCGGAACGCTGGTCACGATCGCCGGCCCGCCCGAGGTCCGGCCCACCGACGGCCGCGCGATCGACTTCGTGGTCGAGGCCGATCGGGCCCAGCTGGGTGAGATCGCGCAGCGGGTGCGCGACGGACGGGTGCGGACCAACATCGGGACCATCGCGTCTCTCGACGACGCCGTCGCCGCCTTCAACCCGGCCGAACGCAAGAAGGGCAAGACGATCATCCGCGTGCGCCCGTAGCGGCGGCGCGGCCGTCGCCGCGCGGATCCGGTCAGGACATGAAGCCGTTGGCCACGAGGTGTGCGCGGATGTTGCGCCGGGCGTCGAACATCGCCTTGTAGATGGCGTTGCGGTTGGTGTCCAGTTTCGCCGCGAGGGCGTCCATCGGGATGTTGTCGACAGCCAGGGCGACGAAGACGGTCCGCTGGCGTTCGGTCAGCGCGTTTCCGATGGCGTGGTCGAGGGCGGCCCGCAGCTCGCTGGCCTCCACCTGGTGAAGCGGTTCGTCGCCGGCGGCGGCCGGGGCGCGGTCGGTCTCGCCGGCGCTGTCGAAGGACCTCCGGTGGTCGCGCCAGAAGTGCCGGCCGACCTTCGTCGACACCTCGAGGATGACGAACTTGAAAGCCCAGGTCTTGAACTGCGCGTCACCGCGGAACTCGCCGATCTTGCGGGTGATCCGCATGAGCGCGTCGGCCGCGGCCTGGTGGGCCAGGTCCTCGAGTTCCGGACCGGTCAGCCGCAGGGTCGGCGACCTGCGCACGGTCTCTCTCCTCGCGATCTTGAAGAGCATCGCGTACAGCCTGCGGCAAGCGGCTTCGAAGGTCGGGCTGCCCGGGCTGAGTTCCCGGACCCAGTCGGCGGACTCGGGGTCGAAGCTTCGTCCATCGACCAGGACCCGTCCGCCGACTTCCGAGGTGATCATGCGAACCGGGGTTTCGGCCCGGTGCCGGTGGTGCATCTCGACCGGACGTGGAACACACCAGACGTCATGCCGCGTCCCCTCTCCTTGATCGATCTTCGGCAACTTCGCGAATCAGCGGGCGAACGCCGCGGGCTACCACCTTCCTAGCAAAAGAGGACCAAAAAGTCCAGATTGCTGGGGCGACGGCTCGAGTCGGCGACGTCGTTCACCTTTCGTACCAGGCGAACCCGGCCCCCGCTCCGACAGCGACGACCGCGTTCACCCAGCCGCCGGCACAGCCGGTTACGGTCGAGGCACCAACCGATCGAGGTCGGCGACTTCGGCTGCCGTCAGCCGGATGTCAGCCGCGGCCACGTTCTCCCTCAGATGCCGGACGCTCAGCGTGCCGGGGGTGGGAAGCAGCGCCGGCGAGCGGTTCAAGAGCCAGGCCAACGCGATCTGTGCCGGCGAGACACCGCGCCATCGGGCCGCCTCGGCCACCGGGCCGTTTTCGCCGGCCAGTGCACCGGTCGCCAACGGGAGCCACGGGATGAACCCGATGTTCGCCGATTCCGCGTAGTCCACGAGCGGGTCGGCCGCGCGGTTGACGAGGTTGTACTCGGCTTGGACCGTCGCGATGTCGGCGAATTCACCGGCTTCCCGCAGTTCGGCCGGCGTCACTTCCGCCAGCCCGATCTGCCCGATCTTCCCCTCGCGTTGCAGATCGGTGAGGAGCCCCAACTGATCGGCGATCGGTGCGCGCGGGCTGAACCCGTGCAGCTGGAACAGCGGGATGCGGTCGAGCTTCAGGTACCACAGCCGCGTCTCGATCTGTTTCCGGAGGAACGAAGGCCGCGGCAACGGCTCCCACTGCCCCTGAGGCGATCGGAGCAGCCCGCCTTTGATCATCAGCAGCAGATCTTCGGGATACGGGCTCAGTGACTGGGCGATGAGCTCCTCGTAGTCGAAGGGCCCGGACGACTCGGCGACGTCGATGAGGTTCACCCCGAGATCGACTGCTTCCCGGAGAACACGCGCCGCTTCAGCGGCGTTTTCAGGATGACTCCAGGCACCGGACTCGTTTATCTGAGCGGTCCCGAGCCCGAGCCGGGTGATTTCGTGGCCGCCGATCGCGTAAGTGCCGCATCGGTCGGGAAGGGTCCCAGGCATGTCGTTTCTCTTTCGGCGCGTGGGTCGGTCTATGTCGACGTGCATCGGTCAGATGTCGGCGGGCTCGCCCGGCGGTTCCGCTTCCGGTGGCGCCAGGCCGGCCGGTACGTCCAGGTCGTACCGGCGCAGGCGGAACACGTCGAGCCTCGTGTCGTAGTACTTGTCGGTCTGCCCGACCCAGTCCATCCCCATCCGCCGCGCGGCGGCCGCGGCGCGTCGGTTGGCAGGGCGTGAGACGGCGAAGATCTCGTCCACGCCGGCGTCGAACGCGTAGTGCGCGACCGCGTCGCCGACTTCACCGGCGTAGCCGTTGCCCCACGAGCCGCGGATGATCTGGACGCCGACCTCGAAGTCGATGTCGTCGGGCGGCAACGGCAGCAGCGAGACCGCGCCCACCACCCGCCCACCGGCGCGTTCGGCGACCTTCCACTGGCCGACCGGCGGCTCGGCATCCGAACCGGCCGAGACCCAGCCGGCAAGCAGCTGCCGCATGGCGGCCAGGTTCGCGACGCGCGCCATGGCCGGTGCCAGCCACCGGGCCACTTCCCCGTCACCGAAGATGCCCAGAGCCGCTTCGGCGTCCGACGCCGTCCACGGGGCAAGGTGCAGGCGAGCGGTCCGGATCAGAGTTCCGTCGATCTCGACCGAATGCGATGCCCGGGTCAAATCCGTACTCCTTGGTGATCGTGCCGGCGCTTATCCCGCCGCCGTCCGCGCATTCGCCTGTGCGCGTTCGCGTGGCGCGCGCTCGGGCACCGTCGCCCGCCCGGGGAATCGACCGTCGACCAGGTCCTGGTATTCGGGGTGATCGGCGATGTAGTCCGCGACGAAAGTGCAGTAATTGGTGAGCTTTTGATCTCGTGTGCGCAGATCGTCCAATGCGTGCTTCACGAGCCCGGTCGCGATGCCTCTGCCCCGGAACTCGGGTTCGACGATCGTATGGCTCAAGGTCACCCGCTGCGCACCGTGCGGGACGTGGTAGACGATCATGCCGACGACCTGTCCGTCGACCACGGCTTCGTACGATCCGGTGTCGCCGTTGCGCCGGACGTCCATCTCGGTGTTCATTTCACTTCTCCTGATGTCTTATTCGGCGCTTCGGCCGAAGTTCCGAAGGCAGCAGGTGGTCGCTGCCGTCGGCGGCGATGACGGCCGAGGACAGCTTCAGGGCCCCGTCGGCCGGAGACCTCGCCGCGAAGCCCAGCTGCTCAGTCACCGTGGTGGCCCTTCTCGCGATCTACGACGAGTCCACGCGCTCGACGGCACCCAGTGCCCGGCGCGGCTTCGTTCTCCGGCGCCCATCATGCCCCAAAGAGAACCATTTAGTCCAGTAGCTGTATCGAAACCCGTCCGTGCACGTCAGATACGACCATGATGGGACCAGAAGGTCCATCACGGCCCGACGAAAGACCAGGTCACGACTGCGGCCGCACCGCCGAACGCAGGGCGGTAAAGCTGACCCGGCCCCGATAGACGCGACCATCGATGAACAACGCCGGTGTGCCACGGACTCCCAGCTCGGCCCCGGAGGTGTAGTCGGCCTCGACGGCGGAACGGAATCGCTGCACAGCGGCGCCGGTGACGACGCCGGCCCCGATCCGTGCCGCGTAGGCCTGCAGGTGGACGTCCTGCAGCTCACTCTGGTGGGTGAGCAGCAAGTCGTGCATCTCCCAGAACAGGTCCCCTGACGCCTCGGCGGCAAGAGCCGCCGTGAGCGCGTACGGGTGGATCGTGAAGATCGGGAAATGGCGGAACACCAGCCGGATCGAGCCCTCCGAGCCGTCGACCAGCTTGCGCAGCTCGGGTGCGGCCGCCGCGCAGTACGGGCACTCGAAGTCCCCGTACTCCACCACGGTCACGGAAGCCGAGGGATTGCCGTACACGTGGCGATCCGGATCGACCTCACTCGGCGTCGTCACAGGCGTTCCCTCCGCGGCACAACGGGTCCGATCCGGACAGTGCTTGCTCGACGTTACCCGGTTGCCCGTCAGGCATACTCGGCCTGTGAAACCCGACTCGAGCCGGTTCACCGAAGGACTCCTCCCCCAGCTGCCGGCCACCACCCGTCGCGTGAGCTCACCCCTGCCGTACGTGACGGCCGGGTTCCGCCGGTTCCTGCTCACCGAAGCCGGCAGCGCGGTCCTGCTCCTCGCCGCCACGGCGGCCGCGCTCGTGTGGGCGAACGCGGCGGGTGCGAGCTACGACGCGTTCTGGGGAATCCAGGCCGGCGTGGAAGCCGGCGGCGCGCACTTCACGCTGGATCTTCGCGACTGGGTGAACGACGTGGCCATGGTCGTGTTCTTCGCCGTGGTGGGCTTGGAGATCAGCCGCGAGGTGTCCGTCGGTGAGCTCCACGACCTGCGCTCGATCGTCGTCCCGGCCTGCGGCGCGCTCGGCGGACTGGCCCTGCCCGCGATCATCTACTTCGGTTTCACCGGTTCGGGCGCGGCCGCCGCCGGCTGGGGCATCCCGATGTCGAGCGACACCGCCTTCCTGATCGGCGTCCTGGCGCTGTTCGGTCCCCGCTGCCCCGACCAGCTGCGGCTCTTCCTGCTCACGCTCGCGATCGGCGACGACATCGGGGCGATCACGGTGATGGCCGTGTTCTACACGCACCACGTGTCCATCGTGGCGCTCGCTGCGGCGGCGGTGCTGGTCCTGGCGCTGTTCGCCCTGCGAAGGCTGGGCGTGTGGCGGCTGGCGCCATACCTGGTCGTCGGCGCCGGGTTGTGGTTCGCGGTCGACGCGTCCGGGGTTCATCCGACCCTGGCCGGCGTGCTCATCGGTTTGCTCGTGCCGGCCGGCGAGGTCGGCGGCCACACCCGCGAACGACTCCGCCTCTACGGGCGGGCAGTGATCGAGCGCGCGGACTCGATGCGTGTGCGGCTCGCCACCACGGCGATGAAAGCCACGCTCTCCGCGAACGAGCGTCTTCAGGCGATTCTGCACCCGATCAGCGCCTTCGCGATCATCCCCGCGTTCGGCTTGGCCAACGCCGGCGTGCACCTCGACGGCAACGCCTTGCGGGCAGCGACGTCCTCCACCGTCACCCTCGGCGTCGCGGTCGGCCTGGTCGCCGGCAACACCATCGGTATTTCCCTGGGTGCGGGAATCGCGCTCCGGACCGGAATAGCGACACTGCCCGGCCGCGTCCGCTACAGCCACCTCATCGGCGGCGCGGTGCTGGCCGGCATCGGCTTCACGATCGCGTTGTTCATCACCGATCTCGCGTTCACCGATCCCGGGCTTCAGCAGCAGGCCAAGGTCGGCGTCCTCGCCGGATCCCTCTGTTCGGCGGTGCTGGGGTCCGTCGTGCTGCGGTTCCTCGGCGAACGGCTCCCCCTCTGCTCCTTCGACGAGCAGTTCGCGCTCCCGGCGCTGCCCGAAGGCCCGTGGCTGGACCCGAGCTTGGCCTAGCGGCATCGTGAGCAGCCATTATCGTTGACCCGTGAGCGACCGAACGGCCGAGCGCCGACCCCGGACGACGGGCCTCGACCTGCACCTGGGGCGGCTCGACGGGAACGTGCGGGCCAGCCTCATGGACGCCGTTCGCGAGGCGATCCGCGCCGGCCGGCTCGCGCCCGGGACCCGGCTGCCGTCGAGCCGTGCCCTGGCCGCCGACCTGCAGGTGGCCCGCAACACCGTCGTCCGGGTCTACTCCGAGCTCATCAACGAGGGCTGGCTCACCGGGCTGCAGGGTTCCGGCACCCAGGTTGCGGAGGGGGTGGCCGAATTCGTCGGCGAACGACCGCGGCCGGCCGACACCCGCTCGCGGCCGGGGCACGATCTGCGGGCCGGGCATCCGGACCTGTCATCGTTCCCCCGCGACGAGTGGATTCGCGCGGTGAAGAAGACGGTCGCCACCGCGCCGTTCGAGGCGTTCGGCTACGCGGATCCGCGCGGCCGGGGCGAACTCCGCGACACTCTCGCCCGGTACCTCACGCGGGCCCGCGGGCTGCGCGCGCACGCCGGCAACGTCGTCGTGTGCAGTGGCGCCGCGGAGGGGTTGCGGCTCGTGGCGGCCGCGCTCGCGGCGGCCGGGGCGACGCGGGTGGCGGTCGAGGAGTTCGGCCTGCCGACCCAGCGCCACACGCTGGCCGACGCCGGGCTCGAAACCGTTCCCCTCGCCGTCGATGCCGACGGCGTCGACCCGTCGGTACTGGACGGATCACCGACGATCGGTGCCGTTCTCCTCACCCCCTCACACCAGTTCCCCCTGGGTGTCTCGCTGCGTTACGACCGGCGCGCGGCGATCGTCGAGTGGGCCCGCCGGCGCGGCGCGCTGGTCATCGAAGACGACTACGACGGCGAGTTCCGTTACGACCGGTCCCCCGTCGGCGCACTGCAGGGCCTCGACCGCGATCACGTGCTGTACCTGGGCACCGCGAGCAAATCGCTCGCGCCGGGCCTGCGCCTCGGCTGGCTCGTGGTGCCCGACCGCCTCGTCGACGCGATCGTCGCCCAGAAGGGGGAAACGGAGGAGACCGTCGGGTTCGTGAACCAGCTGGCGATGACCGAGTTCGTGGAGTCGGGCGCCTACGACCGGCACATCCGGGCGATGCGCGCGCAGTACCGCCGCAGGCGCCGGCACCTGGTCGAGACGCTCGCCGAGCACGCGCCGGAAGTGCGGGTGGCGGGGACGGCCGCCGGCTTGCACGTGCTGCTCGAACAACCCGGGCGCACGGGACACGAACTCGTGCGGCGGATCGCCGCCGAGCACCTGACGGTCGAACCACTGGGCTTCTTCCGGCATCCCGACACCGCCTCGGACCGCGACGGCGTGGTGATCGGTTTCGCCGCACCGTCGCCGAGCGGGTGGTCGCGGGTTCTCGACGCGCTGGTCCGCGCGCTCGCGTGACCTGACTGGTCCCCGCTCGCGGGTTCCAAGTGGACCCAGGTGCCGAGCCGAACCGGAGCTAGCCTCGCGGACGGGCCGGCGAACGCCGGCGGCCACCAATTGCCCGCTCACCACGAGGACTCAGCATGAAAGCCATCATCGTCAAGGACCCCGACGCCGGGGTCGAAGGGTTGACCCTGACCGACCACCCGGCCCCGCACGCCGCGGGGAACGACGTCATCGTGCGGGTGCACGCGGCCGGCTTCACCTCCGGCGAACTGGAGTGGCCAGGCACCTGGACCGACCGGGCAGGCCGCGACCGGACACCCAGCGTGCCCGGTCACGAGCTGTCGGGTGTCGTCACCGAGCTCGGCTACGGCACCACCGGCCTCACTGTCGGGCAGCGCGTGTTCGGGCTCGCCGACTGGACCCGCGACGGTTCGCTCGCCGAGTTCACCGCCGTCGAAGCCCGCAACCTCGCGCCGCTGCCGGCCGACGTCGAGCACGCCGTCGGCGCCGCGTTGCCGATCTCCGGGCTGACCGCGTGGCAGGCCTTGTTCGACCACGGCCGGCTCCAGGCGGGGCAGACCGCACTGATCCACGGCGCGGCCGGCGGGGTCGGCTCGATCGCGGTGCAGCTGGCGAAGCGGGCTGGCGCGACTGTGATCGGCACGGGCCGCGCCCACAACCGTGAGGTCGCCCTCGACCTGGGTGCCGACGCGTTCGTCGACCTGCAGAACGACCGGCTGGAAGACGTCGGCGAAGTCGACGTGGTCCTCGACGTGTTCGGCGAGGAGATCGGCGTGCGTTCCGCCGGCTTGGTACGGGCGGGCGGCACGCTGGTCACCATCGCCGCACCGCCGGAGTTCGAGCCGCGTTACGGGCGGTCGGTCTTCTTCGTCGTGGAACCGGACCGGGCCCGGCTCGCCCAACTGGCCGCGCTCGTGCGCGAAGGCAGCCTGCGCGTGCTGATCGGGTCACGCTATTCGCTGGCCGACGTGCCGAAGGCCTTCGGCACTGGTCGGCAAGGCGGCGGGAAACCGATCGTCGTGGTCGACGAGTCCTAGGCTGCGCGGCTCTGGAGAAGGCTGGCACTCACCTCCCCTGGATCTCCGAGCTCGGCATCACTGCGCACCGGATCAGGTACACGACTCTTACGTGGGTCGAACGCAACTACAGCTACGCGGTGGCTCCGACCTTCGCCGGTCACACTGTCCGCTACGGCAGCGTGGCGCGGGCGGGACAAGTCAGCCAGACTCCTTCGATGGCTTCCGAATACGCCCAGACCGACCAATTCCGCGGTGCCCGTATCCACCTGTGCAACCTCGCTGGCCTCGAGATCCGCGACTGCGAAGTGAACGGTCTGAAGATCGTCGACTGCTACGGCAGCGACGTCTACCTCGGGGGCTACTTCGAGCGCGTCGTCGTCAACGACGTCGACGTAACCGCCTACGTCGAGGCCGAACTCGACCGTCGGCACCCCGCGCGGGCGCTGGCGCGGGACGCGGCGTCCCCCGAGGACTACCGGGCTGCTTGGGACGCCATCGAGACTCTGTGGGGCACGACGCTCAGCCGGGCGAGGCTGTTGCCCGAGGCCAAACTCCACGAGCAGGTCGATGGCGAATGGTCGTTCGTCGAGACACAACGGCATCTGCTGTTCGCCTGCGATGCCTGGCTCGGCAACGCCGTGCTCGAGGAGGAAGCGCCCTACCACCCGTTGGGCTTCCCCGCCGGCGGGACGCCGTCCGATGAGGCGGCGAAGCTCGGCCTCGCCCTCGAAGCCACCCCGACACTCGACGAGGTGCTCGCGCCGCGGCGCGCCCGCATGGCCGCAATGCGGCGTGTCGTCGACGGGCTCACCACGGCCGAGCTCGACCGGGTGTGTGGTCGCAAGCCGGCTGACATGTATCCCGAGCAGGAGTACGTCGTGCGCCGCTGCCTCAAGGTAGTGCTGAAGGAAGAAGCCGAGCACCACCGTTACGCGGTGCGCGACCTCGCGGTGCTCGAGGCGGGTGTCTGACCCGCTGTAGTCGCCGAGCGGTTCCCTGGCCAAGTGCCGACGCGGGAGCGGTCGCTTGCGTCCGCGCTGGGCAGCGGACGACCCTGCCGAGCCGAAGAAGGGCGCCCGGTGGGTCGGCGGGCGCGACAGCGCGCCCCCGGCATTGCTGGAGAACGCCGACATCCTGGCGGCAGGCCGTCCGCACCTCTGGTCCTACCTGGACGAAGCCAAGCACGCGCTCGCCGGCGACTTCAAGCCGGACCGTGACTTCTCACCGCCGCTGGACAAGTTCGACCAGGCCGGGCTCAACGACGTGCAGAGCAACCACTGGAACAACAAGCTGGGCGAGCTGGAGCCCGTCGACCACGCCGTGCTCGACGGGCTCCAGCAGCCCGAGTTCGCCGCCCGTCCCCTGGAGCGGGTGGACGTGCCCGACCGGGGCGCCCACCACTTCGACCGGGTTTACACGGACGCCGACGGCAACTACGTGATCGTCGAAGCGAAAGGCCCCTCGGCAGATCTCGCGGGCAACGGCGGGTACCAGCAAGGACACCCGGAATACGTCCGGAACATCAGCGCCAAGATGATCGGGCGGGGCGAACCCGAGGCGACCCACGCGTACGAGATCCTGAAGCAGCTCACAAGCAAGCTGCGCTACTTCTCCGTGCACGCCAAGGTCGAGAAGCCCGATCTTAGCGGGTACACCGACGGGCCCTGACAGCCTCGCCGGGCCGCGCCGGTTCGACAGCCACTTCGCGGGTATCTGGAACGGTTGCAGCATCTGACTGACGGGTGGCCGCGTCGCGGGATTGCGCGAAGAGCGCGATGGTGCCAGTCTGACCAGCACACTCTACGCATCGGACACGCCATGGAATTGACGCCCTGGGACGGCTCGAGAATCGGGTTGGATCAGGAGGAGATGCGTCGGCACAATCGCGGTACTTTTCTTCGCCTCGTGCACCTGAGCGGCGGAATCTCGCGGGCTGAACTCGCGAGACGGATGAACCTCAACCGAAGCACGATCAAGACGTTGACGGCGGAAGTGAGCGCAGCGGGCCTGGTCCGGGAAGTGTCGCAGACAGACAATCGTCACCAGGGCCGCCCTTCGCTCATTGTGCGGCCGGAGACTCAGCGTTTCCACGTATTGGCGTTCGACGTCGCGGTGGACCGCTTGGTCGCCGCCCGGATCGGCCTCGGCGGTGTCATCCTGGATCGCAAGGTCGCTGCCCGGCGCCGGTCCGGAGTCGATCTCGACTATGTGGTCACGACGCTCGCGAACCTCGGCCACCAGTTGACCGAGGCAGCGCCGTCGACGTCGACTTGCGTGGGGCTGGGGGCCTCGTACTGCGGAATGATCCGACCCGACGACGGGACCGTCCGTTTCGGCCCCGACCTCGGATGGGTCGACCAGGCGTTCGGCGCTGAACTGGCACGCCGGCTGGGGCTGGGGCTGCGGGTGCCGGTCGGAAACGAGGCGCATCTCGGAGCGCTCGCGGAGCACCTTCGTGGGGCCGGGATGGGGGTGCAGAACCTTGTCTACCTGCACGGCGACGTCGGCGTCGGTGGCGGGATCATCGTCGGCGGCACGGTGCTGGACGGCGACGCGGGGTACGGCTGCGAGCTGGGCCATATGGTCGTCAACCCGCACGGCGGGCGACCTTGTGGCTGCGGCTCCAGCGGGTGCCTCGAGGCCGAAGCCGGTGAACGGGCCTTGCTGGACGCCGCACGCCGACCGCCGGAGGTCTTCGGTCGTGACGCCGTGCGGGCGGTGGCCGCCGACGCTGCCACGGGCGACGCCGACGCTCGAGACGCGCTCGATTACGTCGGGGATTGGCTGGGCATCGGCGTGGCCAATCTCATCAATCTCTTCAATCCAGCGGTGGTCGTCTTCGGCGGAATGTTGCGGGATGTGTACGCCGGTGTCTTGCCGCGAGTACGTAGTCGCGTCGCACGCAATGTGCTGCCGGTGGCGAGGGAAAAAGTGCGCCTGAGTGTGTCGGCTCTCGGGGACGACGCCACCCTGATCGGCGCCGGCGAGCTCGGATTCTCGCGACTGCTCCACGATCCATTGAGCGAAACGCCGCGGGTTTCGCCGACCGCTTGGTGATCCGGGCGCGGCGTGTCATCCGGACGCGAGCGACATGCGCGACGCGCGGTCGCGGACGTCGGTGTCCGGGTGGTCGCGTAGCACCAGCACCACTTCGCGCCACTCCCGCGGGCAGCCGGCCCGGGCACAGGCCTGGCTTGCGATAGCTGCTGCGGACAACGCCTCCGCCGCGCCGGCGGTGAGGGCTCGGGAGGGGCGAGGCAATCCGGGCCCGGTCGTGGCCGATCAGCCAGCGGTTCGTTGTCCCGCCAGGTCAGGGCGGGATGGGCGGCGCGGGCAGCGATCCGGCGGACGCCCGGCAACAGGTCGCCGCGGCGTGGCAGGGCTATGACGGCGAGCAGCGTCCATCCGGTATGCCGTCCGCTCGACCGGCGCCAGTACCAGAACGTCCCTGCGGGTCCGTACTTCCCGTCCCACACCATCAAGCTCGTCGCCGGCGGGACCAGCCACGTGATCGTGACCGCCTCGACGGCCGCCGCCGGGCCAGGCATGCGCGCTGCACGCCGGCGGCTGCTCGTTCGACAGGGTCGAATACCACACCCAAAAGCCGCGCCTCCAACTCGACCGGGTGTCGGCGGACTGCAGCAGGCGAACGCTTCAACCACTGGCGGCGGATGTGACGTCCCCAACGCCCGGAGCCGCCTGCCGAACGTGTGCTCAGCGCCGGTCTTCGTCGACCCGGACCACCATCGTCCGCGCCACCAGGTCGCCGAGCCGTTGGCGGCGCTTGGTCGCGGCGATGGTGACGACCGCTACCAGCCCCAGCAGCAGCCCGTCGACCGTAAGAAGCACCCAGCGGATCAGGTAGGCGCGCCCGTTCGGCTGCCCGCCGCGCAGCGTCTCGACCCGCAGGCCCATCACCAGCATCCCGGGGGTGACCCCGCCGCGGCGCACCGGGACCCAGATCTGGATCACGATGTCACCGGCGTAGGAGACCGCGATGAACGTGATCAGCGGCCCCCACAGGATCAGCTTCGGGGGCACCCAACCCCACCGCAGCAGCGGAATCGCGATCAGGCCGATCCCGAGGGCGGCGAACACCCCGACGCCGGTGGCGAGAGCCCGGTCCAGCACCGCCTGGACGACCCGGCGCCCCGCCATTCCCAGCCGCTCCGTCACCTCCGCCTTCCGGTCGGGCTCTGGCAGTTCTGGAGCTGGCTCAACCGAGGCGGTGGTCGCGCTGACAGCACACTCGGCGAGTCTTGCACGCCGGTCAAGCGGCGACGTCATCCGAGCAGACCTTGCTGCCAGGCCCAGACGGCGATCTCGGTCCGGTTGCGGAGTTCGAGCTTGCGCTGGACGCTGGTCAGGTGCGTCTTGATCGTCGACAAGGACACACGGAGGTCGTCGGCGATTTCGGCGTTGGTCCGGCCTCGGGCGACCGCGAGGACCACATCGGATTCGCGGTCGGTCAGCGGGGTCGCCACCGGCTGCGCGCGCCGCCGGGCCTGTTCTGTGAACCGGGCCAGCAGACGCACAGTCACCGACGGCGACACCATCGCTTCGCCCCCGGCCACCGCGCGCACGGCGTCCACCAGCATCCGCGGGCCC
The DNA here is from genome assembly GCF_040682155.1 of Amycolatopsis sp. NPDC051371. Taxonomy (NCBI): domain Bacteria; kingdom Bacillati; phylum Actinomycetota; class Actinomycetes; order Pseudonocardiales; family Pseudonocardiaceae; genus Amycolatopsis; species Amycolatopsis sp. NPDC051371. Next base: position 42,207 of record NZ_JBFBAG010000007.1, read on the forward strand.
GCGTCCTTGAGCAGGAACCCGCAGGCACCCGCAACCAGTGCGGCGTAAACGTTTTCGTCGGCGTCGTAGGTCGTCACCACCACGACCCGGAGCGGCTCCGCCACCGCCGTCCCGGCGAGCAGCTCGGTCGCCCGTAGACCGTCCACCTTGGGCATTCGGATGTCCATCAGCGTGACGTCGGGCCGCAGCTGCCGCGCGAGCCGGACCGCGGCTTCCCCGTCGGGGGCCTCGGCGATCACCTCGATGTCCGGCGCGGCGTCGAGCACCAGCCGGAAACCGGTGCGCACCATGAGCTGGTCGTCCGCGACGAGTACCCGGATGGTCATCAGATCCCCTGCGGCAACGACCCGAACGGCGCGTCCTCGGCGCCGAGCGGAAGCCGAACCTCGACCCGCCAGCACGAACCGGCCTCCCGTTCCGCAGTCAGGCTACCGCCCAGCATCGCGACGCGTTCCGCCATCCCGACGATCCCGAAACCGCCCGGTGACGGCAGCGGTACCGCCGGGACGGCGTCGTTGCGTACCCGGAGCACCAGGTCCTCGCCCTCGACGTGCGCGGAGACCGACACGTCGGTCGCCTCCGGTGCGTGCCTGCGGACGTTGGTCAGCGCTTCGGTCACGACGCGGTGGATGGTCGTGGCCAGCTGCGCCGGTACCGGAAGCTGGTCCAGTTCCTCGGCGACGTCGACCCGGGCGGCGGAACCGGTGGCCGCACGCACCGCGTCTCCGAGAGCGGCGCCGGACGGTGGAGGCACGTCTTCGGTGTCCCGCAACATGCCGACGAGCCGGCGCGCGGCGGCCAGCGCGGCGACCCCGGCTTCCTCGATCTCGCGATAGACCGCCGTGTGGTTCCCCACGTCGGCCTCCGCTTCGGTGATCGCGCGGGCGGCCTGCACCCGGACGACGATCCCGCTCACGTGGTGGGAAACCAAGTCGTGCAGCTCCCTGGCCAGCTGCAGGCGTTCCTGGCCCCGCACCCGCTCCAGCGCGTCCCGCTGCCGTCCGTCCGCCGCCCGCAGGATGAGCCCGACCCCGAGACACGCCCCCCAGTACGCCGCGGCGGCCACCGCCAGCAGCGCCTCCGGCACGCCGGCACCGTAACGCAGCAGTGGCGCGGCGATCATCACCACGCCCAGCGCCGGTGCCAGCGCGAACGCGTGCTTCGGTTCGAGCTTGCGGCTGGCGGAGGCGGCGAGCACCCCGGCGGCCACGATCTCCGCGACCGGCGGCTGGGTCCGGACGTCCCCGGCGAACGGCACGATCGTGCCGATCGCCGACAGCGCGACGACGACGCTCCCCAGCACGCCGACGTGGCGGGGGAAGCGCCGCCGCAGCACGGCCAGCACAGGGATCGCCGTACCCGTGGATGCCAAGACCTCGGCCAGCGGGCCCAGCCCGCCGCGTTCCCCACCGGGCACCCGCAGCATCAGCACGATGTCGGCGACAACCGCCGCCGCCAGCACCGCGATCTCGCTGCCGAGCATGCCGCGCCGGGCTCTGGCGCCTGCTTCGCGCATGGCCGTCATGATCCGCCGGTCGGCCTCAACCCGCGCGTCGGACCGCGGCGATGAAGCGGCTGGACGGAGACAAGTAGCTGAGCACGGTCGCGACCACGGCCACCCCGCAGCTCACGTAGCCCGCCCACGACGGTTCGGTGGTCAGCAGTGAAGCGGCCTGCAGCAAGGTGAACACGGTCAGCGTGACGCGGGCCCAGTTCCGGCCCGCCTTGAGCTTGAACGCCAACCACAGGTAGACGAGCGCGACAACCGCGGCGATGGCGACCGGGATGACCTGTCCCAGCAGGGTCAGCCGGTCGAGCTGGTCCTGCGCCATCGCCGGATTCGCGCGGCGCAGGGCTGCCGCGATTTCGTCCCGTGAGTTCAAGATGAGCAGGCCACCGGCGATCGCGGAGACCGTGGACACCAGGAAGCCGAAGAACGCGGCGATGATCGTGCTGGGCGGGTTCTCCCGCACCGTTTCGGTAGTCATACCGGGAAATTAGGACTCCGGACGTCCCGGCACCCGCTGAGTCGCGCCGGTCTCGTACTTTCGGCCGAGGCCCCCTTGGCTCCGATCAGCGTCTCCGGCGCCGTGAAAAGCCACAGCGCCCATCCAGGAGACGCGAGGGCGCATCGACGCCGGCGGCGGCTCGCTCCCAAGCGCGTGCACGGCGGCGCAGACGACGTCGCTCGGCTGCCGGTCATCGCGGCGCCCGACGACGCCATCGCTCGCCTGATCACCGACGAGCCGAGCCGTCGACGCGCGATTGTTCGCTGATGGGATGCCCGCGCCCCTCACCTCGGGCACCCGTCACTAGCAGGCTGAGCCCAAGAGTGCGCCAGGCGTCCCCGTTCGAACGCTCGGGCCGAGGGTCGCAGTGCAGGCCGGAGGCCGGCGCCTCACGCTGTCCAATGTGGACAAGATGTGACCGGTCAACGCCAGTCGGGGGCGCCTGAAGAGGGCGCCAGGAGTGTCTCGATCTTCGACTGGACCTCCCGCATGACGGACACGATGCGGGATTCGTGGTCCACCGTGAGCCTGGCCAGCGGCACCGAGCAGCTGATCGCGTCGATCGCGGGCGCGTCATAGCGCAAGGCGAACCCGAAGCCTGCTATCCCCGGGACCGTCTCCTCGTGTTCGATCGAGTATCCACGCTCACGCACCTGCTCCAGATCGGCCAGCAGTGACGCGCGGTCGGTGTGCGTGTTGTCGGTCAGTGCGGTGAACGGCTCGGCCGGAAGCGAGAGCTCAGCGTTGGAGCGTTCGGCAAGCAGCGCCTTGCCGAGTGCTCCGGCGTGAGCTGGAACCCGGCGGCCGACGCGGCTTATCGTGCGCACGTATTCGTGGGATTCGCGGGTGGCGAGGTAGACGACGTCCGGATCGTCGAACCGGGCCAGGTGGATCGTCTCGCCGAGCGCGTCCGACGCCTCGTCCAGGTACGGCCGGATCACGCGCACGCGCCGATCGGTGTCGAGGTAGCTCGTGCCCGCGAGCAGCGCACGGATCCCGATCCCGTACAAGGAGCCGGTGACGTCCGTACGCACCCAACGGCAGTCGACGAGGGTCTGCAGCAGCTGATACATGCTGCTACGCGGCACGCCCAGCTCGGTCGCGAGCTCGTCCAGGCGAGCCGGCCGGTCGCCCCGCGCCGCGAGCAACTCCAACAGCGCGACCGTCCGAGCCGCCGACTTCACGCCGCGGACTCCCTTGATCTGGCCTTCATCACCCTCCGACATACCTCCATCGTAAATCCGGCTCAGCGTGGCCATTGACCCTGAGCATTCACCTGTCTACCCTCCATCTGCATACGTAGACGTCATCTGCATACAAGGACGTTGTTCATGAATCTGACCAACGCGCACGCACCCGAAGCCATCGCCGAGCGGCTGCGCGACGGCATGGCAGGCGGAGTCCTTTCCTTCCCGCTCACCAGCTTCCGAGACAACGGGGACCTCGACCCGGATTCGTACCGGCCGTACCTGGGCACGCAGCTCGCTGCCGGGCCCGGGGCGGTGTTCCCGGCGTGCGGGACAGGTGAGTTCGGCGCGCTGGACGAGGACGAGTACCGCACGGTCGTCACGACCGCGGTCGAGGTGGCCGGTGGCCGGCTGCCGGTGGTCGCAGGCATCGGCTACGGCTGGGCCCAGGCCCGGCGGTTCGCCCGGATCGCCGAGGAGGCCGGGGCGGACGCCCTGCTGGTGCTCCCCCACTACCTGGTCACTGCCCCGCAGAACGGGCTGGTGGAGCAGCTGCGCCGGATCGCCGACGGTACCCGCCTGCCGCTGATCGCCTACCAACGCGACCAAGTCTCCTTCACCCCCACCAGCCTGCGCCGGATCGCGGAAATCCCGACCGTCATCGGCCTCAAGGACGGCCGCAGCGACCTCGACCGGCTGCAGCGCCTCACCCTCGCCGCGCCGGGCGACTTCCTCTTCTTCAACGGCGCGGCCACCGCTGAGATCCAGGCTCGCGCCTACGCCACGGTCGGCGTGCCGGCCTACTCCTCGGCGGTCCACGCGTTCGCGCCCGAGATCGCGCACGCCTTCTTCACCGCTCTGAGCGCACGGGACGACGACGCTGTCGACCAGTTGCTGCGGGAGTTCTACGTGCCACTGGTGGAACTGCGCGACCGAGTGCCGGGTTACGCCGTCTCCCTGGTCAAGGCGGCCGCCCGGCTGCGCGGTCTCCCCGTCGGCCCCGTCCGTGCACCCCTGACCGACCCCGGCCCGGACGACCTCGCCGATCTGGCGAAAGTCATCGACGCCGGACTGGACCTCGTGGGAACCGCACGCCGGCTCGCTTGACCGAACCCGCCTTCTCGCCCACAGCTCAACCTCGCGACCCACAGTTCAAAGGGGAACTGACATGCCGCTCATCGTGGTCGGAATCAGCGTTGTGATTCTGCTCCTCCTGATGACCAAGCTGAAGCTCAACGGCTTCGCCGCGCTGCTGCTCGTCGCCGTGGCCGTCGCCATCGTCCGGGGCATTCCGCTGGTCGACATCCCCGACGTCCTGTCCGAGGGCATCGGGGGCCAGATCGGCGACACGATGCTCACCATCGGCCTCGGCGCGATGGTCGGCCGGGTGATGGGCGACTCCGGAGCCGCCCAGCGGATCGCCGGAAAGCTCCTCGACGCGTTCGGCCCACGGTCGGTCCAGGTGGCCATGGTCATCACGTCCATGCTCATCGGCGTGACCATGTTCTACGAGGTCGCCTTCGTCATCATCGTGCCCATCGCGTTCACCCTGGTCCGGGTCACCGGAGCCAAGCTGCTGTGGGTGGGGCTGCCGATGTCGATCGCCCTGTCGACCATGCACAGCTTCCTGCCGCCCCACCCCGGCCCGACCGCCGTCGCCGCGACCTTCCACGCCTCGGTCGGACTGACCCTGTTCTACGGCCTGTTCATCGCCATCCCGGCCGGCGCGCTCATCGCCTTGGTGTGGCCTCGGCTGCCGTTCGTCAAGCGAATGGATCCCGCCGTCCCCACCGGCCTGGTCGGCGAACGCGAGTTCACCGACGCGGAAATGCCCGGGCTCGGCTGGTCCCTGGGCGTCGCACTGTTCCCCGTGGTGCTGATCGCCGGCGCCGCGGTGGCCGAACTGGCCGTGTCCAGTGACAGCCACTTCATGCACTTGATCGCCTTCATCGGCTCGGCCCCGATCGCCCTGTTGCTCACCCTGCTCCTGGCGATCTGGGTGTTCGGCCCGCGAATCGGCCGGAGCCTGGACGAGGTCGGCAGCTCCTGCGCCTCGGCGGCCAAGGCGATGGCGATGATCCTGCTGGTCATCGGCGCCGGCGGCGCCTTCAAGAACGTGCTCGTCGAAGGCGGGATCTCCGACTACATCAAGGACGTCACGCACAGCTGGCCCATCTCGCCGCTCATCCTGGCGTGGCTCATCGCGGTCATCCTGCGGGTGGCGCTCGGCTCCGCCACGGTCGCCGTCGTCACCGCGTCCGGCGTCGTGCTGCCGCTGGTGGCGGCCAGCGGAATCCACCCCGAGATGATGGTGCTGGCCGTTTCGTGTGGTTCGATCGCCTTCTCCCACGTCAACGACCCGGGCTTCTGGCTGTTCAAGGAATACTTCAACCTCTCGGTCGTCGACGCGATCAAGGTCCGCACGAGCTACACCACGGTCCTCGCGATCCTCGGCCTCGGCGGGGTCCTCGCCGTCGAGGGCGTCCTCGGCGCCCTCAACATCTGATCAACCCGTCACAGAAAGACATCCATGAGCGTCAAGCAGCCCATCGTCACCGCTTTCTCCGTCTACCCGGTCGCCGGCCGGGACTGCATGGAGCTGAACCTCTCCGGCGCCCACGGGCCGTATTTCACCCGCAACGTCGTCGTCCTCGAAGACTCCGAGGGACGTACGGGGCTGGGAGAGGTACCGGGCGGGGAGAAGATCACCCAGACGCTGCGTGACGCCGGATCACTCGTCGTCGGCGCCAAGGTGGGCGACTACAAACGCGTCCTACGTGAGATCGGCGACCGGTTCGCCCACCGCGACACCGCCGGGCGCGGCGCCCAAACCTTCGACCTGCGCACCACCGTCCACGCCGTGACCGCCGTCGAGGCGGCGATGCTCGACCTGCTGGGGCAGCACCTCGACGTACCGGTCGCGGCCCTGCTCGGAGACGGGCAGCAACGCGACTCCGTCCGCGTCCTCGGCTACCTCTTCTACGTCGGTGATCCCGACCGCACAGATCTCGAGTACACCCGTGAACCCGGCTCGGCCGTCGACTGGCACCGGATCCGGCACGAGGAAGCGCTGACACCCGAAGCGATCGTCCGTCAGGCCGAGGCCGCCTACGACCGGTACGGCTTCCGCGACTTCAAGCTCAAGGGAGGCGTTCTGGAAGGAGCCGAAGAGGTCAAAGCCGTGCTCGCGCTCAAGGAACGCTTCCCCGAGGCCCGGATCACGCTCGACCCGAACGGCGCCTGGTCCCTACAGGAGGCGATCGAGCTCTGCCGGCCACTGGTCGGCACCCTCGCCTACGCCGAAGACCCCTGCGGCGCCGAGGACGGCTATTCCGGGCGCGAGATCCTCGCCGAATTCCGGCGAGCGACCGGACTTCCCACCGCGACCAACATGATCGCCACCGACTGGCGACAGCTGACCCACGCCCTGGCCCTGCAGTCGATCTCCATCCCCCTGGCCGACCCGCACTTCTGGACCATGCAGGGCTCGGTGCGCGTGGCCCAGCTCTGTCACGCGATGGGCCTGACCTGGGGATGTCACTCCAACAACCACTTCGACATCTCCCTGGCCATGGTCACCCACTGCGGCGCAGCCGCCCCAGGTGAATACAACGCCCTGGACACGCACTGGATCTGGCAAGAAGGCCTGGAACGACTCACCGTCGCCCCACCCCGCATCGTCGACGGCGAAATCGCGATTCCCAGCGCTCCTGGCCTCGGCATCGAGCTCGACCGAGAACGCCTCCTCGCCGCCCACGACCTCTACCAGCAGAAGACACTGGGAGCCCGGGACGACGCGATCGGGATGCGCTACCTGGTCCCCGGCTGGGAGTTCGACAGCAAACGCCCCTGCCTCGTGCGGTAATCACACCACCGGCGCCGGCGCACCCGAGCCTGGATCAACGTGGGCTGAGGCAGAGGCCCCCGCCACGACCGCCTTCCGCAGTCCTCGCCGCCGGCGAACACACTCGTCACTTCGGCGAGAGTGACTGGATCGCCGCCGCACTCGCCAAGCCAGGCCGACGTTCGGCACGCTGGCCGAAGTCTTCCGAACCGCGCACGGCCGCACCGAAACACTCTCGGACTTGGACGACGACCTTTTGCGTCGAGTCGTGGGAGGCGGCGAGTGCCCCGGGCCGGGCAGAACTCGATGCCGCCGGGAATGATCCCCGCCTTCAGGGATCGGGTAATCCAGGTGAGCCGCTGCTTGGTGGCGCCGCCTCGGCCCGCGGGATCCCGGGTCAGCTCAGGAACGACGGAACGCAGACGCATGGCACGGGACGCGGATGCACGGGATCGAGCGCGTTGAGGACATCCGCGCCGACTACCGGGTCGGAGAGGGTCGCGAAGTGCTCGGCGTTGCCGAGCAGGGCACTGCTCCCGGAGCGTGATGTGTGCACCCCGGCCGCGCTGCCGCTCGTGTACGGCACGGCGAGTTCGTCGTAGCGGGTGACGATGCTCGTGTACGCGACCCCGTTCACGACCGGGGGCGTATCCGACGCGGGCGGCCAGCCGGCTCGCGGTCGCGAACCCGGCGGCGTCGGTTTCCCGCCAGAACGGGGCCAACGCGACGAACTTGCCGACCTTGGCCGCGCCGCGCCGGTCGCGCCGCGCCGGTCGCGCCGCGCCGGGAAGCCCTTGACGACCGAACGGACGGGTTGCATACTCTGTCGACCTCAGTTTAATCGATTAAACAGCTCCGAGGAGACGACGCGATGACGCGGGTCCGGATGTCCGATGTCGCGGCTCGCGCCGGGGTCTCCACCGCGACGGTGTCGATGGTCCTCAACGGCGTGAACTCGACGCGCATCTCGCCGCAAACCCAGCAGCGTGTGCGCGACGCGGCCGAAGCAGTCGGCTACAAGCCGAACTCGGTGGCGCGGAGCCTGCGGACGCAGCAGACCCGCATGGTCGGCCTGATCTCGGACACCATCGCCAGCACGCCGTTCGCCGGCCGGATGCTGGCCGGGGCCAACGACGTGGCGCGGGAGCAGGGACATCTGGTGATCCTGGTCGACACCGAACACGATGCCGCCGCCGAGCGCCAAGCCCTGCACGCCCTCAGCGGGCAGCAGGTCGACGCCATGATCTACGCCTGTATGTGGCACCAGGTGGTCGAGGTGCCCGACGGCCTGCCCGCAGACGCCGTCCTGCTCGACTGCGCCCCGATCACGGCAGACCGGGCCGCGGTCGTCCCGGACGAACGGGCGGGCGGGATCGCCGCGGTGCGGGAGCTCGTGGCCGCCGGGCACCGCCGGATCGCGTTCCTGGACGCCGAAGAACGGTTCGGCCTCGTCGCTTCCCGGCTGCGGCACGAGGGGTATCTCGAAGTCTTGGCGGAGGCCGGGATCGAGCCGGACTCGGCCCTGCACGCCCGGGCCGAGCCGGTGGCCGGTGGTGGACGGGACGCCGCTGGGCGGCTGCTGGAGCTGCCGGCCGGGCGCCGGCCCACCGCGATGTTCTGCTTCAACGACCGCATGGCGATGGGCGCCTACGCGGCCGCACACCATCGGGGCCTGTCGGTCCCCGGTGATCTGTCCGTCGTCGGCTACGACGATCAGCAACTGGTCGCGGCCGAGCTTGACCCACCGCTGACGACGATCGCGCTGCCGCACTACGAAATGGGCCGGTGGGCGATGGAGGTCGCGCTCGGGCTGCGTCCAGCCGACCCGGCGGAACCGCACCTGATGCCGTGCCCGGTCATCCGCCGGGCTTCGGTGGGCCCGCCGCCGGCCGCGTTCGGCGGCTGACGGCGGACCGCACTTCTCACTGCATTCCACATGGCAGTTGGCGCTGCCATCCGGCACGGAGGCGACGGCCGGTCGCGCTCCGCAACAGAGAAAGAGATTGTACGGTGAAACGCAAATCCCTCCCCATCATGGTAGCGGCCGGCCTGGCCGCGGTGCTCGCGCTGGGCGGCTGTGCCCGCGCGAGCCAGGACTCTTCGTCCTCCGGCGGACCCGGTGAGATCACCATGTGGACGCACTCGGCGGGTAACCCCGGCGAGCTGGCGGTCTACCAGCGGATCATCTCCGACTTCAACGCGTCCCAGACCCAGTACAAGATCGTCCAGCAGAACTTCCCGCAGGGTTCCTACAACGACGCCATCACCGCGGCCGCCGCGGCGCGCAAGCTGCCCTGCCTGCTGGACATGGACGGCCCGGTGATGCCGAACTGGGCCTGGGCCGGCTACCTCCAGCCGCTGGGACTGCCGGATGACCTGATCAAGACCCTGCTGCCCACGACCGTCGGCCGCTACAAGGACACCGTCTACTCGGCGGGCTACTGGGACGCCGCGCTGTCGATCTTCGCGCGGAAGTCCGTGCTGGACAAGAACCAGATCAGGATCCCGACCGTCGAGAAGCCGTGGACGCTCGAGGAGTTCGACGCGGCCGTCGCCAAGCTGAAGGCCAACGGCTACCCCACGCCACTGGACCTGGGTGCCGCCGACAAGGGCGAGTGGTGGTCGTACGCCTACTCGCCGATGCTGCAGAGCGCCGGTGGCGACCTGATCGACCGCGCCACCATGAAGTCCGCCGACGGCGCGCTGAACGGCCCCGACGCGGTGAAGTTCTTCACCTGGTTCCAGCAGGCCTTCAAGAACGGCTGGGCGGACAACGCCGGCCAGGTCGGCAACCAGCGCTTCATCGACAACAAGGTCGCTCTCAGCTACACCGGCGTGTGGAACGCCAAAGACGCGCTCGAAAGCGTCGGCAACGACCTGCTGATCCTGCCGCCGGTGGACTTCGGCAAGGGCCCGAAGATCGGCGGCGGTTCCTGGCAATGGGGCATCTCCGCCGGCTGCACGAACGCCGACGGCGCCCGCGCGTACCTGAAGTTCAGCTTCCAGGACAAGTACCTCACCGCCTTCGCCGACAGCCAGATCGTCATCCCGAGCACCACGACCGCCGCGGCGGCGTCGAAGTACTTCGGCGACACCGCTCCCCTGCACCCGTTCGCCGTGCTGTCGCAGAAGTTCGCCCTCTCCCGCCCGGCCACCCCCGGCTACCCGGTCATCTCCTCGACCTTCGAGAAGGCCGCGAAAGACATCATGAGCGGCGCCGACGTCAAGCCGGCGCTCGACACCGCCGTGCAGGCGATCGACACCGACATCAAATCCCAGAACGGCTACGGCTTCTAGCTCGTCGCTCCCCCGCCCGGCGGCAACGCCGGGCGGGCCGACAGGGAAGGCACCTCCCATGACGGCGACCATCTCGCCGGACACCCGCGCCGCGAGCGCGGCCCCGAAACCCGTCTCCGGACGGGAACCCCGCCATGAACGGCGCTCCCAGCGTCGCGCCGGCTGGGCCATGGCCGCCCCGGCCGTACTGTTGCTGCTGGCGTTCCTGATCGTCCCGGTGATCCTCGGTTTCGTCCTGTCGTTCACCAACGCCCGCCTGGTTTCGCCGCAGCCGACCACCTTCACCGGCCTCGACAACTTCGTCCGGGCCTTCACCGCCGACCCGACGTTCCTCCGCTCGCTGGTGAACACGTTCTGCTTCGCCGCGGTCGTCGTGCCGGTGCAGGCCGGGTTCGGGCTGCTGCTGGCGATTCTGGTGAACCAGAAGATCCGCGGCGCGGTCGCGTTCCGGGTCATCTTCTTCATCCCGGTCGTGACCTCGATCGTCGTGGTCTCCATCCTGTGGAAGTTCATGTACCAGCCGGACGGGCTGATCAACTCCTTCATCGACTCGATCACCTTCGGCGCCTGGCAGGGCACCGCGTGGCTGAACAACCCGAGTACCGCCCTCATCGCGATCATCGTGCTGTCCATCTGGCAAGCGGTCGGCTTCCACATGCTGATCTGGCTCTCCGGGCTGCAGACCATCCCCGAGGAGCTCTACGAAGCCGCACGGATCGACGGCGCCGGCACCTGGCAGCAGTTCCGCAACGTGACCTGGCCGTGCCTGCGCCCGACCCGCGTCTTCGTGCTGATCACCATCACCATCGCCGCGCTCGGGCTGTTCGTGCAGATCGACGTGATGACCCAGGGCGGCCCGGTGGACTCCACCTCGACGCTGGTCTACGACGCCGTCCGCATGGGCTACCACCAGCAGCAGATCGGCTACGGCTCGGCCCTGTCGCTGGTGTTCTTCGTGCTGGTGCTCATCGTCGCGCTGCTCCAGCGCTTCCTGACCCGAGACAAGGACTGAGCCATGCCAGTCCACAATGGATACACAGTCCGTCGCGACCCGGGCGAGCGCGGCCTGCGCCGCCGACGACGGACCTGGAGCTACCTGGTCCTGATCGGACTCGCCGTCTTCTTCCTGTTCCCGCTGGTGTTCATGGTCGTCTCCAGCCTGAAACCCGACGGCCAGATCCTGTCCGACGTCGGCGGCTGGCGCGCGTTCCTGCCGGTCGGCGACATCGGCTTGCACAACTACGCCGAGGTGTTCGACCGCGTGCCGGTCGGACGGTTCCTGCTCAACTCGGTGATCGTCACGGTGGTGATCGTCGTCGCCGGGCTGCTGGTGAACTCCATGGCCGGGTTCGCGATCTCCCGGCTGCGCTGGACCGGCCGCGGGGTCGTGCTCAGCGTCATCATCGCCACGCTGATCGTCCCCTTCGAGACCATCGCGGTGCCGATGGTCTACTGGGTCTCGCAGCTGCCGACCCTGCTGTTCCAGAACGGACGGATCGAATACGACTTCGGGTGGCTGGACTCCTACCAGGTGCAGATCATCCCGTTCATCGCCAACGGCTTCTCGATCTTCCTGTTCACCCAGTACTTCTCCACCATCCCCACCGCCCTCGACGAAGCGGCGCGGATCGACGGCGCGAGCTGGTTCACCATCTACCGGAAGATCGTCGTGCCGCTGTCGGGGCCGGCGTTCGCCACCGTCGCGATCCTGACGTTCCTGCCGGCCTGGAACCAATACCTGTGGCCCAGCATGGTCGTCCAGGACGAGAAGCTGCGGCCGGTCATGGTCGGCATGCAGTACTTCTTCCAGGACAACACCGCCTGGGGCGAAGTCATGGCCTACACCTCGATGATCACGCTGCCGGTGCTCGTGGTCTTCCTCGCCTTCCAACGCGCGTTCGTCAGCAGCGTCGCGGCCAGCGGCATCAAGGAATGACGCTCTCCCGACCTTTCGAAAGGCTTTGCATGTTTTCGCTGCCCGACTCCTGGGTCTGGGACTTCTGGTTCGCCGACGACGGCGACCGCTACCACCTCTTCTTCCTCTACGCCTCACGCGCTCTGCACGACCCTGAAGCCCGGCATTACCGCGCCTCGATCGGCCATGCCGTCTCGACCGACCTGGTGAGCTGGACCCGGATCGAGGACGCGCTGGTCCGCGCGGACGCCCCGGCCTTCGACGACCTGGCGACCTGGACCGGGTCGGTCGTGCGGCACCCGGACGGGACGTGGTTCCTCTTCTACACCGGCTCCACGCGCGCTTCCGACGGCAAGAACATCCAGCGGATCGGCTATGCCACGTCACCAGATCTCGTGACCTGGCAACGCGCTGCGGAGAACCCCGTCCTGGCCGCGGATCCGCGCTGGTACGAAACGCTGGACGCCGGCTGGCACGACGAGGCGTTCCGCGACCCGTGGGTGTTCCCCGACCCGGACGGCGACGGCTGGCACATGCTCATCACCGCCCGCGCCGCTACCGGCGAGCCGTTCGAACGTGGCGTCGTCGGCCACGCCGTGTCCGCGGACCTGCGCCACTGGGACCTGCGCCCGCCGCTGACCGCGCCCGGGTCGCGCGGGTTCGGGCAGCTGGAGGTCCTGCAGGCCGAGGTGGTGGACGGCCGCCCGGTCCTGCTCTTCTCCTGCCTGGCCGAGCACGCCTCGGCCGACCGCCGGGCGACGGGCACGACCGGCGGCATCTGGGCCGCGCCCGCCGGCGGCCCTGCCGGGCCGTTCGACATCGCGGCCGCCGAACCCGTCACCGACGACCGCTTCTACAGCGGCCGCCTGACCCGCCGCCGGACCGACGAGGCCTGGGTCCTGCTCGCCTTCCACCACCGCGGCGAACACGGCTTCGTCGGCGCCATCAGCGATCCCATCCCGGTGGCGTGGGACGGAAAACGTCTCAGCATTCTCGATTCCTGACATTCTGGAGATGCGATGAGCTCAACGACGAGTGCACTTCGCCTGTTGTCCGCCGCCGCCCTCGTGGCGGCGACGGCAGCCGTGGGCCTGACCGGTCCCGGCGGCGCCACCCCGGCGCAAGCCGCGGGCACGTACCGCGCCCAGTACCACTTCACGGTGCCCGACCACTGGAAGAACGATCCCCAGCGGCCGGTGTACGTCAACGGCAAGTTCAACTACTACTACCTCTACAACGCCGACTACCCGACCGAGGTCGGCACCGCCTGGCGGCTGGCCACGACCAACGACGGCGTCGCCTTCGCCGATCAAGGCATCGCCGCACCGAAGAAGACCAACGCGAACTACGACCTGTGGTCCGGTTCCGCCGTCGTGGACACCGCGAACACGGCCGGCTTCGGCGCGGGCGCGGTGATCCAACTGGTGACGCAGATGGATCACCCGGTCAACGCCTCCGGGCCGCAGGCGCAGTTCCTGTGGTACTCGATCGACGGCGGCCGGACGTTCCGTCCGTACGGCGAGACACCCGTGATCCCGAACGGCGGCCGCCACGACTTCCGGGATCCCAAAGTGATCTGGGATCCCGCACGCGGCCGCTGGGTCGCGGCGATCACCGAAGGCGACCGGATCGGGTTCTTCACTTCACCGGACCTGAAGACGTGGACGTGGCAGTCGGACTTCGTCAGCACGTACGGCACGCTCGAATGTCCGGACCTGTACCCGATCCGCGCCGACGACGGCACCACGCACTGGGTGCTGGGCGTCAGCGCCGGCGGTGTCCCGGGTACCTACGCGTACTGGACCGGGGCCTTCGACGGCGCCGGGTTCACCGCCGACGCGGCCGCGCCGCAGTGGCTGGACCACGGTTTCGACTGGTATGCCGGAGTCACCTGGGAGGACCCGGCCGCACCGGCCGACCGGCGGTTCGGCATGGCCTGGATGAACAACTGGGCCTACCCCGACACCACACCGACGTGGGCCTCGGACGGCTTCAACGGCACCGACTCGATCGTCCGGCAAATCACGCTGAAGCACTACCCGGACGGCTACGCACTGGCCTCACAGCCGACACCGGCGCTGGCGTCCCACGCCACCTCCGTGACGAACCTCGGCACCATCCAGGTCAACGACGGCCTCGTGCCGTTGGCCTACCACGGGACGGCCTACCAGCTCGACACCGACGTCAGCTGGACCCAGCTGGACAACATCGGGCTGCAGCTGCGGGCGTCGGCTGACGGGACACGCCACGCCGACGCCGGGATCTACCACGACTACAGCTACCTCAACCGGCGCCAAACCGGGTCGCCCGACACGAGCGGGGCGCGCGGGGAGAGCCACGCGCCGTGGAACCCGGCGAAGACCAGCGCGCACCTGCGGATCCTGGTCGACCGGACCACCATCGAGGTGTTCGTCGACGACGGCCGGTACGCACACTCCAACGAAGTGTTCGCCGACCCCGCCGACACCGGCATCAACCTCTACACCACCGGCGGCAGCGGCACGTTCGCCAACACGACCATCACCGAGTTCCCGGACCTGACCCAACGCCCGGCGCACGTCGTCTCCGGGTTCGAAGGCACCGCCTACGACCCCGGCTGGACCACCACCGGCAGCTTCGCCGGCACCGGCCCGTCATTCGAGTACCTGCCCGGCATGGTCGGCAACGCGGTACTGGACACCTTCGCCGGCAGCGGCGACCCTGCCACCGGCACGATCACCTCACCGATGTTCACCTTGGACCGCAACCATCTGCACTTCCTGCTCGCCGGCGGCAACCACCCAGCCGGCTCCCCCGGCCAGGCCTCGATCAACCTGCTCGTGAACGGCCAAGTGGTGCGCTCGGCCACCGGGGATGACACCGGCGTGCTCAAACCGATCGACTGGGACGTCGGCACCCTGCAGGGACAGAGTGCCCAGGTGCAGGTGATCGACCAGGCGACCGGCGCGTGGGGACACCTCATGATCGACCAGCTGCTGCTGAGCGACTGAACGGATCGGCCGGTGTGAGGGCAGCTTGCGGAGCCGGTCGGCGAAGATGCCGGGCAGTTCGGGTCCGTTTGGTTGATTTCCCGTAGTAACCGCCATGACCTCGCGCAACGAGACATCGTGCTCGGAGGTACGCAAACACCGCGCCAGCCGACAGACCCGGAAGTCAGCTCGGCGCAGACGGACATGATGAGCGGGAAGCCGCCGATGTGACCGCGTGCCGGAGGATACCGCGGATGTCGGATTCTCCCCGGTCGCTGCCGGAGGCGGCGGGAAAGCACTTCAAGAAGTGCCGGGCGTTTCGCCGGGCGTTCCCGTGGCAACCTCCCGAACCCAGCGAAGGAGGTGCCGCGGTGACCGAACCGCACCAGCCCTATGACCCGCCCCAGGACACCGGCGCGCCGGACTCGGTGGAGACCGATCCGGCGGCGCTGAACAGCGCCGAAGACCTCGACGAAGACCGGCTTCGCCAGGATCCCCTCGAAGAGGCCATGGACCCGCCGGAGCACTGGACCGGCGTCACCAAGTACGGCATGACGCCGTGGGAGCAGGCCCACGACCGCCCGCTCGGCGAGCGACTGGCCGAGGAACAACCCGATGTCGACGTCGCGGCCCCCATGGTGGGCGACGACGTCCGCGGCACGAGGGGTTACGAAGAAGAGCTCGGCATCGCCGCGGACATTCCCGGCGGCTCGATGGCGGAGGAGATCCGCGAGCCCTTGCCGCCCGAGTGAGCTCCAAGGGTCGCGTTACGGCATCGGCCTGCGCACCGCCCTGCACCTCGCGGAGGCCGGAATCACCGTGCCCGGCGAGCACCAGCTCGTCGGTCGGCGGTCCTGCGGTCGCACGCGCTGTCCGAGATCTTCCGCAGCGTCGGCCGCGGGAAACGCACGAGCCGCGACGGCCGCGACCTGCTGGACAAGGTGACGACGCTGCGCGTCCGCTTGCTCGGCGACCGGATCTCGCCGGCCAACGCCGAGTGCTGCAGGCCGGCCGGTTCGTCACGCTCGACCCCGATCTGGCCGAAGCGGCGAGCCGGTACGTGCCCGCCGCGTCACCGGCCGACCTCCACCCGGTCTGACGCCATCCGGTCGACGACATCGCGGCGCCGGTTTAGGCTCGACCGGCCCGGGTAGACGCTGCGAGCAAGCAGGCGAACGGAGGCGGCATGGGACCACGGAAGTGGCTCGAGTCGTGGCCCGTCTACCGTCAGCTGACCGGGACCGACCCGCTCGGCCGCGGCAAGGCGGCCGAATCGCCCCAGTCGGCCGCCCGGACGCCGCGCACCGCCAGTGCCGACCGGGTCGCGAGGTCGGTGTGCCCGTTCTGCGCCGTCGGCTGCGGCCAGCAAATCTTCGTCAAGGACGAGAAGGTCGTCCAGATCGAAGGTGACCCGCACAGCCCCATCTCCCGCGGCCGGCTCTGCCCGAAGGGCTCGGCGAGCAAGCAACTGGTCACCGGGCCACAGCGGCAGCAGAAGGTCCGCTACCGCGCACCGTACTCGACCGAGTGGACCGATCTCGACCTCGACACGGCGATGGACATGGTCGCCGACCGCGTGCTCGACGCCCGCCGCAAAGGGTGGCAGGACACCGACGAACACGGGAAGCCGCTGCGGCGCACGACGGGGATCGCCAGCCTCGGCGGCGCCACGCTGGACAACGAAGAGAACTACCTGATCAAGAAGCTCTTCACGGCCCTGGGCGCGATCCAGATCGAGAACCAAGCTCGTATTTGACACTCCGCCACGGTTCCCGGTCTGGGGGCCTCCTTCGGTCGCGGCGGCGCGACGGACTACCAGCAAGACCTGCAGAACTCCGACTGCGTCATCATCATGGGCTCGAACATGGCCGAGGCGCACCCGGTCGGGTTCCAATGGGTGATGGAGGCGAAGGCCCGCGGGGCCGAGGTGCTCCACATCGACCCGCGCTTCACGCGCACGAGCGCGCTGGCCGACGCCCACGTCCCATTGCGGGCCGGTACTGACATCGCGTTCCTCGGCGGCGTCATCAACCACATCCTGAGCAACGACCTGGACTTCCGGGAGTACGTGGTCGCCTACACGAACGCGTCCTTCCTGGTCGCCGAGGACTACCAGGACACCGAAGATCTCGACGGCCTGTTCAGCGGCTACGACGAGGCCAAGGCCGCTTACGATCCGACGACCTGGCACTACGAGAGCGTCGAGCCGAAGGAGACCGGGCACGGCAAGGAGATGTCGTCGTCCTACCAGCACGGCTCGGGCGGCCCGGTCATCGAGGGCGGCAGCGAGGAGATCACCGCCGACCCGACGCTGCAGCACCCGCGGTGCGTGTTCCAGATCCTCAAGCGCCACTTCGCCCGCTACACGCCGGAGATGGTGGAGGCGACCTGCGGGACGCCGAAGGCGCTGTTCCAGCGCGTGTGCGACGCGTGGACGTCGAACTCGGGCCGGGAGCGCACGGCTGCGCTGGTGTACAGCGTGGGCTGGACTCAGCACAGCGTCGGCGCCCAGTACATCCGGGCGGGCTCGATCATCCAGCTGCTGCTGGGCAACATCGGCCGGCCCGGCGGCGGGGTCTTCGCGCTGCGCGGGCACGCCAGCATCCAGGGCTCGACCGACATCCCGACGCTGTTCAACCTGCTGCCGGGCTACCTGCCGATGCCCACCCCCGAGCACGCCACCCTGTCCGACTACATCGAGAGCATCCGCGGAGACAAGCAGAAGGGCTTCTGGCGCAACGCCGACGCTTACACCGTGTCGCTGCTGAAGGAGTACTGGGGCGAGAAAGCCACGCCGGACAACGACTTCTGCTTCGCCTACCTGCCGCGGATCAACGGCGACCACGGCACCTACCGGACCGTCATGGACATGGTCGACGGCAAGGTATCCGGCTACTTCCTGCTCGGACAGAACCCCGCCGTCGGCTCGGCGCACGGGAAGCTGCAACGGCTCGGCATGGCCAACCTCGACTGGCTCGTCGTGCGCGACCTGGTGATGATCGAAAGCGCCACCTTCTGGAAGGACGCGCCCGAGGTCGAAACCGGCGAGATCACCCCGCAGGAGTGCCGCACCGAGGTGTTCTTCTTCCCCGCCGCCTCGCACGCCGAGAAAGAAGGGACGTTCACCCAGACCCAGCGGATGCTGCAGTGGCGCGAGAAAGCCGTCGAACCGGCCGAGGACCAGCGCTCGGACCTCTGGTTCTTCCACCACCTCGGCCGGAAGTTGCGGGAACGGCTGGCCGGGTCCACCGACGAGCGCGACCGGCCGCTGCTCGACCTGGCCTGGGACTACGAGGTGCACGGCGACGAGCCGTCGGCCGAGGACGTCCTGCGCCGCATCAACGGCCAGGACCTCACCACCGGCCTTGAGGTCGGCGGCTACCTCGACCTCAAGGCCGACGGCAGCACCTCGTGCGGCTGCTGGATCTACAGCGGCGTCTACGCCGACGGTGTCAACCGGGCGGCGCGCCGCAAGTCCCGGTTCGACCAGGACTTCTACGCGCACGAATGGGGCTGGGTCTGGCCGCTCGACCGCCGCGTCCTCTACAACCGCGCGTCCGCCGATCCGGCCGGGAAGCCGTGGAGCGAACGCAAGGCCCTGGTGTGGTGGGACGCCGACCGTCGCGAGTGGACCGGCCACGACATCCCCGACTTCGAGAAGACCAAGCCGCCGGACCACGTGCCGCCCGAAGGCGCGGTCGGCCCGGCCGCACTGCGCGGCGACGACCCGTTCATCATGCAGGCCGACGGCAAGGCGTGGCTGTTCGCGCCGTCCGGGCTGGCCGACGGGCCGCTGCCGACGCACTACGAACCCCACGAGTCGCCCTTCCGCAACCAGCTCTACACCCAGCAGGGCAACCCGACGCGGAAGGTCTACGGCCGCAAGGACAACCCCTCGCACCCGTCGCCGCCCGAAGCGCACAGCGAGGTGTTCCCGTTCGTGTTCACCGCCGCGCGGCTGACCGAGCACCACACGGCGGGCGGGATGAGCCGGACGCTGCCGTACCTGTCGGAGCTGCAGCCGGACCTGTTCGTCGAGGTCTCCCCCGAGCTGGCGAAGCACCGCGGGCTCGCCCACCTCGGCTGGGCCCACGTGATCACCGCGCGGGCCGCGGTGGAGGCGCGGGTGTTCGTGACCGACCGGATGGCGCCGCTGCGCGTGCAGGACCGGGTCGTGCACCAGGTCTGGATGCCTTACCACTGGGGCAACGCCGGACTCGTCTCCCGCGACGTAGTCAACGACCTGTTCGGCGTCGTCGTGGACCCGAACGTGTTCATCCAGGAGAGCAAGGTCGCCACCTGCGACGTCCGGCCGGGCCGGCGGCCGCGCGGCGCCGATCTGACCGCGCTGCTCGCCGAGTACCGTTCCCGGGCGGGCATCACGCCGGAAACGGGTACCCAGGTCGCGACCATCCACGACGTCCAGCACGTCGAGCCCGGTCACCGGGCCGAGGAGGACCCCGCATGAGCATCGAGAACCGCCTCTCCGGCCCGCTGGCCGACGTCGCCGGGGAAGCCGGGCACACCGCGCATCCGCCGCGCGTCGGGTTCTTCACCGACACGTCGGTGTGCATCGGCTGCAAGGCCTGCGAAGTCGCCTGCAAGGAGTGGAACGACGTCCCCGAAGACGGGCTCGACCTGCTCGGGATGTCGTTCGACAACACCGGCGCGCTCGGCGCGAACTCCTGGCGGCACGTCGCCTTCATCGAACAGCAGCGTCCGCTCGGTGACCAGTCGCCGGGGCTCGACGGGCTGCCGACCGGGCCGTCGGCGATCGACGTGACCACCGCGTTCGTCGCCGACGAGCTGCGTGAAGCGCCGCGCGGTGGCGGCGAGCTGGGCACCTCACCCCTGCCCCGGGCGCCCGACGACCTCGGCATGCCCTCGTTCGACCTGCCGGGCGCGAAGACCGGCACCGACGGCCGGACCGACTTCCGCTGGCTGATGGCCTCGGACGTGTGCAAGCACTGCACCCACGCCGGCTGCCTCGACGTCTGCCCCACCGGGGCGCTGTTCCGCACCGAGTTCGGCACCGTCGTCGTGCAGCAGGACATCTGCAACGGCTGCGGCTACTGCGTTTCCGGCTGTCCGTACGGCGTCATCGACCGCCGCCCCGGCGACGGCCGCGCCCAGAAGTGCACGCTCTGCTACGACCGGCTCCACGACGGCCTCGAGCCGGCGTGCGCCAAGGCGTGCCCGACCGACTCGATCCAGTTCGGCGAGCTGGACGAGCTGCGCGAGCGGGCCGCCCGCCGCGTCGAGCAGCTGCACGAGCGCGGCGTCCCCGAGGCGCGGCTCTACGGCCACGACCCCGACGACGGTGTCGGCGGCAACGGCGCCTTCTTCCTGCTGCTGGACGAACCCGAGGTCTACGGGCTGCCACCGGACCCGGTCGTGCCGACCCGGGAGCTGCCCGCCATGTGGAAATACGCCGGGATGGCCGCGTCGGCGCTCCTCGCCGCCGCGGTCGCCGCGTTCGGAGGACGCCGTCGATGAGCGAAGACCCCCTGCTCCGCGAACCGCGCAGCGACGCCCAGGCGTCCGACACCCAGGCAAGGACGTTCGGCCGTCGCAAACGGGGCGGCGGCACCCGCGAAGAGCTGATGGTGCCGCGCGCCGAGTTCCGGTCGTACTACGGCCGGCCGGTGCTCAAGCCACCGGTCTGGGAGTGGAAGGTGCCCGCTTACCTGTTCACCGGCGGGCTGGCCGCGGGCACCTCGCTGCTGGCGGCCGGCGCCGACCTGACCGGACGGCCGCGGTTGCGGCGCGTGGGCCGCACCGGGTCCCTCGCTGCGCTGCTCGCGAGCGGCTACCTGCTCGTCGCCGACCTCGGGCGGCCGGCGCGGTTCCACCACATGCTGCGAGTGGCGAAGCCGACGTCCCCGATGAGCGTGGGAACTTGGATCCTCACCGCCTTCGCGCCCGGCGCGGGCATCGCGGCGCTCGCCGAGATGCTCCCGGACCGGCTCCGCCGCACCCTGCCCGGCAAGCTGCTGCGCGCCACGGCGCGGCCCGCCGGACTCGCCTCGGCGGTGATCGCTCCTGCCCTCGCGTCGTACACGGCGGTGCTGCTGTCCCAGACGGCGGTGCCGGCGTGGCACGAGGCGCACCCGCAGCTGCCGTTCGTCTTCACCGGCTCGGCGGCCGCGAGCTCGGGTGGTTTCGCGATGGCGCTGGTACCGGTCGGGGAAGCGCGGCCGGCCCGTGCGCTGGCTGTTTTCGGAGCGGTCACGGAGCTCGCGGCGTCGAAGGTGCTGGAGAGTCAACTCGGGCTGAGCGCCGAGGCCTACACCACGGGCAAGGCCCACCGGCTGCGAAGGTCGTCGGAGCGGCTGACCGCCGCCGGCCTGCTGGGCACGCTGACCGCGGCGCACCGCAGCCGGGCGATGGCCGTGGCGTCCGGCGCGGCGCTGTTCGCGGGCAGTGCGCTGCAGCGGTTCGGGGTCTTCGAGGCGGGTGTTGAGTCGACGAAGGACCCGAAGTACGTGGTGGTTCCCCAGCGCGAGCGCCAGGACCGCTGACTCAGCCGCGCTCGTCTTCGACGTGCAGCGCGCCCTGCTCCGGGCCGGCAGCGAGCCCGAAACCCGCATCCTCGGCCACTTCGTCGGGCTCGGTGTCGACCGGCGGGCCGTCACCGTCGACGGGTGCCAGCTGGATCGGCCGATTCGATGCCGAACCGGAGTCCGGGTCTTCGCGCTCCCAGGCGCGGGAGTCGAGGTCGTCGGTTCCGGGTTCCTCGGCAAGTTCCAGCGTTTCCTGCTGTTCCGAGCTGACCAGGTCCTCTTCGGACATTCGGGCTCCTCCGGTTTTCGAGTGTCGTCCAGGGGAGGCGGTTACCCCCGAAGGCCCCGCTCACACGCCGGGGCCGGGCATCCGGCACCGGCGGTGCCTGCCCACCTGGGCCGGCCGCTGTAGCCGACCAGAAAGCGGCTGGCCGCCTTTCACCGAACGGGGCAACACCAGGGCGATAACCGCGACCGAATTCGGCGGGTTCACGGCAAAGCAGAGGGCGCGAAGCTCCCCGGCCATGCGCTGGTCGCGCCCGGCCCTCGAGGAGACCGGCACGGTAACCCAGCTCAAGTGACGCTACTCCGCTTCAGAGTGCACGAAGGCACTATGAATGATGAGAGCCGGATCGAACTGGTCCACGACCTGCGGGACGGGTGCTTGGTCGCCCGCCCTTCCGGTGTCCTGGACGCGCTGACCTACCCCCAGTTGCGGGACTACCTGGTCAAGCTCGCTCTCGAACACCCCGAAGCGGTGATCGCCGACATTTCGCGCCTGCAGGTGCCTTCCGACACCGCCATGGCCGTCTTTCTCTCTGCGAGGGACCAGGTCAACGAGTGGTTCGGGGCGCCGATCCTGCTGGTCGTCGCCGACCCGGCCCGATTCGAGCGGATCGCCCGCAGCGCATTGCCCAGGTTCGTCCCGATCTTCCGCACTGTCGAGGAAGCCCTGTCCTCGGATAGCCGGCAGCCCACCCGAAGACTGGCCCGAGCCGAGTTTCCTGCCGTCGTCGCCAGCTCCGCGCACGCCCGGGGATTCGTCCAGCGAACCTGTCAGGAATGGAGCCTCACGGATGTCGAGCTCGACGCCGTGCAGGTCGCGACCGAACTCGTCGACAACGCGATCCTCCACACCGACGGTGCCGGCCCCGCGCACCTCCGGCTGGAATACCGCCGCGGCATGCTGACCGTGGCGGTCCGCGATCCCAGCCCGCGCCCGGCAGTGTTGCGTCAGGCAACCTCCGACCAGCCAGGCGGACGCGGACTCCTCCTCGTCGCGGCACTCGCCAAAACCTGGGGGTGTACCCCCGACCTGCGCAATGGCAAGGTCGTCTGGGCAGTTCTGACCGTGGGGGCAGAGTGGCTCCGGTCGCTCCCGCCTCGGCCGATGCCCTGACCCCGCAGACCGCCGGATGGGTGAATGGACGGCGAAGTAGAGCTGATCCGCAATTACTTCGTCTGTGACCCGGGTAGACGGCCGGCCAACACGAGAAAATCGTGCCGGCCAGACGGACGGCCGTACGCCGGGGTTCCCACCTCCGACCCCGCGCATACCGACGGCCGTCCTACCCAAGGGTGACCCGGCGGCGGAGCGGGGCCGTCAGCCGCGGCCGGGTCACCCGCAATCCTGCGCCCACACCGCCGGTTGACCCACAAGCGCCGGGGTAGCCGCCACGATGCGAATCCTGAAAAAGCAATGGAACACGAATCCGGGAAACACGGTGGTGTTCCTGGGTGAGTCCAGCGCACCGGCCCGTGCACGTGTTCATTGATTGGGAACAATGCGGCTGGGAGTCCACGGGCCCACGCCCACCGCGTCCCGCGGGCCGCCTAGCTGCGAGATTCGACAGCGGAGTCCGAGCCCGCGGTGTTTGCCGCGCCACGCGCCCGGGTAGTTGGCCGCGAACGACTCCTTACCGGAGCCGCGGACCTCGTCGTCGACCTCTCCGGACGGAGCGTGCGCCATGACCGGTTTCCTCCCCGCCGACTCGGCCGACGTCCTTCGTCCGCGCGACCGGAAGCGGGGGTGGTGGTCATGAGAACCCCGTACGAGCCGGAGCGCCTCGGACTGGTGCGCACACGCGGCGAACACGGCGTCGTGGTCCTGGTCCTGTCAGGCGAGCTGGACATGGGCACCGCGGCGAAGCTCGTGGACGCCGTCGCGCAGATCCTCTCCACCGAACCCGAGGCACTGATCCTGGACCTGTCGGAGCTGACTTTCGTGTCCGTCGCCGGCGTCCGAGCGATCCACGCCGCGCACGACGCCGCGGGCGCCGCGCGGCTGCGGGTGGTGACCGGTGAGCGCGCCGTCGTGCGCGAGTTCCTGCACGCCACCCGCTTCGACGCGGTACTGGACTGCTACCGCACCCGGAACGGCGCGGTGGCCGCCGGCAGCCGTGCCGAGTTCGTGAGCCACGCGAGAGCCGCTTGGAACGCCGGCGGATGACAGCCCCCGCGGCGTGGGCCCCGCTGCGACGCAAGATGTACCGGACGCTCTGGATCGCCCAGTTCGCCGGGAACGTCGGCACGTGGGCCCAGACCGTCGGCGCGCAGTGGCTGATGGGCGACCTCGGCGGCTCCGCGCTCGACGTCTCCCTCGTCCAGACGGCCATGACGCTGCCGGTGTTCCTGCTGGTCGTCCCCGCGGGAGCGCTCGGAGACATCTTCGACCGGCGCCGCCTGCTGCTGACCGGCCAGACCGTCATGCTCGCCGGAGCCGCCGCCCTCGCCGCGGTCACCGCGGCCCACCAGGTCTCGCCGGGCTCGCTGCTGGCGCTCACCGCGACGATGGCGCTCGGCCAGGCCCTGTCGGTTCCGAGCTTCCAAGCCATCCAGCCGGAACTCGTCCCCCGCTCCGAAATCGCCCAAGCAGCCCTGCTGAACAGCGCCAACGCCAACATCGCCCGCGCCGTGGGACCTGCGCTCGGCGGCGTGCTCATCGCGGCCCTCGGGGCGGAGGCGACGTTCGCGCTCAACGCTGTGTCGTTCCTCGGCGTTCTCGCAGTCGTGTTCACGTGGCGGCGTGAACGCGCCGACCGCCCGCTCGGCGCCGAACGGCTCCTCGCCGCGACCCGAGCGGGCGCGCGGTACGTGCGCAGCGCGCCCGCCTTCGCCACCGTGCTGGCTCGCTCGGCGTCGTTCATGCTTTTCGCGGGCGGGCTGTGGTCGCTGCTGCCGGCGGTCGCTCGCGGGCCCCTGCACCTCGGTGCGGGTGGCTACGGCCTGCTGCTGGCTTGCCTCGGCGCCGGCGCGGTGACCGCGGCCGTCGTCCTGCCGTCGCTGCGGGCAGTGCTCGGCACGAACACCGTGATCGCGGCGGGAACGGTGCTCTACGGCCTGGCCGACCTCGTCACCGGGCTGACCGGCTCGGTGCCGGCGGTGGTGGTCGCCCTGTTCCTCGCGGGCGTCGCCTGGATCGCCGTGCTGTCGACCCTGAACTCGGCGGCGCAGCTTCTACTTCCGGCGTGGACGCGAGCTCGGGCGCTGGCCTACTACCAGCTGGTGTTCATGGGCGGGCAGGCACTCGGCGCGCTGCTGTGGGGCTTCGTCGCCGACCTCGCCGGGCTCGCCGTGGCGTTCGCCGTCCCCGGTGCCGGACTGGTCGTCGCGGCGCTCGTCAGCGGGCGCGCGCTGCGGTTGCCGGACAGCACCTACGAGCTGGGCCGCACTCGCTACTGGCCGGAACCACCGGAGGTGGCGACCGTCTCCGGCCCGGTGCAGGTACAGGTCGAATGGCGGGTCACGACGCAACGAGCCCACGAGTTCGAGCGCGCGATGCAGCCGGTCGGCTGGGCCCGGCGGCGCAGCGGTGCGACCCGGTGGCGCCTCCACCGCGATCTGGACGACCCGGAGCTCTTCGTGGAGCAGTTCGTCGTCGCGAGCTGGCAGGAGCACCTGCGGCAGCACTACGAACGTTCGACGGAGCTGGACCGCCAACTCGACCAGCGCGTCCGCGCCCTGACCGCGACCGGCGACCCACCTCGCGTGCGGCACCTGGAGCAAACCGTCCTGCCCCGGCGAGACCGGCGGATCCTCGGCCGCTCCCCAGAGTGATCCCGAGCTGCCTCCGCTACACCGTGGGCAGGCTGGGACGCGGCGTGCGCGCGACGATCACCACGGTGTCCGGCAAATCCCACCAGGAGCGTACGGATTCTCGGGCGACGACTCGCTCGCCGGCTACGCCGCGGCCGGAATCGTCCTCGACGGCGTGCTGCCGGCCGGGGCCGGCGTACCGCTCGAAATCGACCTGACCACCCGGGCACGACTGGATCCGGGCTTCGTCCCGGAACTGCGACAGCGCCTGAACGTGCCCGATCCCGTGCCGCGACCTCGGTAAACCCGCCGCAAAGCCGGAACCGGTGTTTTCCGGTGTATCGGGCGCCGACCCGGGTATGCGGGCGCCGACCTGTTCCGGCGGTGGTGACGAGGTGCATGTTCGATGACCGACACGGTGGCCCGCCCCCAGCCGATCCCGCACCGCCCGGCGTGGCGGGCCCCGCGCGGCTCGGTGATCCCAGGACGTCCGCGGAATCACTACCACCGCACCGGTGACGAGCCGCGATTCCCCTGAAAAGGTGAGGCACGCCCTCATCGACCGTGTCCGGCGGAACGAGTACGGTCGGACGCGGCGGTTCAGCTCCGTAGCCGCCTGCGCCTGGCGAGGTTCGGCCGGCGCAAAGGCAGCCGGGACGAACCCGCCCGTGGCTGCCTCAGTCGTCGTTGGAGGAGACCGACGATCATGCCCAGCTACGAATTCCCGTCGCTGACGGTGACCACCACCCGCGAAACCACCGTCGTCGCCGCGCGTGGTGAACTCGACAACGCGGTCGCCGAGCGTTTGCAGGATTGCCTGACCCGGGAGATCCGGTTGCGGCCGCGCGCTCTGGTCGTGGACCTGTCCCAGGTGGACTTCTGCTCCGCCGGGATCATCCGGGTCCTGCTGGACGCCCACGACCACGGCAGGGTGGACGGGGTTCCGTTCGCGGTCATCAGCGCTCGCCGCGCCGTACAGCGGCCGATCTCGGCACTGGGACTCGACCACCTCATGCCCCTGCACGCCGATCTCGCGGCGGCCGAGGACTGGCTGACGGTGAGCACGCCCTACCTTTCACCTTCCCCGGCGGGTTGAATTCGGGTAAGGCCGGCTTTGTCGTGAACCTGTTCGGTTCAAGCACGAGCCGTCTCACATTCCTCGAGTTCGTCGACGGAGTCGGAGCGTTTCATTCCGCAGGACGGTTCCGGTGAACTCCCGTTCTCCGCAGCTCCGTTCGAAGCTCGGATCGTCCAAGGTCGGCCGGGCGTGGTCACCGTGGCGGTCTCCGGCGAGCTGGACCCGGCCGGCGTGCCCGTTCTGGACCGTACAGTCCAGAAAGCGCTCGCGGCCCGGCCGTCGCGCCTGACGATCGACCTGACCGCCGTGACGTTCTGCGGCTCCGCCGGCCTGCGGGCCGTGGTCGTGCTGCACGCGGCGGCCGAGGAGGCCGGCAGCTACCTGGCGGTCCGGCCTTCGGCCGCGATCCGCCGCCTGCTGGCGATCACCTGCCTGGACAGCGCTTTCCCTGTTCGGCAGCGCGTGCGCGTGCTCCGAGGAGACGCTCCGCGAAAGTACCCAGCACCACCCGGTCAAGCCGAACAGCACCCTGAATGTGGCCGAAATCCACGACGAGTCCGCGGTGGCGGGAATCCGGCTGCGCAACACCCGGCCATCACGCG
Organism: Amycolatopsis sp. NPDC051371; assembly: GCF_040682155.1. Classification (NCBI taxonomy): domain Bacteria; kingdom Bacillati; phylum Actinomycetota; class Actinomycetes; order Pseudonocardiales; family Pseudonocardiaceae; genus Amycolatopsis; species Amycolatopsis sp. NPDC051371. The sequence continues at coordinate 69,646 of NZ_JBFBAG010000007.1, forward strand.
CCAGCCGCGCAGCGATCTGGTGAAGGGACAGGTTGACCCGGACGCCGACGGGTACCTCCTCACCATGACCGGAACCCCGACCGACCTCGACGGCGAGTTCACGGCAGGCGACCTGGTCGACCACACCTACCGCCAAGCGATCACCGCAACCCGGACAGCCTGCCAGGCCGCACTCCACGCCGAGCGCTACCCGACAGGACGTGAACCCGCATGACCACGACCGTCAGCTCGGAAGCGCGGCAAGGCAAACGCGTGGGACTCGTCGGCGTCGGACTGCTAGCGGTGCTGTTCGTCGTGGGCCTGCTGTGGGCGAAATGGCTGCCTTACGCGGCCAAAACGAGCACCATGGCGACCACCCACACGTGGTCCGGCGGCGCGATCTTCGCGAAGGCCGGTGCACCCGGCTCCGCGCCCTCACTGTCCGGAGCGTGGCACTTCACGGTCGCGTACTTCCAGTCGGTGTGGCCTGCCGCGGTGGTCGGCCTGGCGCTCGCGGCCGCCGTTGACGCGCTGCTCCCGAAGGCATGGCTGCTCACCGCGCTCAACCGGCGCTCGCGGATCGGGCAAAGCCTCGCCGGCGGCGCGGCGTCACTGCCCAGCCTGATGTGCACCTGCTGCACCGCCCCAGTGGCTGTGGGCCTGCGCCGGCGCGGGGCCGCGGTGACGGCGAGCCTGGCGTACTGGGTGGGTAACCCGGTGCTCAACCCCGCCGTCCTGGTGTTCCTGTTCCTGGTGGCGCCCTGGCAGTTCGGCGTCGTACGCCTGGTCGTCGGGGCGCTGTTGGTGTTCGGGGCGACGACCGTCGTGGCCCGGCTGGCCCGCCCGCAGGTGTCCCCGGCAGTCCTCGCGGAGCCACTCGCACCGGTGCGGGTCCGCGACCTTCCTCTCCGGTACCTGCGCTCGCTGGCCCGGTTCACCGTGGTACTCGTTCCGGAATACCTGGTCGTGGTCCTGCTCGTCGGCGCGGTGAGCGGCTGGCTTTCGGACTTCTCGGAATTGACGACGCACCTGGGTGTGGCGGCCGTACTCGTGTGCGCCGTCGTCGGCACGCTGCTGGTGATCCCGACCGGAGGCGAGATCCCGGTCGTGCTCGCGCTGACCGCGGCGGGGGCCTCAGTGGGCTCCGCGGGCGCGCTGCTGATCGCGCTGCCCGCGCTGAGCCTGCCGTCGATGGTGATGGTCGGCCGAGCCCTGTCGTGGCGGGTGACCGCCGCGATGGCCGGGGCCGTGGTGGTGACGAGCCTCGTTTCGGCCGTTGTGCTCAGTTTGCTGTGACCTGCGCCTGGTGAACCACCTGCCCGCGGTGAAGACGTCCCTCGGCGTCGCCCCGTCCAGCATCGGCGAAGCGGCCCGGGCGCTCTTCCGGTCGAGGGCTGCGGTGTCGCGGCACCTGGCGCTCGCCCGCGCCGAACGCATCGATGCCGACTGACGAGCGCTGCAATCCAGCGGTGCCATGCCCGGTCGGCGCGTTCGGCCGCGGTCACGGTCTCGCCGGGCTGGACTCGCCCGTGGGTGACCAGCGCCAGTACACCGCCAGGTGCACCATCGCGGCGACGTCGCGCGGATCGGCACCCCTCCACGGATTCGTTCTGTGCCAACGACAACTCGCCGGTCTTGATGAATCCACTGTGGACCGAAAGACTATTCTGCGGAACCGCGTGAGCGACCCAACGTTGTGCTGGTTCAGTGCGGCTCTTGTGCCAGTTGCGTCAAGACGCAAACGCTTTTCAAGAAACCCGTACGACTTCAGAGCAGCGAGAGCTCAGCTGTGATGGGCGGCTGGCTCGGAATTGGCGTCGAGCGCTTCCAGGACCGCGTCGCCGTGCGCCCTCGCCCACTCGGTCAGCGTGTGGATCGGGTCGATCAACGTCGCGCCGAGCGGGGTGAGCTCGTACTCGACGCGAGGCGGCACCTCGGCGTAGGCGTGGCGGCGGACGAGCCCGTGCGCCTCGAGCCGGCGAAGCGTCTGGGTAAGCACCTTGCGCGAGATACCGCCGATCAGCTCGACCAGCTCGCCGTGGCGCACCGGGCCCTCGCTCAGGCCGGCGAGCACGACCACCGTCCACTTGTCGGCGATCAGCTCGACCGCCAGCCGCCCCGGGCAGTCGGCGAGAAAGACACCACCGGGAACAAAACCGCTCATGGCGCCAAAGGTACCTGGCGGTTCCCATCGGATACCTAGCCTGGATCTTGTTCCTTCCAGAGCCAGGAGAGAGTCATGCGAGTCATCACCCAGCAGCAGCTCGGCGGCCCCGAGGTGCTCACCATCGCGGACGCGCCCGCGCCCCGGCCCCTGCCGACCGAGGTCCTCGTCCGCGTCGAGGCGATCGGGCTGAACCCTCTGGAGGCGCGCCTGCGCGCCGGTGAGTTCCCGCTGCTCGGCAAGCCGCCGTTCGTCCTGGGCTGGGATATCAGCGGCGTGGTAGAAGAGGCGCAGACGTGGCGGTTCCGGCCCGGTGACGAAGTGTTCGGCATGCCGCTGTTTCCCCGGGCGGCCGACGCGTATGCCGAACTCGTCTCCGCTCCGGCGTTGCACCTGGTGCGCAAGCCGGCGTCGCTCTCCCACGTCGAGGCGGCGGCGTTGCCGGTCGTCGGGCTGACGGCGTGGCAAGGCCTCGTCGACCTCGGCGGCGTGACCGCGGGCGACCGCGTCCTGGTCCACGGCGGTGGGGGCGGGGTCGGCCACGTCGCGATCCAGATCGCGAAAGCCCTCGGCGCGCACGTGATCACAACCGCCAGTGGCAGTAAGCGGGAGTTCGTCGAGGGGTTCGGCGCCGACGAGGTGATCGACTACACGGCGGTCGATTTCGCCGAGGTGGTGCGTGACGTCGATGTCGTGCTCGACACGATCGGCGGTGACACCGTCGAGCGGTCACTCGGGGTGCTTCGCCCGGGAGGGCATCTGGTGACTGCGGTCGCCGAAGAGGACTCGGACCTCATCGCGAAGTTCGAGGCGGCCGGGATGCGCTTCAGCGGCGTCGCGGTCGACCCCGATCCGGTTGCCCTGCGCGGTCTCGTCGACCTCGTCGAGCAGGGCAGGCTCCGGGTCCACGTGCAGGAGACGTTCCCGTTCGAACGCGTCGCCGACGCCCACCGGCTGCTGGACGGCGGTCACCTCCAGGGCAAGCTTGCCCTCACCGTCTGATTCCGCCGTGGGGGCCTCCGAGTGAACGAGGCCCCCGCAAGGAAATGGACACCATGCAGTGGCTGACGTTCTCCTCAGCCGGCTTGGCCGGAACCGAGCAGCCGTCTCAGTGCGCACGGCGACCTGCCCTGCCGCCGGCATCCGCACGAACGTGCGGACGCGCTCGCGGTCCTCGAGGAACCCGGCGGGATCGGCACCAGATCACCGGCGACACCGGCTTCCGCCCTCGGTCACGTCCTCTACGCCGTGCTCTGCCTTGGTCCGGGCTCGTGAGTCGCCGGCGGTCTTGCGTCCGGTCGGGTGTGATGATGTGGTCGGGTGGATTCCGAGTGATCGGAGGTTGCCGTGGACGGAGTGGCGTTGGGACCCGGTGATGTGCTGGCGGCCGCCGAGACCGCACCGCCCGTGGAATCGGTCGAGGTCGTCGCCCGCGACCTCGCGAAGCGGCTGGGTGCCTTCGACGTTTCGTTCCTGCTGGTCGACCTCATCGAGGAACACCTGGTGCGCCTCACTTCGACCGCGAAGGATCCGGACGGGCGCGACCCGAAGCCAGTCGAGCTACGGAACAGCGTCTACGAGCGGGTGCTGCGCACCCAGCGGCCGTGGCAGGAGCAGAACGACGGCGGGGAGCAGGTGGTGCTGCCGGTGACCAACCGCGGCGACTGCGTCGGTCTCCTGGAGGTGACCGTGCCCTTCTGCGACGACGAGGTACTGACGCAGCTGGGGCAGGCCGCACACGCGCTGGCCTACGTCATCGTCACCGACCGCCGCTTCACCGACCGTTACCACACCGGCCGGCGCACCACCACGATGAGCCTGGCCGCGGAGATCCAACACCAGTTGCTGCCGTCGGCGGCCTGCTGTGAGGCGGCCCAGTTCACCATCGCCGGCGCCCTGGTGCCCGCCGACGACATCGGCGGCGACACCTACGACTACACCCTGGACCGCGAGACCCTGCACCTGTCGATCACCGACGCCGCCGGACACGACGTGGCCTCGGCACTGACCGCGACCCTGCTGGTCGGTGCGCTGCGCGGGGCCCGCCGAGCCGGTCGCGACCTGGCAGAGCAGGCGCAGGAGGCCAACCAGGCACTGCTCGACCACGGCGACGTATCGCTGGCGACCGGGCTGCTGCTGCGCGTGGACCTGCAGAAGGGCGCGGTCGAGCTGGTGAACGCCGGACATCCCGCACCGCTGCTGCTGCGCGACGGTGTGGTGAAGCCGATCGAGCTGGAATCCGACCTGCTCTTCGGCGTCAAGCCTTACCGGTACCGGGTGCAACGGCTGGACCTGCGCGCCGGTGACCGGTTGGTGCTGCTCACCGACGGCATGTTCGAACGCGACGCCGCCGACGCCGACCTGCCCGCACTACTCCTCGAAACCGACGGACTGCACACCAGAGAGCTGGTGCGGGCAGCGACCAGGGCGGTGACGCACGCCTGCCACGGTCATCTGCAGGACGACGCCACCGTGCTGTGCCTGGACTGGCACGGGACCGCCCGCACCGAACGCCAGGCCGACAACGGCGCCGATACCGACACCGCCTCGCCGCCTGGCATCTCGGACGACGGGGTGTGACCGCTGGGCTCCGCTTCGACCTCCGGAGGCGGCACCGAGCAGCTTGATGGCGTCCCGGCGCAGCATCGCCGATCTGGTGGTTGTCTTCTCAGCCAAGGGCGAAGCGGGCCTCGACGATGGTGCCCGACGGCGCGGTGTGCATGCGGACCAGGTCGGCGAGGTAATTGACCAGCAGTAGCCCGCGGCCGCGCAGCCGGCCGGGTGCTCCTGGTCGGCGTCCCGCGAGCGGGTCGGTGATGTGCCCTCGGTCGCGGCCCTGGCACACCAGCTGCCTCGTCCCAGCAGAACGATTCGCGGGAGATCGTGGTCGCCCGCACGGGCGGCGTCTGTCGATGACCGGGCGGGCCTGCCGAGCGTGGTCCGCATCCGCATCGCGCGGCTTGCCGTGTCCGATCCCTTGTCGCGAAAGAGAACCAGTTTCGACGAGCCGGACACGATGCATTCATCGCTACCTACGATCGGCGTCTCTCACTACTGCTAGCGGGCGGGTGCGGTCTTTTCGCGGAGTGGTGCGCTGGCGTCGTGCAGGTGTCGCAGGACGTAGTAGTAGGTCTTCAGCAGTCCGCACTGGGCGTAGTCGATCCCGTGGTCGGCGCAGAACCGGCGCACCAAAGGCTGCGCGCGGCGCAGATTGGCCCGCGGCATGCTGGGGAACAGGTGGTGCTCGATCTGGTAGTTGAGCCCGCCGAGGGTGAAGTCGACCCACCGGCCGCCGTGGATGTTGCGGCTGGTGAGGACCTGCTTGCGCAGGAAGTCGAGCTTCGTCTTGTCGGTGAAGGTGGGCATGCCCTTGTGGCCCGGCGCGAACGAGCAACCCATGTAGACACCCCACAGTCCCTGGTGCACGGCGATGAACGCGACCGCCACCGGCGGAGACAACACCACGAACACCGCGCCGAGGTAGACACCGAAGTGCAGGAACAGCGACACCGCTTCCAGCCGGCGAGTCACGACCTCGCCGCGCCACACCGCCCGGATGCCGGACCAATGCAGGCTCAGTCCTTCCAGGAACAGCAACGGGAAGAACAACCACGCCTGGTGCTTCGACGTCCAGCGCACGAACCCGCTCTTCCCGGCCGTCTGCCCCCGGGTGAAGGCGAGCAGCGGGATGTCGATGTCGGGATCGTCGCCCTCGTGGTTGGGATTCGCGTGGTGCCGGCGGTGTTTGCCCATCCACCAGCCGTAGCTCATGCCGACGACGGCACCGAAGGCGTAGCCGGCGCGGTCGTTCGCCCGTCCGCTGCGGAAGATCTGGTTGTGTCCCGCGTCGTGGCCGAGGAACGCGATCTGGGCGAACATCACCGCGAAGAAGACCGCCGTGGCCAGCTGCCACCACGAATCGCCCAGCACCGCGAACGCCACGCACCCGCCGACCAGCGCGAGCAGGGTGAGACTGATCTTCACCGCGTAGTAACCGTAACGACGGTCGAGCAAACCCGCGCTCCGCACGACGCGAGCCAGATCACCAAAGTCGTTGCGCGACCTCTCGCGGGCGCCCGCGTCCAGATTCACCGTAGACGTAACCATCCAAGTCCTTCCCCAACCCTGCGTCGCCGGAAATGGGGGCGACCGCTTATCACTGCTCGACGCAGATTCCCGCAAGCGCGTGCGCTAAACGATATCGAGCCGCCGGGAACGACAGGACGACGCCCTGACCGGCGGGGCTCGTCACCCTTCCGGCCGGGCGGTACCGCGGGATTTTCGGGCGAATGCGCCACCTGGCAGACCGCGTTCGGGCTTGCCGAACCCGCGGGGTGCCGGCGTGTAGCCGGGGTTGAGCTTGCGAGCCAGGCGTTCGGGTTTGGGCCAGCGGACGTCGGTGGCCCAGCCGAACTTCTCGAAGAGCCAGATCAGCCGGGCGGACATGTCGAGCTGGCCCCGGCGGACGCCGTGGCGTGCGCCGGTCGGGTCGGCGTGATGCGAGTTGTGCCACGACTCCCCCATCGAGGCGATCGCCAGCGGCCAGAAGTTCGCGGACTTGTCGCGGGCGGCGTACGGCCGGTCGCCGATCAGGTGGCACAGGGAGTTCACCGACCAGGTGACGTGGTGCAGCACCGCCACCCGCACCAGACTCGCCCAGAAGAACGCAGTCAACGCACCCCACCAGGACATCGTCACCAGCCCGCCGATCAGCGCCGGGGCGAGCAGCGTGACCACGGTGAACGCGGGGAACCAGCGGTCGACCCGGACGATGTCGCGATCGGCCAGCAGGTCCGGCGCGAAGCGCTGCGCGTTGGTCTTCTCGCGGTCGAACAACCAGCCCATGTGGGCGTGCCAGAACCCTTTGGCGAGCGCGGCGGCGGAGGTGCCGTAGCGCCACGGCGAATGCGGGTCGCCGTCGCGGTCGGCGTAGGCGTGGTGCCGGCGGTGGTCGGCGACCCAGCCGACGACCGGGCCCTGCATGGCCATGCTGCCGGTGACGGCGAGTGCGATCCGCAAGCCGCGGCGGGCCTTGAACGCGCCGTGGGTGAAGTAGCGGTGGAACCCGATCGTCACGCCGAGCCCGGTCAGGAAGTAGAACCCGACCGTCAGGGCGACGTCGGTCCAGCCCAGGCCCCACCCCCACGCGAACGGCACCGCCACGGCCAGAGCCAGCAGCGGTACCACCGCGAACAGCTTGACCAGGAAGGTTTCGGTGCGGGTCTTCTCCCCCGCCAGCATCGGCTCCGCGGCACTGGCCTGCCGCGCCGACCGGCGTTCGATGGTGTTCGTCATCTCCGTCGCTCTTCCTGCTGAAGTACCTGATCGCCGAGTCCCGGGGCGGTCAAGCCGGGAGTAGCCCGCCGATGACGCTTCAAACCGTGCCGCACAGACCCTGCTCTGCACAGGCGGATCGCCCAGGCCGCCCGGCATGCGAATCGGAGGCCCTCCAGCGTGGCGGCATGGAGCACCCCGAACCCTCGAACGCGGCCTGCGCGATTACGTGCGCGCGGGTCGCGGTCGGCGGCCCGGATGAGAGCACGACGGTGGAGATCAGCGACACGGCCACCGCCTACCTCGGGCTGCCCCGGCGCCGGCTCGACCACGACGTCATGCCGGTGTGGAGCGAACGGCGCGGGTGGCGCTCGCGGTGGAAACCGACCCCACCGACGACCCGGTCGTCATCGCCCACCACAGTTCGGCCACGGCGTAGGCCTCGGTGCCGGACAACAAGGCGATGCAGCGTTCCCCGGCGCCCTCGATCGATCAGCCGCGTGAGGGCGTCGGCGTAGTCTTCTCGGTTGCCCACGGCGGCGAGCTCGAACGGCTCCTGCCGGCGACTTGGTCACTCACCGCTCTGTCCTCTCTTGTCGTGGCCCTGCGGGGCATTCACCTGCGACTCTGCGAGGCCAAGTACCTCGTTCGAGTCACCCAGTAAATCTATGGCGGCCGGATTAGACATTCGTGGCCGGGTGTGTGTAGAGTTCTCCTCGTACCGAGAGAGACAACGTCCAGCAGGCGCGGGAGAGGACGTAACTACCCGCGGAGTGAGACAAACGGTCAGGCAGCACGGGGCCAATCAGTGGACAGGTCCCGGCTGGTGACCGACGCAGTGCAGGACGTGGGCGCAGTGCGAATGCCCGCGGAGCAAAGAAGTACGCAGTAGTCAGGTAGTCCGCAGTATCAGCAGTCCGCAGTATCAGCAGTACCCGCAAGTGGATAGATCGCAGTAGGCAGTAGAAAAGCCAGGTGGCCGGGACCGATCACGGTAAGGGGTTCCGGGCAGTGGCCCGCGGTAGCACGCGCGCTGGGGCCGATCGGTGAAAGGGTTCCCGCCGGTGACGACCGCGACAGCAGTACCCAGCAAGAAGAACACACCGAAGAGAAGGGAAAGGGCACATCATTGGATCGCCCGCAGCGGCTGGGCAGTAACGCCGCGCGGGTACCGCAGTCCCATCAGATTGGCAGGTGGTTCTCGGTTACGAATAAGCGATCCTTGCCTCGTCCGCCTCTCGGCCGGACGACGCGAGTACACGAAACCGGCGGTCGCGCCGGCCGACAATGGTGAAACCCAACCCCGAGGGACCCCGGGTGCCGTGCGCGGCACCCGGGGTCCCTCATGCTGTGGAGGCCCCATGATCCCAGACCAACACCACCCGGCCGGCAAGTTCGACGACGAGCACTACCCCGCCTACACCACAGGCCGGGCCGCGGACATGCTCGGCACCACCCAGAACTTCCTGCGCAGCCTCGACGAAGCCGGCCTGATCCAACCCCAACGCTCCACCGGCGGGCACCGCCGCTACTCCCGCCACCAACTGCGCATCGCCGCACGCGTACGCCACCTCGTCGACCAAGGCACAGCCATCGACGCCGCATGCCGCATCATCACCCTCGAAGACCAACTCCACGAAGCCCAACGACACAACACCCATCCCCAACCCGCCGGCTGAGCTCGCGAGCTGCGCACGCCGGAACTCACCTTGATCTCCAGCAGCAAGTACGCGCGCGACGGGTCAGCCGAGGACTCGCCTTGCTCTGCTGGCTTCCTTCTCGATGCTCGCTTCCGCGCCGGCTTCGCGGTCAACCTCTGCGGTAGCAGGCTGGGCCGTCTCATGCGCCGCCATCAGGTCGCTGGACTGACGGCCTCTCGCGACAATCCTGTCTCGACGAGCACGCTATGCGTTTCCGTAGACGATCCGAATGTTCGCATCGAGTAGCTCGCGCCGTAGCATCCGAAAGCATAGTTGGCCAAGAACGTGGTGACTTCTGTCGAAGAGTTTGTGTAGCGTCGACGTCACCCAGCGCGCGCCGACCGCACCGGAGCGAGGCGTCGAACGTCACCGTGACTCCGGTTGCAACGATCACCGACCAGGACGATGACCTCTTCACGCACGTGCTGAAACGGGTCGCCGAAGGTGTCGAAGCCCACTCGGACACGCTGTGCATCAGCAGCAGCGCGTGCCGAGTCCGGACTCAGTCGCTGGAGCTACTCGTGACCCATACCCGCAATCACAGCCACGTCGGGGTGTACGCCGATCAGGCGAGCGAAGGCACGGAGTCCGCGACCTCCGGCTCAACCGGACGCTCCCTCTCGGCCTCGCTGCCGAACCGATCACGCAGATCCTCGACGACGGTGACAATCTGGCTCAGCTGGACCAGCACCGACTGGTGGGTCCCCCGGACGGCGGTGGCTTCCTCTTCCGCGCGCGAAATGATGAGTTGCGCGTCCCGCTGGGCGACGCGCTCGGTCTCCGCACGAGCGCTCTCCGCCTCCGCAGCCGTCTTCTGCGCGGCCGCCAGCAGTGCCTCACTCTCCTGGCGAGCCTGCTCCTTGATCTCCGCGGCCTCCGATTTCGCGACCTCGAGGATCTTTTCGATCCGCTTGCCCAGCCCCGCGGCACCGTCCGGTTCCGCGGCCCGCGGCGCGGGCACCTGAGCTTTGGCCAGCCGGCGCTCCGCGACCCTGCGCGCCTTCTCATGCCGATCCACTCGCTTCTCCGCGACCCGCACGTACTCGTCCACCTGCCGACGGTCATAACCCCGCAGGACGATCGGGAACCGGACGTCAGACTCCGGCGCTGTCTCGGGTTCGGAAACCGTGTTCTCCATGCACCGAGTGTCGGCAAGATCGAGACGACCGGCAATCCGAAATCACCTATCGACGGCCCAAGAGCACTTTCGGTGGAACCTCACGCGTTTCCTCCGGCCAGAAAGCCTCGTGTACACCATTCACCCGAAAGTGACGTTTAAATCACTCTGCCTGTTGTCGGGTTCCGGCGGCCTAGTCGGAAACGTCTTCGAGGCCTCCCGGGTCCACGCACCCGAATCGGCCACCGGGCCGCCCGACCCGTTCTCCCTTTGGCGTCCATGGACATCCCGACGCGACGATGTCTCGGCCCCAGACCAATCTCGCCAAGATTACGGTCGCGGCCTCCTCCCTGCGCGGCCACCCGACCGCCTCCATCCCGATCCACTCCTTACCGTTCCTACGGTTGGATCCATTGAACGACGCGCCGGCCAGGGACGGCCCGATCAAACTCGAGTGAATTTCGCCGTCAGCGGTACGCGATGACCGATGTGCTCGAGGATCCAGACCCCGGGCCCGCCGCCGAGGCGAACCAGCGCTTCTGCAAGACGCTCGGCTGAGCGGGCCGTGCGGTGACTGCTGAGGCTCCAGTGGGTGTCACCCGAGACGGTGCCATGTGCCGCGGATCGGTTCCGCCGCAGCGGTTCAGGGGCACTCCCCGACGGCACGAGCAAACGGAAACCGGCTCTAGGACAGGAGTATCGCCATGCGACGCATCACTGCCACGATCGGTGCCTTGGTGTTGACGACCGGAGTCCTCCTCGGGGCGACCGGAACAGCTTCCGCCCAGGCGGAATCCGCGCCGGGGGTGACATGCGTGGGCAGCTCGCTCGCGATGTGGACCGCCACGGCCCTCTGTGTCGTCGATCGCACCTACCCGATCCTCATCACCCCGGGCGCCTGAGCATCAGCCCCGACCGGCGTCCGTCGAGCGGCCGAGAACGGCGTTCAGCGCAGCCAGGATCTGTTCGTCGAACACGATGCCGGTGGCGGCTACGGCTTCGAGGTGCGCCGCGCTCGCTGGTCGTGTCGATGGACGCGCCCGAGGCCCTGACCGAATCGCCCGGCGAGCACGACCAGCGACGTCTCGTCCTCCGCGGTGACCCGCCGTCGCTCAGCCAGCTCCAGCCACAAGACAACACCCCCGTTTCTCTGCACCTGTCTGACCCCCGATCGTGGATCGGGGGTCAGACTTTGCGGGCGCGAGTCACGCGGAAGCGGAAGCTGTCCTGCTGGGCAGCTTCGTAGTCGAACTCAACCTGGTCGCCGACTTCCAGGACGCGGAAGCCGTCCATCTCGATCACGCTGAAGTGGACCCATGCGTCGCAGCCCGCCGGCAGGTCCGGCGAGGCGATCGCTCCCCAGCCCTTCTCCGGTTTGAAGAACTTGACGGTGCCATACGTCATGCCCGCAGCATGCCGGACGACTACCGACGAGGCAATCGAGTCCGGGCGCGCGGCGGGCACGGCGTTGCCCGCCTTCGGGAAGGCAGCGCGTACGGAGTGTGGCTAGCCGCGGCCGGCTTGGCGAATCTCGCGAGCCAAGGCGAAGGCGTTACCGAACTCGGGCCGAACCGGCCTGGTAGTTCGCGGCAACCTTCCCCGCCCGGATCCGGCACGCCAGCCTCACACAACTGCCTCGCAGAATCCTCAAGTCTTCCCTGGCTACGCGTCGTCCCAGATCTTCATCGCCTCCGGCTCCGACGCGAAGTGGTTCCGGATGTCCTTCGTGGCCAATATCGGCAACAAACTCAGCAGCACCAGTCCCTGCACGCCCTGGATGACGCGGTACCAGACCGGGAACTGGGAGATGACGATCAGATAGGCGAGCGCACCCGCGCCGATGATCGCGACGGCCAGGAGCCGGTAGTAAGTGCGTCGCAGCCCGATTTTCAGCCGCGCGACGAAACGGACGTAAACGACCGAGACGACCAGGATCGACAGCGGCCGGATCCAGAGCGTGCCCTCCAGCACACGACGCGTGGCCGCCTCCCGGCCCGGTACGACCTTCCCGGCCTCGACCATGTGCTGGACCTGGTAATCGAGTACGGAACTCTTGAACACGAAGGTCAGCACCGTAAGCAGGACGCTGATCCCCACGTTGATGTACAGCAGGACGACGATCGGTCTGAGCGTGCGCTCAACAGAAGCCATGGAACTCCCCCTCGTGCGGTTTCCGAGAGGATATCGGGAATCGCTCAGAGCTCCAGCCGATTCCGGTATCACCGAAATGCGACGAAAGCCCCTATTGGGCTGCCTCGTCGGTGTTCACCGGCGACGCGCACGTACACGCCAGTAGTTCGGCGATCGCGTTCGGCCAGGTCGGGGGGTCGTTCATCTGGCGCAGGACCCATCGGCCCTTCGGCGCCGGGCCGGTCCAGCCGCTGACCGCACCGGCACCATCGGTGGCGCCCGCAACGGCCCGGCGTGGCGGGTGTGTGCCTGCGGTGGAGTCGCCGTCGGCCACGGTGAGCAGGTCACAGTCCTGATGGTCGGCGGGACAGCCGGCGCGATCGGCACACCGGCGGCAGATGGAACAGATCCCAGGCTCCGCCTGCTATTGCCGGAACGCGCCGGGGGCGACCGCGTGCTTGAGGGCGTACGACAGCGGCTTGAGCCGTTCGTCCGGCTGCATCTTCAGTGGCAGTTGGCGTGCCGCCGGCACCGCACCCTCACCGCGGACGGGCTCACGCAGGCGGATGCGCCACGTACGGGGCAGCGTCCCAAGGCTGGTCGGTGAAGAAGCGAGCGGTCAGGTCGGCGACGTCGGCGGCGCGTTCCAGGACGACCCAGTGGTCGGAATCTTTGATGGTGGCGAAGCGGCTGCCCTGGATCGTGGCCGCGAAGGCGCGTTGCCGTTCCGGGGCGGTGATGGAGTCGTGCTCGCCGGTGAACACCAGGGCCGGCACCCCGGACAGGCCGCCGTCGAAGGACGGGCTGCTGATCAGCGACCGCTGCAGGTACTCCAGCACGTCGGGCACGTGGACGGCCACGTGGAGCATCGAGCGCTTGACGTAGCGGTACACCAAAGAACGACGGGGAATGTGGCGGTCCTCGTCGAGGCACAGCTGCATCCGCGCGGCCACCGCGGCGAAGTTCTCGGTGTCGCCCTGCGCGAGGTGACCGGCCGCCAGCCGCAACGACTCCCGCTGGGCGGAGCCGGTGTGCGAGACCACGCCGCCGAGCATCAGCCGCGCGATGCGGTGCGGATGTCGCTGCGCACAGCCGAAGGCCAGTTCCGCGCCGTAGGAGTAGCCGAACAGGTTGACCCGCGGCGCCCCGAGGTCGTCGAGGATCCGGTCGACCGCGGCGCCCGCGAACTCCGTTCCGGCCCCGGGCGGCAGGGAATCGGACGCGCCCACGCCGGGCAGGTCCGCCGTCACGAAGTCCGCCACCGGGGCGATCCGGTCCTCCATGTGCGGCCAGCCCCGGCTGCCCTGGAACCCGCCACCGAGCACGATCACCGGTTCCGCCCGCGGGCCGGGGTGCCGGAGGAGCCGGTAGCTGAACCGCGTTCCGCCGAGCGTCAGCGGGCGGACCACTTCCTCGCGCATGATCTCCTTCTGCTCCGGGACCGGGCTCAGCAGCTCTTCGTGAGGACAAGGGCGGCGTTGTGGCCGCCGAAGCCCATCGACGTCTTCACCGCGCACTCGAACGCGGCCGACCGGGCTTCCTTCGCGACGACGTCGACCGGGATCCGGATGTCCCGGGTCCGGAAGTTGCCGGTGGGAGGCACCAGCTGCCGCTCGAGGGCCAGCACGGTGAGCGCGGTTTCGATGCCGCCGGCCGCGCCGAGCGCGTGCCCGGTCATCGCCTTGGTCGAGGTGACCAACGGCCGGTCGCCGAGCACCCGGTGCAGCACGGTGGCCTCGATCAGGTCGTTCATCACGGTGGACGTGCCGTGGGCGTTGACGTGGCCCACCTCGGCCGTCGCCACGTCCGCGTCGGCCAGTGCGGTCCGCAGCGCCCGCTCGATCCCCGTGCCTTCGGGGTCCGGCGCCACAGCCGCGTACGCGTCACTGGTTGCGCCGTAACCCGCGATACCCGCCCGGATCCGCGCTCCGCGCGCCGCGGCGTGCTCGGGCCGCTCCAGAACGACGAGACCGGCGCCCTCCCCCACCACGAACCCGTCGCGGTCGGCGTCGAACGGGCGGCACGCCGTCGACGGATCGTCCCGGCGGGTGGACACCGCCCGCATCTGACAGGCGCTGGCGATCAGCAACCGCGAGCACACGGATTCGGCGCCGCCGGCGATGACGATGTCGCACGCTCCGGCGCGCAGCAGCTGAAGCGCGGTCCCGATCGCGACGGTGCCCGACGAACACGCGGTGGAGACGCTCAGGCTCGGTCCGCGGGCGCCGAGGTCCATGCACACGCTGCTGGCGGCGCTGTTCACCGTAGTCATGGGCGCGAGTTTCGGCGAGACCCGCCGGACGCCCTTCTCCGCGAGAACGGCGCTTTGCCGGTCGTAGAACGGAAGGCCGCCGTGGGCGGACCCGATGACGACCGCGACCCGGTCCGTTTCCCACACCGAGGTGTCGAGTCCGGCGTCGGCCACCGCCTCCCGGGCCGCGATCACGGCGAGCTGGGAGAACCGGTCCATCATCCGCAGTGCCGGCACCCCCAGCACGCTTTCGGTGTCGAGATCGTCGACGGTGTACATGAAATCGCAGGACAACCCCTGCAGTTCCGCCCGATGGCGGACTCCCGGGGCGGCTCCGGACCCGATCACTCCCCGCCACGCCGCACCGGCACCGACGCCCGCCGCGGTGACCAGGCCCAGACCGGTCACCGCCGCCGCCGGACGCGCCGTCACCGCGCGGTCTTCTCGTCGACGGCCGTCGCCAGCTGCCCCACGGTCTCCCGGGAAGTCAGCTGGACGTCTTCGAGGTCGATGTCCAGGCGTTCCTCGAGCAGGACGCGCAATTCCTCCAGGGCCAGCGAATCCATCCCCAGGTCGTGCAGCGACGCTTCGAACCGCACCTCCTCCGGTTCGATGCCGAAGCTGCGGTGCAAAAGCGTGGTGATCTCTTCGGTGACGGTCACTCTGCTGTCGACTCCCATTCCGTTTCCGCACGACCGCCGAGAGGTGTTCAAGGCAGCGTTCTACGCCGCGCGGAAGCAAAAATTACTGCGGTGCGGGGTCGGCTTTCCACCTCGCGACACCATCGAATGAACACCGCGAGCCCCCGACCACGGAGGCATTGACACGTTCGTGGCAGCACGGGCCGGGATACCGGGAAAATACGCAGTTTCGCTGGCGTCGAGCGAGGCACGGCCGGTTCGTGACGAACCGGCCGTGCCACGGCGGTTCACATCAGGGACGCGGTCAGCCCGCCGTTGAGGACGTGGTGGCTGCCGGTGATCCTGCCATCCAAGTCACCCCGTGGAACTACCTCAGCGGCGGCTACCACAACAGAGTGACCGCGGAGGCCGGCCCGCCGCCGTCCTCCGCGGTGACGACGAGGCGCTGACGCCATCCGAACGGGGAGCGGCGTCTGCGAGCGGGCCGCCCAAACCCGTGGGTCCTCCTCGGTCGCGTCCGAAGAGGACCCACGGGACCTCAGTGGGGCAGGACGAGGTGGTCGGCGATGGCGTACAGCTCCGCCTGCGCGCCAGGGCCCGCGACGGCGATCGGCGCGTCGTGCACGGCCTTGAGGATCCAGAGCGTGCGGTAACCGTTCTCGTCCACGTAGCGGGTCGCGTGTCCCTGGACCGGTTGCCCCGCGGTGCCGCGCACCTGGCCGGCCTCGTCGCTGCGCACCTGGACCGGGGGCAAGGTGCTGCACGTGCCCACCGAGTAGCTCGTGCGCGGACCGCTCGGGCCACCCTTCTCGACGTCGAACGTGCACATCCGCAGGCCGTCGGGCAGCTTGCCGAGGCCGAACGCCGGGGTGACGGTGCTCTTGCCCGGGAAGGCGACGTTCTCCGCGACGCGGCGGCCCGCGTCGATCAGTTGCTGCGCCGACGCCGTGCTGCCCGGCTCCGCGGCCACGTTGACGTACAGCGAGCCGCCATCGGGGTGGGTCAGGTACACCTCGTAACCACCCGGGCCGCCGGAGTGCGAGCTCTCCACACCGGCCCGCCCGCCGAGGGTGACGGGCCGGCCCGGACCGGACTTGAAGGCAGCCTGCTCGACCGGCATCATCCGCATTTCCTGCACGTCCACGAGCAGGACCTGACCCCCGGACGTGACGGTCAGCATGTACTCGCCGCCGTACACCGGCTTGTCGGGGTTGGCCGCGCTGCCACCGATGTTGATCCGGCGCGCGAGGTAGTCGGCCTTGCCCGGCGGCAGCCAGCCGAGCGAGTAGGGCATGGTCAGCTCCGCGATGGCCGCCTTGGCCGGTGCCGCGACGGCGGCCGGACCGCTGGTCCGGCTGGTGCCCGTGGCTACCTGGTTGTCGTGCGCGGGCCGGTTCAGCGCGACGACGGCGACCGCGGCCAGGACGAGCAGGACCACCCCGGCTCCGGCCGCGAGCGGAGGGCTCACCACGGCGCGGCTGCGGTCGAGGCGCTGACGCGTGGCCGCCAGCACCTGGTCGCTGTCGGGGGCGTCGGGCTCGTGGGCGGTGAAGGTGTCCTTGATCAGGTTCTCGATGTCCATCAGCTCTCCTTCACCTGGGCCATCCGGTCGGTGCTCAGGCCGTGTCGCAGGGTCGTCAGGGCTTTGCGGGAGTGGGCCCGCACGGTGGCCTGGGCGCAGCCGAGCAGGTCGGCGATGTCGGCGTCGGCGAGCTGCTCGTAGTACCGGAGCACCACGACCGCGCGCTGGCGCCGGGGCAACCGCGCCAGGCGCTGCCACATGTCCTCGCGGGCCGCGTGGTCCGACGCGAAGTCATCCGGCCGCGCCTCGTCCGGCGGATCGCCCACGGCGATCAGCCGTGCCGAGCGGCTGCGCCGCCAGGACAGGTAGTCGTTGGTCACCATCCGCAGGGCATAACGGTCCGGGTGCTCGGCGTCGCTGATCCGCGACCACCGTCGGTATGCCTTGACCAGCACGTCCTGCACCAGGTCAGCGGCCTGTTCCCGCTCCCCGGTCAGCATCGTCGCGTAGCGCAGCAGCCGCGGCAGGTGCGTCCGGACGAAGTCCTCGTAGTCAGCCATCACTATGAAGACTGCCGCCGCGCACGATCCGTGTACCTCCACGCAGAACTTCCTTAAAACCCGCGCCCGACGAAGGGCCCGCTGGCGGGGTGCTCCGGTGGGCCCTTCGAGGCGGAACGGTCAGGCAGTGGCCGCCAGGGCGGAACTGTTGCGGAAGGCGACCGGCGCCGACGGTCGAGACGACCACCGCGATCAGGCCGAACCCCGCACCGCGTAGAAACCGCCGATGCCCGGGCCGAGGTCGCCGAGCGGCGACCTCGCGTTGCGTGCCGTGGTGACCATGGACGGCCCGGCCGAGCCACGGGTTGCCCGCTTCACCCTCCCAAGCCAACACTCCGGCCAAACCGACCGCGTGGACCGGTGAACTGGTCATCTACTACGAGGTGGTCGCCGTCCACGCCCAGCAGCTGTTCCTCCCGGTCGCCACGCCAACAACGGAGGGCATGCACTCGCGACACCTCTGCCGGCTTACTCGCACGTTTGCCGACCTCGGTTCGCGGGCCGTCGCCGGGACGGCAACCAGTCGGGCGAAGCGGCGGACCGGGGCGGTCGGGGCGATTGAGATCGCGCGGCCCAGCCCGTCGTCGATCACCAGGACCTCCAGCAGGCTGGACCATCCGTGCACGTGTCCGGTTCCGGCCACTGACCGGGGAACCGAAAACGGCATCTCGGCTTCCGACCTGCGGCAAACTGTTACATTGCCGACGGGGCCTGTCACTCGGACGGCGGAGAGGGAGATCCGGTGGGTTTCGAGGTCGACGTCGCGGACATCAACGCCGCGGCGGCCAAGCTCAGTGCGGGGACGTCGCCGACGCTGTCCATCGGCGGATCGCCGAACGTCGGGAGCACAGCGCGCGCCGCCGGCTTCGCCGGGGACTACGACGTCTGGCTGGCGACGCGCAAAGACGACCTGGACGCCGCGCAGCTGCAGGTCGACAACCTGGTCGAAAGCATCCAGACGGCCGCGAAGAGCTATCACAGCACCGATTCCGGGGCCCGCGACGCCTTCCTGAAAGCGCTGGACAGCAGCTTCGAGAGGATCGACCGGTGACGGCGGTGTTCGACAAGATCTACGCGCTCGCCGACCAGGTGGAGAAGGGCAGCACCACCGAACTGGACGACCGCGCCCGGGCCTGCCGGGCCACCAAGGAAACCATCGCCGACACCAAAGCCCTGCTGGAGAGCGTGCGCGTTCAGCTGAGCGAGGCTTGGCAGGGCGGGGCCGGCGAAGCGGCGCTCACATCGCTGGAAGCCTTCAAGAAGAACCGCGACGACCAGGCCCAGGATCTCGAGGACTCGGCCAAGTCGTTCGAGACGATCCGTGACGCGCTGGCGAAGGCCCAGCAAGAAGCCCGGAACACGCGCGCCGACGCCCAGGGCCTCCAGAAGAAGCTCGACCACGGGTGGCACGGCTTCGGGATCCGCCAAGTCGACCTCGCCGTCGCCTGGGCGCAGGACAAGGCCGTCAAGGCCCGGGCCCTCGTCCTGCTGGCCGACCTGGAACGGGTGACCACCACCTACGACGCGATCCTGCTCATCGAGGGCCAGAAGCTGCGGTTCAAGACCGGTCAGGTGTGGGAGCTCGCGGGCTCCGAGAAGCGGAACCTCGCCGAGATCGGCGCGATAATGCTCCGCGAAATACCCGGACTCCTCGCGCTGCTGAAGAAGTACCCGGAACTGCGGGAGGCGCTGCTTCACCAGGACTGGAACAAGATCATGCAGAACCCCGAGGTCGCGCAGAAGATCTACGACTACCTCGGTTTCCGGTACAACGAGGAAGGCGGCTTCTTCACCACCGGCGAGCATTCGGTTCAGAGCTACCTCGGCTGGAAAGACCTCTACGACAAGTTCGGGGAGGCTTTCGGGATGGAGCTCGACGAAACCGGCGAAGACGGCGACAACATGGAGTTCACCGACCCCGAGACCGGGAAGACGTACCGGCTGGAGTTGTGGAAGGGCAAGTACGCGAACCACGCGTTCGGCGGGGAAGTCGGCTTCTACACCAGCGACTCGCCGAACAACGACGGGCACTTCAACGCCGCCCAGGGTGACGACCAGATCAAGGTGACCCAGACGATCTACAACAAGGACACCGGCCAGGTCTACTTCACCAACGACGGCCAGGGCGCCGACGGCACCGACAAGAAGCACTTCTGGAACCTGGCGATCCGCAACGACCCGAACGTGCAAGCCGACCAGCTCCCGCTGGCCCAGCGCGCCACGATCGAGGTGCGGGACGTCGGGATGCGCGACCGCATGTACGACGAGATGGTCCGGTACGCCGCCGCGCACCCCGGCGACAACCTCACCGTCACGAAGGGGTCCGACCAGCCGCCCACGCTGAGCTACGACTGGCGGAAGTGACCCCTACAGCGAGCCCACCGGGGTGAACTCGTACGGCTCGTCGTCGTCCTCCTGTGACCGTCCCCGGCGAGCCGGGACCGGGTCGTTCAGGCCGGCGAACACACCGTCCACGTCGACCAGCGCGGCGACCTCATCGGCGGCGTGCTGACCGTGCCGGTCTTCGATGTCCGGACGGCGGACTGGAGGGCCGCGGTCCATCACGTCGTGATCGACATGTGCACGGTGTTCAAGGCGGCCGTGACCGCGGTGCTGGTGGTGGATCACTTCCACCTGCTGCAGCTGGCCAACGCGGTGATCGACGAGGTCCGCTGCCGGCTGACCGCGCAGATCCGGGGCGGCCGCGGCCGGTCCGGCGACGGGAATGGGACTGGCGGCGCCGGCTCCGGGCCGTCGAGCGCACCGGGTGGCGGCAGGCCGGCGTGAGCGACGAGCAGGTGGGGTTGCACGCGGGATTCCACGATGGGACGGCGGTCGCGCTCCGCCGCTCCTGGGCGCTCTGCGCCTGTCGCCGTCGGCCGGCTGGAAGAACAAGCAGGGCTGGGTCGGCGGTTGGGGCAAGTCGTTGGTCGTGGGGATCGAGAACGGCCCGTACCTCCTGGCCGCCCACGCGATCCGGGAGCGGGTCAGCCGATCTCATCCGTGATGTCGCGTACCTGCCAGAGCCGTTCAGCACTATGGGTGGTCCGGCCGGCGCGGGCTGCGGCAGCGACCGCCCCTCGGGCCGGGCTACGACGAACTGACTGCTCCTGCGCACCGTTCGGACGGCCAGCGCATCGTCGTCGTTAACCCGTACTCGCCGCTGAGGGCGACCGCGCCGCCGCGCGTCGACCGGTTGGTGCAGCCTCCTGGATATCCCGAACAGACGACGAAGCCGCTGACTGTCACCAGCTCTTACCCGTTCGGTCGATTGCCGACGATTGGCTGACCGACAAATAATTTCAGACAGTCGATAATTTCAGTGAGGAGCTGAAGTGGAGCCGGCGTTAGGGCTCGACCCGGGCACGGCAGATCTTGTCCGGCCGTACTTCCGCACCCATGGACGTACGCGGCCCACGCGCACGCTCCCCGTCGAAACGCTCATCGCGGCAACCGAGCGAGGCCGTGCTCCGGAGCACGCCTGCTCCCGCGAAGAGGCCGCAATCTGCCTCCTGTGCCACTCGTCGCAATCGGTCGCGGAAATCGCCGCGTATCGACGAATTCCCCTGGGCGTAGCACGAGTCCTGGTGTCCGACCTCGCCGACCGTGGCCTGGTGACAGTTCAAGACACGCAGCTGACCCCCGGCGATCGTCCCAGCATCGACTTCATGGAACGGGTTCTTCGTGGTCTTCACGCGATGACGTAGCCACTCTCGCCGCAACGCCACAGCCGAACCAGTTGTGGGGCCCGGCCGAGTTGACTGCGGCACTCTGGTGCCATCGGCATGTCCCCAACCAGCCCGTGAGCGCGCGTCTGGACTCAACGACACAGAGCTGCTGAAGCTCGCACCGTCGAACCAAGCTTTCGCGGCGAAGGTCGCACCGTCGAAGCTCGCTTTTCGGAAAGAGCCGGTCTCCATCGCGTCACATACGATCAATCGTCCATGAAGGCTACGTGCTACGCCAGGCAGTCGAATCATTGTCGTCAGCGCTTCTGGACACGATCGCCGGGATGCCGCGCAGCCGACGCTCCGTGTGTACCGCCGCACCCCGCTGACCTACAGCGGGATACGCGGATTGGACCGATACTCGCACGGGTCGGCCCGCATTGCCCGTGGGCAGCCAGCCACGACCTCTCCCCCCGCGCGATCGGCGTTACGGCCAGAGCATCGGCGCGGCATGCCACAGCGCCCAGCCGATCAGCGTCGCCCACGCCGCGATCCAGGCGAACGCAGGGATCGGAGTGGCGTCGGCGAGGTTGGCTGCATCGTCGGTCTGGCTGTGATAGCCGTGCCGGTAGCGATTGGCCACGAGCGCCCCCCAAACCGCCGATCTCGCTGGTGAGCAGCAGCCACGCCTCGGCGTAAGCGACGCCGTTCTGCAACCAGACCGGCGCCCATGTCAGGGCGGCAAATCCGATGCCGGGTGTGGGCCGCGAACATGGCCGCCCTGGAACTGCACGTCCCGCAGTGGCAGGTCGACGCCGGCGGCCGGCGGATGCCACCAGACCGGCTGGTGTTCGACCTCGACCCCGGGCCGGGCACGTCGATCGTGCACTGCTGCCGCGTCGCCGAGCGGCTGCGCGCCCTCCTGCTCGATGACGGCTCGACACCGTTCGTGAAGACGTCGGGCTCGAAGGGGATGCAGCTCCACGCTGCGATCGAGACATCAGATCCGGCCGTGCCCTCGGTGTACGCGAAGAAGCTCGCGCAACAGCTTGCCCGCGAAACACCCGACAGGGTGACCGCGGTGATGGCCGAGGCCCAGCGCACCAACCGGGTATTCATCGACTGGTCCCAAAACAACCCCGCCAAAACCACCATCGCGCCCTACTCCCTACGCGGCCGCGACCACCCGACCGCGTCCACCCCGATCACCTGGGAAGAAGTCGAAGCGTGCGGCACGCGACCCAACTGACCTTCACCGCCGAGGACGTCCTCGACCGCGTCACCCGCCACGGCGACCTGCTCGCCGATCTGGACAACGCTCGCAGTTCGCTTCCCAGCCGACGAGCCGCCGTGACCAGGAGGCGAGTGTCTCGTGCTGGAAGCATGGCTGCGCCGGGCGGTCGCTGCCGTGGCAGGAGTCCGGGCAAGCACCCGACGGGCAGGACCGCCCGCGCGGACTCTTTAGACGTCCCGCACCGGTTCCGGGAGTGCCTCATGGCCACGTTCCCGCCCGAAATCCTGTTCACCGCCGGAATTACCACGACCCTCAGCAGCCTTCACGTCGGCGCAACGGTTCCACTGATCAGGTGATCGCGTTCGTGATTGCCGCGGTGAGCCATTGCGTGTAGGCATCGAGGGTCCAATTTCGGTGCAGGACCAGCCGTTCGTAGTGATCGATCGCCAGGTAGTTCCACAGGACGTCGCGCATCCGGTCCACGTCGAGGCCCGCTCGGATGTGGGAGGTGCTTGCCAGGTGGCGAGCCAACCCGGCCATGCCGGCCAGCCCCTCCTCGGCGAGCTCGGCCCAGACCGGTTCGAGAGACGCGTCGACGTGCCGGCCGTCGCGGACGAGGATCTGCACCTTCGCGGAACGCGCCTGCCGTTGAGCAAGGCCTTCGGCGAAGAGACGGATCTTCGCATGAAGGTCGGGTTCGGCGTGCACAGCGGCGGCTTCAGGCCGCTCCGCCACGGCCACAGGCTCGTCGTCACCGGCGACCACGACGTCGAACACCGCTTTGGCGAGCGCGGCCTTGCTGCCGAAGGTCTTGTAGATGCCCTCGACGGAGATGTCGGCGCGGGCGGAGATCGCTGCGAGAGTCGTCGCGCGGAAGCCGTCACGCTCGAACAGGTCGCGAGCGGCCAGCACGACGGCGAGCCGGCGGGCGCGGGCTTGCTCCCGGCGCCGCGACCCGTCATAGCGCCTCTTGACTTCCGTCATCCTCGCAGCCACACTTTCAGTTTAATCAGGTTGTACCTAATTTGGGGTTCACCATGGACGAGACACGATTCTCTCCCACCGCGGTCGACGTGGTGGTACGCAGCATCCACGCCATGGCCACCGGCGAGCGAGCGGACTTCGACGAGCTCTACACCCCGGCCGCGATCGACCGCGAGAACGTCGTCCAGCCACCGCCCTCACGAGTACCGGGCCCGGCCGGCTTCTGGTCGACCGCACAGTGGTTGCGCACCGCTTTCGCCGACCTGCGCTACGAAATTCACCACGTCATCGCGAACGGCGACCTCGTGGCCGTCAACTCGACGATGAGCGGCGACCACGTCTCGCCCATCGCGTTCTACACCACCGCCGGCGCGGTCGACGCCGTCTTCCCGCCGACCGGCCGACCCTTCGCCATGGCCCAGTCGCATTGGTTCCGCGTGCGGGACGGCCGCATTGCCGAGCACTGGGCCACCCGTGACGACCTCGGCACCGCCAAGCAGCTCGGCTGGATACCGCCGACACCGGCCTACCTCGTCAAGATGGCGCGTGCCAAGCGGCAGACCGCTCGACGCCACCCCGTGCCGAGCGGCTCATGACCGGTGATCTGCCCAGCGCCGGGCTGTTCTGGACGACCTACGCCCCCGACGTGGTCAGGGCTGCGCTCAAGCGCCTGGGCGGGGCCCAGACCCCTTGATCCGCTCGACGAGCTCGTCGCGGTACTCCCGCACCGCTTGAAACTCCGGCTCGTCGCCGGTCGCCCGCTTCAACGCGCCTTCCAGGATCTTCAGCCCCTGGCGTTCGTCGCCGCGCGCATCCGCCTGCCTCGCGGCGTTCTCCATGGCCATGGCGAGCTTGGTCTGCGCCTCGGGTTCCTTGGCGGCCTTGTGAATCCGGATCCAGTTGCCGCCCGGATCGACGACGGTGAACCCGGTGTACCGGTCGTTGCGCAGCCGCGGCCGGGTCATGCGCGGGATGCCGGAGACGAGCAGTTTTCCGTGCACGGACCGCATCCCCGCCGCGAACGCCTCGAACAGCTCACCGGTGTCGGCCACGATGACCAGGCACGTGCTGTACGACTGCGCCGGGTCGTAGTCGTCCATCCCGAAGAAGTGCAGGTTGAGGTCTTCCCGCCGCACCGCGACGTGCGGGTTCGGCCGCGTCTGCCGATAGGTGATCTCGAAGCCGAGCATCTCGTAGAACGACGCGATCTCGTCGATGGAAGGACAGGGCAGGAGCGGAATGGTCAGTTCGTTCGCCATCTCCCGAAGCTAAGCCCGAAACCGTCGAAACGACACCGAGCTATTTGCTCATGCGAACCGCGCACGGCCCCGCCCCTCCGGGCAGGGCCTCAGCAATGTCGTGCGGTGCGGCCTGTCGGCGGGGTGACGTGCTGGGATGGGGAAGTAACGCGCGCATGGCACGCCGCTTCGCGATGGAGCTGGGCTCGCTCCCAGGCCCAAGCGATCGCGGCCGCCGCTGCCCCGGGCGCATTACTTCGGTGATCACGCACGGGAAAGCCGCACACACCGCTCGGTGGTGGTTTACGCGATCGGTCCAGTGCTGCGGTTGCCCACGGCATCGGAGACAGGCCGGCCGTCGAGGGGAGGTAACGACCGGGCCCGCACGCAAGAACCTGCCCACGTCGGACGCGGCATGATGTTGCGATCTGCGGGATTGTTTCGAGCACACGTCTTTCGTCGGCGGTCCGGCCGAGCGCCGCGCGAAGGGCGACCGGCGGCATGCGGCGGAACCCGTCGTGCACCGGGTCGGCGGCCCGCTCGAAGTCGGCTTCGCTACGGCCGTCGCCGAGGCTGCCGTCAGGATCCGCTTGGCCTCGACGGCGAATCTCGTTGGTACGAACGGGCATACTGAAAGTCATGCACGAAAATCGGGCTTCGGACACCTCTATCGGAGACGCGCTGGTCGCCCGGCTGGTCGACCTCGAACCGACCAAGTCGGAACACTGGCCGACGGCGCGCACCGAGGCGCGCGAGGCGCTCTACCAGCACGCGCACGCGGTTGTGTCCGACCCGGCCGGGCTAGCCTGGCTGACCACCCTGGCGACCCACCCGAACAGCCTGGTCCGCGCCATCGCGATCAGTGCCCTCGGTTACGGCCACGATCCCGCCCATCAGCCCATCCTCGTGCGGGCCCTGTCCGACCCCGCCGCCAGCGTCGTGCAGGCCGCGCTGGAAGGCCTCACCGCACAAACCTCTGCCGAGGTGTTCGACCAGCTGGTCACGCTGCTGAACGAACCGTGGAGGTGCCGCCGCGGATCAGCAGCGTCTGCCCCGTCTTCAGGCCGAGGCCGGTGGTGAGGGAGCCGTAGGCGGTCTGGAACATCTCCGGCAGCGCACCGACGACATCCCACGGCAGGCCGGTCTCGAACGGGATGACCTGCTCCGCGGGCACGGTCACGTACTGGGCGTACGCGCCGTCGTACGAGCGGCCCATGCCGCCCATCATCGTGGCCACCTGCTGTCCCGGCCGCAGCCCGCCGGCCTCGTCGGCCTCATCGACCACGCCGACGCCCTCGATGCCGGGGACGCGCGGGTAGGTGACGTCCGGGCTCGACTCGCCCTTGCGGGTGGTGACCTCGGACTCGTTGACGCCGAACGCTTTCACCTTGATCCGCACCCAGCCGGGCTTGCGTACAGGCACCGGCACATCCTTGATCTCCAGTGCGTCGAGGCCGCCGGTCCTGGTCACGACGACGGCGCGCATCGTCGCCGGTACGGCGTCGCCGGTCGCTGTCTGCTGGCTCATGCCGAGCTCCTTGTCGTGTTCGTGGTGGCCAGTGACCGTCAGGGGCGGTCGATGTTCGCCCACAGGTCGAGAGCCGCCTGGTAGTGGGCGCCGGCCTCGAAGGGCGGGTTGCCGACGCTTTCCGAGATGGGCCGGTCGGTGACGGCGGGCCACAGATGGGTCTGCTCGCCGGTGGCGAAGTCGAGCACGATGTCGCGGATGCGCGTGTCACGCTCGGCTTGTTCGGGGCTGCGGCCCGGCTGTTCCTGGCCGACCAGGGCGTACATCTCGGTGCCGTGCACGGCGGGCGCGCCCTCGGCTGGCCCGATCGTGAGGAGCTGGGCGTTGCCGCCCGCGGCGGCGTGAGCCAGGGCGCCGCGGGCGGCGGGCAGCCCGAAGATGTAGTCCGTCAGGAGCGCGGCGCGGACCTCTGCCGGGGTCCGGCCGTCCTGGTCGTAGGCGTCGACGATCTTGTTCGCGCGGGAGCGGGGAATGCGCCAGCCCGCGACTTCGTCGGTGATGCGGTCGACGGTGTGCGGGTCGAACCGGTCGAGGTCGTTCGCCACCCACCAGCCCATGTCGTCGCTGGCGAAGCTCAGGAGTACGTCGATGTCCCGGTGCGAGCCCGAGGCCAGGACGTCCATGGGGTGGGCGTGCAGCACTGCGCCGGGCTGGCCGGTGTCCAGGACGACGCCGAGGCTGCGGCAGTCCATCCCGCCGCGGGCTCCGAGGTCGGTCGGGGTGACCTTGTGCAGGGCGGTCACCAGGGAGGCGGTGTCGAGGTCGATCAGCTTGTCGGGGTTGCTCGCGACGCCGAGTTCGGTGACGAACCGCTCCGCAAGTTCCTCGGCCCACCAGGCGGGCTGGAGCCGGGAGGGCCCAGCGGAGAACCCGGCGAGGCGCCGGTACAGCCCGTCCGCGGAGGACGCACCGAGCAGCCCGAACGTGGAATAGGCGCCGGCGCTGTGGCCGAAGACGGTGACCTGGCCGGGGTCGCCACCGAAGGAGGCGATGTTCTGCTTGATCCAGGTGAGCGCGGCGATGATGTCCTGCAGGCAGAGGTTGCTGGCCTCGGCGAGCCGGCCGCCGTACTGCGAGAGCGAGACCGCACCCAGTGCGCCGAGCCGGTAGTTGACCGACACGCTCACCACCCGCCCGGACGCGGCAAGACCGGCGGCGTTCGAGGTGGTCTGCGTGTTCGCGCCGAACTCGAATCCGCCGCCGTGGACGTACACGGCCACCGGTAGTAGCGCGTTCCCGGCCGGCTGCGCGGGAGCCCACACGTTCAGGTTCAGGCAGTCCTCGCCGGTTCCGCTGTCCGCTTCGAGCCAGTCGCCGGTGTCGGGTTGGACCGGGCGACGCCCTTGCGGTCGTAGGGGCGGTCCGGGTCGAAGTCCGCGAGCACGGGGCGGCGGTATCGCTCGGCGGTGGCGTACGGGATTCCCCACCAGGACCGCACCCCTGGTGCAGTCGGGGCCATGGGTGCAGTGGCGGTCATGACGTGTCCTTCCAGCGTGGTTCGGGTGTTCGCGCGGTGTGTCGGCGGCTGGTTGCTTGTTATCGATCATTCCTGGGATTCGGCGAATGGCCCTGCTGGTATCGGTCATCTGGTGGTCATCAGGTGACACTCTTCGCTGCCCTTCTTCTTCTCGTAGCCCGAGCTCGGTGGGTTCACTCGGTCGAGCTGTTGATCTCTGGGCACGACCGCACCAGAGCAGATCCGCCGGCGAGGCGCCGGTCTGCTCCCGCCAGTCCTCGCCGGGTTGAGGTAGAGCAGCCCGGCCAGCCCCCGCAGGACCGTCTCCGGGTTCAGGCCGTCGCGGACGGTCCCGGCGTCGCTCGACGCGGTTCACGTGATGGCCTCTCGGCGAAGGCGAACTTCATCGATGCGTCGAGACATCTTTACGTGGTTGCCGAAGCCGACAGGTACGTCACGGCGCAGAGGAACCCCACCTCGAAGCTCAGGAAGCCTCGACGCCACAAGAGTCTGCGGCGTGCTCTGACCCACCGGCAGCTGCTGGAGATCAACACGACCGCGGCGTCGACCGGCACGGATCCCGCGTTGGACAGCTTGTTGCTGCGCCTGCACACCGAAACCGCGTGCAGGCGAGGGGGCGCATTGGCGCTGCGGCCTTGTGACGTCAATGACGAGCTGTGCACCGTGCGCCTGCGGGAGAAAGGTGGCACGACGCGCGAGCAGCCGATCTCGCCGACGCTTGCGGCCGGTCTGCTCGTGTATGTCCGGGGCGCGTCCGGGCGCCCGGGTTCGACGAGGGACTGCTGCGGCATCGTGACGGGACCCCGATCACCCGCTCCCGGCATGCCGCGCTGTGGTCGCGGCTGCATCAGCACCTGCCCTGGATCGGTGCGATGGGGATCACGGCGCATTGGATCCGCTACACGACCTTGACCTGGGTCGAGCGCAACTACGGCTATGCGATGTCGGCGTCGTTCGCGGGGCACGCCGCGACGGTTTACCAGACGAGTAGCACGATGACCTACGTCGCGGCTACCGTCGACGAGCTCGCGGTTGTGGTCGCGGCGCTGACCGGAGAGCCGCATCCGCTGGCGCCCTGAGGGGTACATGAGCCCGCCGGCAATGCGGCGGAGGTGACCACCTGTCGGGGCGGATGGCGTTCATGGTCGGCCACGCAATTTCATCGCCGAAGCTCAATCCGGGGGTGATCGGCGCCCCCGGCGCAGCGCCGAGGGGGCGCGGCGGTGCGGGTCGCACTTCCCCTGCAGCCGCACCGCCGATATTCACAGTCTATCAAATTCTCGAACGCACGTTCGACTCAGGTTGGGCAGCTGAAGCTGGCCCCGGGTGTCGCGGCCGGCCGTCAGGGCGCTAGCCTCACTGGCATGACATCCCCATTTTGGGGATGTATCCCCAGACCTCTCCACAAAGCGCCCGCTTACAATGGGGTCGATCGGCGCCGGCCATCCCGGGTGGTGCGGTCTGGGAGGATCACCGGATGACGATGTCGCTGTCGGCCGAACTGTGGCCGGATGTGCAGCCCGAGACCGCGCGCCGCTTGATGCTCGCCGGGGTCGAGGCCTTTGCCAAGCGGGGCTATCACGCCACCACCACCCGGGACATCGCCGGGGCCGCCGGGATGAGCCCGGCCGCCCTCTACGTGCACTTCCCCTCCAAGGCCGCGCTGCTCTTCGCCATCAGCCGGTACGGGCACGAGCAGACCCTCGCCCTCGTCGAGAACGTCGTCGCCAAGGAGTCCGATCCCGTCGAACGGATCCGGCTGATCGTCGAGGACTTCGTCGCCTGGCACGCGCGGCGCCACACCGTCGCCCGGGTCGTGCAGTACGAGCTGCAGGCCCTGCCCGAGCAGGAGTTCGAAGTGGTCGCCGAGCTGCGGCGACGCATCGAGCGGATCGTGCGCGAAGTGATCACGGACGGCGCCGAGGCCGGCGTCTTCACCGTCTCCGACGCCCACGTTTCGGCCCGCGCGGTGCTCTCCCTGGGCGTCGACGTGGCCCGCTGGTACACCGACCGCGCCCGGCAGACGCCGACCGCGCTCGGCAAGGAGTACGGCGGCCTGGTGCTGCGGATGCTCGGCGCGTCGCAGGCTGAGACGCCGGTCACAGACTGAGCGGTCGGTCGGCGGCCGCGGCATAGCGCCGGGCCAGCCGCGCGAACGCCTCCTTCAGCTCCTCCGGTCCGACGACCTCGACGTCGGCGTCGAACCGGCCGATCGACGCCGCCAGGCCCACCCACGACCACGCCCCCAGCACCAGCCGGCAGCGCGAAGGACCCAGCTCCTCGACCACCCCGTCGCCGGCGTACGCCGATACGACACTCGCCGGCAGGTCCAGGATCACCTCGCCGCGGCACTCGTCCTTGCCCGAGAACCGGTCCGCCACGAACGCCGCCACGTCTCCCCCGGGCAGCTCCCGGGGGACGAACCGGGGGCCGGTCGGAATCCGCGGCGTCATCCGGTCGACGCGGAAGGTGCGCCAGTCCGCGCGGTCGACGTCCCAGGCCACCAGGTACCAGCGCCCGCCCCTCGTCACCAGGTGGTGCGGCTCCGCCCGGCGCAGCGACCCCGAAACCGCGTAGTCGAACCGCAGCACCTCCCGGGCGTGCACCGCCGCGCTGAGCGCCGCCAGCACCGACGGATCCACCGGCGGCCCCGCGGAGACGGTCGTGACGTGCAGCGCGTCGACGCGGTGGCGCAGCCGGGCCGGCATCACCTGCCGGACCGTGGTCAGGGCCCGCGCCGCCGCTTCCTCGATCCCGCCGCCGGAAACCGTCCGCAGCGCCACGGCGAGGGCGACCGCCTGCTCGTCGTCGAACAGCAGCGGCGGCAGCTCCGCGCCCGCGCCGAGCCGGTAACCGCCGTCGGGGCCCTTGGCCGTCACGATCGGGTAGCCCAGCTCGCGCAGCCGGTCGACGTCCCGGCGGACCGTGCGCGCGCTGACCTCCAGGCGCTCGGCCAGGAGCGCCCCCGGCCAGTCGCGGCGCGCCTGCAGGAGCGAGAGCAGAGCCAGCAGGCGCGCGGAAGTTTTCGGCATGTCTCCGATCGTGCCCGAAGTAGCGGACACATCCTGTCCGCTACCCCTGACACAGTGGTCGCATGACCCACGAAAGCGAACGCGCCGACCTGATCGCCGAGCTGGCGGCCGCCCGAGCCGCCCTCATCACCTCCGTGAACGGCCTCACCGACGAGCAAGCCGGCGCGCGACCGACCGTCAGCGCGCTGTGCCTCGGCGGCCTCGTCAAGCACGTCGCGTCCATGGAAGAGAACTGGCTGAACTTCGCCGTCGACGGCCCGTCGGCCATGCGCTTCGACCTGCCCGACGGCGTGACGTGGGCGGACATGGCGGCCGGGACCGCCCACGAGTATCCGCAGTGGGCGATCGACCACCAGAACGAGTTCGCCATGCAGTCCGGCGAGACCCTGGCGGGCGTGCTCGCGCGCTACGAAGACATCGCGAAGCGCAGCGAGGAGATCGTCGCGAAGGTCGACCTGTCCGCGACGCACCCGCTGCCGGACGCGCCGTGGAACCGGCCGGGGACGGTGTGGACCGCACGACGGGCCGTCCTGCACGTCATCGCCGAGACCGCCCAGCACGCCGGCCACGCCGATCTCCTCCGCGAGACGCTCGACGGCCAGAAGACGACGTGACGACTCTCAGCCCCCAGGCGCTCAACCGCGCGACGCTCGCCCGCCAGCTGCTGCTCGAGCGCGCCGCTCTGCCGGTGCACGATGCCGTCGCGCACCTCGGCGGCCTGCAGGCGCAGGAACCGCAGGAGCCGTTCACCGGGCTGTGGTCCCGGCTGCGCGCGTTCGACCCGGCGGAGTTGTCGGACCTGCTCGCCGGGCGGCGCGTCGTGCGGACGCACCTGATGCGCCGGACCGTCCACCTGCTCACCGCCGAGGACGTCCTGGCGTGGCGGGCCCGCTTCGACGCCATGCTGCGCCAGCGCGTCCTCGGCACCTACCGCCGCGAGCTCGACGGGGTGGACCTCGACGAGCTCACGGCGGCGGGCCGGGCGGTCCTGGCCGACGGCGAGCCCCGCTCGATGGGCGAGCTGGCCCGGGCCGTCGCCGACCGCTGGCCCTCGTGCGGTCCGCGGCCGCTCGGCGAGATGCTCATCGCCGCGCTGATCCCGGTGGCGCAGCTGCCGCCCCGCGGGTTGTGGCGCACCAAGGGCGGGGTGCGGAACCTGCCGCTCGCGTCGTGGCTGGGCCGGGAGATCGACCCGCTCGACCCGGCCGACGGCGTCGGGCAGGCGCTGGTGAAGCGCTACCTCGCCGCGTTCGGTCCGGCGGCGACGGCGGACCTGCGCGCGTGGTCCGGCCTGGCGGGGCTCCCGGCGGCGGTGAAAGCGGTGCGCGAGGAACTGGTGGTCTTCCGCGACGAGCGCGGCCGCGAGCTGCTCGACCTGCCGGACGCGCCGCGCCCCGACCCCGACACACCGGCGCCGGTGCGGTTCCTGCCGGCGTTCGACAACGCGATCCTCGGCTACGACGACCGGACCCGCCTCATCGACGACGCCCATCGCGGGCTGTCGGTCGCGGGCGAACGGGTGGTGCTGGTGGACGGCCGGGTCTCGGCGACCTGGAAGGTGGACGCCGACGCGGTGGTGGTGCGGCCGTTGCGGCGCCTGACCAAGCCCGAACGCTCGGCTGTCGACGCGGAGGGAGGCGCGCTGGCGTCGTACCTCTCCGACGGCGAACGTGACCGCGTCCGCGTGGAAGCGGCCTAACCCACCGCCCGGGCGAAGCGCTCGGCCACCTCCCGCAGCCGCTCCACGAGACCCGGCGGCGCCTCTTCCACCACGAAGTCGTAGCCCCACTGGGCCAAGTAGTACGGGACTGTGTCCAGGGTGTTCGCCCCGGTCCGCACCCGGCAGCTGTGCTCGTCGATCGGCTCGACCGCGCCGCTCGTCGGCGGGATCCGCTCGGCCAGCACCGCCGCCGGGACGGCCACCCGCAGCACGAACTGGAGCGGGTAGGGCGCCGACGAAATCTGGCGCGACACGTACGCCGCGAGGTCCTCGGCCGGAGGCTCACGCGGTGTGAACCGGAAGCTGGGGGCCGGCACGCCCACGATGCGGTCCACGCGGAACGTGCGCCAGCCGTCGCGGTCCAGGTCGAACGCCACCAGGTACCAGCGCCGCCCGGTGTGGACCAGGCGCAGCGGCTCGACCGACCGTTCCGTCTCCGCACCGGCCCGGTCGCCGTAGCCGAAGCGCAGCCGCTCGTGGTCGCGGCAGGCCGCCGCGATCGCGGTCAGCACCGAGGCGTCGACCGTCGGGCCGCCACCCGGGAGCGACAGCGTCGCCGTGTGCAGCGCCCCCACCCGCGGCCGCAGCCGCGCCGGCAGTACCTGCTCCAGCTTCGCCAGCGCGCGCACGGACGTCTCCTCGATGCCGCTGACCGTGCCGCTCGCCGCCGTGCGCAGGCCGACCGCGACCGCGACGGCCTCGTCGTCGTCCAGCAGCAGCGGCGGAAGAGCGGCGCCCGCGCCGAGGCGATAGCCGCCGGCGACGCCGGGAGTCGCGTGCACCGGATAGCCGAGGGAACGTAGCCGCTCGACGTCGCGGCGGATCGTGCGGACGTCGACCTCGAGCCGCAACGCCAGGTCGGCGCCCGGCCAGTCGCGCCGCGCTTGCAGCAGCGAGAGCAACCTGAGCAGGCGTTCCGAAGTGCCGTACATGGCACGCAGTGTGCCAGACATCGAGGACAGTTCCGGTCCTCGATCCACCTGAGAGGTGGTCGGACACTTGCCACGGACCGCGTCGGGTGGAAAGAGTGGCGCATGCCGATCGACCCTGGCGCCCTGCTCGCCATCGCCCGTGAAGAAGCCGAGCTGGGCAAGGCCGAAGGCGGCGTGCCGATCGGGGCCGCGCTGTTCGACACCGCGGGCACGCTGCTGGGCCGCGGGCACAACCGGCGCGTGCAGGACGACGACCCCTCGATGCACGCCGAGACCTCGGCGTTCCGCAACGCCGGGCGCCGGCCGCACTACCGCGACACGATCATGGTCACCACGCTTTCGCCGTGCTGGTACTGCTCCGGGCTCGTCCGTCAGTTCGGGATCGGGCGCGTCATCATCGGCGAGGCGGAAACGTTCCACGGCGGGCACGACTGGCTGGCCGGGCTCGGCGTGGAGATCACCCTGCTCGACGACCCCGCGTGCACCGCGCTGATGACGGAGTTCATCGCCGCGCGCCCGGACCTGTGGTTCGAGGACATCGGGGTCGAAAAGTCCGAATAGGACAGTTCTTGACTGGACAGCGTTTGCTGAGGAGCCGGTATGCCGTCAACCGTTCCGCTCGTGGACCTTTCGCCGTGGTTCGCGGGCACGTCCGAGGGCCGCGCCGAGGTGGCCGGGCAGATCGACCTCGCGCTGCGCGAGTCCGGGTTCCTGCTGGTCACCGGGCACGGCGTCCCGGACGACCTGCGCAGCCGGACGCGTGAGCTGGCGCGGGAGTTCTTCGCGCTGCCCGAGGACGTCAAGCAGCGCTACGCCGTCACCGTCGGCGGTCGCGGCTGGCTGCCGCCGGGCGTCGAGGCCAACGGTTACGCCGAGGGCACCGAGACGCCGCCGGACCTGAAGGAGTCGTTCTCGGCGGGCGCGGATTTCGGCGTGGGCGTCGCCGAGGTCGACGGGTTCTGGTTCCAGGCCAACGTCTGGCCGGACGAGGTGCCCGGCTTCGCCGAGACGGCCACGGAGTACATGCGCCGGATGCGGGCCCTGTCGGATCACCTGCTGGAGATCTTCGCCGCGGCGCTCGGCCTGGCCGAGAGCCACTTCACCCGCCACACCGCGCACCCGACGTACACGTTCAACATCAACTGGTACCCGCCGATGACCCACGTCGGCGCGCCGGAGGCGGACCAGTTCCGGATCGGCCCGCACACCGACTTCGGCACGGTGACGGTCCTCGACCGCCAGGCCGGCGTCGGCGGCCTGCAGGTCTACACGGCCGGCGGCGAGTGGGAGGACGCGCCGTTCCACCCGGACGCGTTCACGGTGAACATCGGCGACCTGATGGCCCGCTGGACGGGCGACCGCTGGCGCTCGACGCGTCACCGCGTCCTGCCACCGGCGGCGTCGGCCCCGGAAGAGGATCTGGTGTCCCTGATCTTCTTCTACGAGACCGACCACGACGCGCGCATCACGTCGCTGGCGCCGCCGCTGGGCAAGACGACGTATCCCGAGGTCATCGCTTCGGCCTACCTGCGGGAGAAGCTCAACGCCATCACGATGACCTGACCGTCAGGAACAAATCTGCCCGGCGATCGCGGCCGGGACCTCTTCGCACAATTCCCCGGTGCCCCCGGTCCGCGCGATCCAGGTTCCGTTCCGATAATTGAACAAAACGCGGCCGCCGTCGATGTCATTGGTGAAGTGCGCGAAAGCCCAGGGCGTCGCGCACTTGATGCGCTGCAGACCTTTGCTGTCGACGACCAGTGCACCGGACAATTCCTTGTTCGCCTTGAGCGCGGCTTCCAGCGTGGCCTTGGTCGCCGAGGCACAAGCGCTCACCTTGGCCGGCACCGGCTTCGCCACAGGCGTGGTGGCCTGCACGGGAGCGGCGACGGCCGTCGGTGCCACCGCTGTCGTTGGCGTCGTAACCGGTCCGCCATGCGCAGCGGAATCCTGCTGACCGGTGCAAGCCGACAGAATCGCGGCCGCCGTCACGATGGTCGCGATGCCCGCGGCACGACGAAACGAAAACATTCTTCCCCCTGAATTCCCCCGACGGCCCCTCGCCGCCTTCCTGCCAACCAAGGCGCTCAGCGGTATTGCCGGTTGTACGGCCGAGCTAACGGTCGGATCACGACGCCGGTTCGGCGCAGATCGTCCGGTTGCGGCCCGCCGCCTTCGCGCGCAGCACCGCCGCTTCCGCCGCGAGCAGCGCGTCCGCCAGCAGGCCGTCGGCGCAGCCCGCGACGCCGATCGACACCGTCACGCCGACGAACTGCGGACCGTCACCCGAGGCCTTCAGCGCCACCAGCGTCGAGGCGATCCGCAGCCGGATCCGCTCGGCGATCGCCATCGCGTCGAAGCGGCCCGTGCCGGGCAGCAGCACCGCGAACTCCTCACCACCGGAGCGGCCCACGAGATCCGCCGAGCGGACCTCGTCGCGCAGGGTGTCGGCGACCGCGCGCAGGACGGCGTCGCCGATGCGGGCGCCGTAGCGGTCGTTGAGCTGGCGGAAGTGGTCGAGGTCGAGCAGCAGCACGGCCTGGCCGGGACCGTGGCGGCCGAGCCGGTCCAGCTCGGCTTCGGCGGCGCCGCGCCACGACGCCGCGGTCAGCACGCCGGTGCCGGGGTCGAGGGTGACGTGGTCGCGGCGGCCGCGGCCCAGCCCGCCGCGGTGCAGCACGACGGTGGCGCCGGCCAGCACCGGCACGAGCGCCGGCGCGGCCGCCACGGCCCAGCCGAGCGGCAAGGCGGACGCTGCCATCGCAGCGTCGAAAGCGTGGCCGGGAAGAGCCGCGCCGAGCGGGCGGGGGCCGTCGGCGGCGGTCACGAGCGCGGCGTTCACCGCCAGAAACACCACCCCGGCGACGGTCAGCAGGACGACGGTGCGGGTGTCGAGGACCTCGCCGAGCGGCCGGACGTCCGTCGAGGTGAGGAACGCCCCGGCGACGAGGCCGGCCAGCGCCGTCGCGGCGGCGCCGAACACCTGCCGGTACACGGGTCTTCTGCGGACCCGGAACCACTGGTGCAGCGCGGACAGCACGACCAGTGCGACGGCGAGGCCCGGCCGGAGCACCAGCACCCCGGCGAAGATCCACGGGGTGTCGACGCCGGGGCCGAGGAGGGTGTCCTCGCGGTGGCGCTCCACCGTCCGGGCGAGCTCGGCCGACACCAGCATCCCGCCCAGGAGCAGCGCGAACGGCACCAGCATCGCGGTGAGCGGCGGGAACCGGAGGGCCGCGAGCACGGCGGCGGCGACGGCGAGGACGTCGATCGCGACGACGTAGAGGACCTGGCCGCGACGCGGCAGCCGCCACAGCGCCCAGCGCTGGAGGACGACGGCAGGCAGGAACCGGCCCGGGCGGCGTCCCCCGCCGGCGGCGACCGTGGAATCCCCCACCATTTCGGCAAAGTAGCCGTAATGCGGGGCGCTGTCACTCCGCCTTCAGGGGAATCTCACAACGCCGACGCTCGGAGACCGTGCGCGCACGGTAAGTCATATTTCCGACCCTCGAAGGGTTGACATACAACATTGGTCTAGTCCACTGTGTGGTGGCACAGCGCTCCTCCCGGGTTGATCCCGCCGCCTCAAACCGGAGGTGCTCCATCCAGCACGTTTGGAGGACCCCCATGCTGCATCGTTCATCGCCGATTCGCCCACAGTCACGGCCGAACAGTTTCGTGGCAACGGTTGCTCGTCGCTCGACGGGCGGCCTGCTTTTGGCCCGATCGGCGACCCCAGTGCGCCGTCTGGTCACTCTCGCGGTCGCGGCCGGAGCCGCGATGGCGACGGCGGTCGGCCTCGCCCCGCAGGCCATGGCCGCGGTCGACCCGGTGCTCGCATCGCCGTACCTGTACCAGTGGGGCGGGCAGACCAGCCCCACCGCGGCGATGTCCGCCACCGGCGTGAAAGCGTTTACCCTCGCGTTCGTCCTGTCCGACGGCACCTGCAACCCGAAGTGGGACGGCAGCCGCTCGCTGACCGGCTCGGACAAGACGATGATCCAGAACATCCGCAACGCGGGCGGGGACGTGATCCCCTCCTTCGGCGGCTGGTCCGGCACGAAGCTGGGCTCGAAGTGCACGTCGGCGTCGGCGCTGGCCGGCGCGTACCAGAAGGTGATCGACGCCTACGGCCTCAAGGCGATCGACCTCGACATCGAGAACACCGACGAGTTCCAGAACAACACGGTGCAGGACCGCATCCTCAACGCGGTCAAGCTGACCAAGCAGAAGAACCCCAACGTCAAGGTCGTCATCACCATCGGCACCACGACGACCGGCCCCGACAGCTGGGGCAAGCGCCTGATCAACCAGGCCAAGGCGATCGGCGCCCCGGTCGACGTCTGGTCGGTCATGCCGTTCGACTTCTCCAGCGGCGGCGACATGGCCGCGATGACGAAGTCCGCGGTCGACGGGCTGAAGAACCAGCTCAAGACCACGTTCGGCTGGAACGACGACACCGCCTACCGGCACAGCGGCCTCTCCTCGATGAACGGCAAGACCGACAACGCGGGCGAGACGGTCTCGGTGGCGAACTTCAACTCCATCCGCGGCTACGCGACGAGCCACCACCTGGCCCGCTTCACGTTCTGGGCCACCAACCGCGACTGCAGCGGCGGCGGCGAGTGCAGCGGCATCACGCAGGACAAGTACGCGTTCACGAAGATCGTCGCCGGGTACGCCGGCTGACCCCTGGACCCGTAGTGGGGCTGCCGAAGACCCTCTCACCGGCATCGGGGCCGGTGAGGGGGTCTTCGCGGGTCGAGACGGGTTTCGGAGAACACTGCCGGGTACCGGTGAGCGGAAACCGTTTCGCTCACCGGGAACCGGATTCCGTCACACCGCCGCAATCTTCGTCGCTTACCGTCTTCCCATGGCGAGGACCGAAGCGGCCGGTTACGGCGACAAGGTGGTGGCCGTCGAGCCCGGCGGGGTCGAACCCGTCGCCGACGCCGACCGCCACGGCAGGCCCCGGCAGCTGGCCTGGACCTGGGCCTCCCCCAACCTCGAGTTCGCGACGATCTTCGTCGGCGTCCTCGCCGTCACCGCGTTCGGGCTCTCCTTCACCCAGGCCGCCCTCGCCGCCGTCGTCGGGAACGGCCTCGGCGCCGTCGCGCACGGCGTCCTCTCCGCCCGCGGGCCGCGCTACGGCGTGCCGCAGATGGTGCTCGGGCGGGCCGCGTTCGGCTACCGCGGCAACGTCGTGCCCGCCGCGCTCATGTCGGTCATGGCCGGCGTCGGCTGGTTCGCCGTCAACAGCGTCAGCGGGGCCTTCGCGCTCGCCAGCCTCACCGGGCTCCCCACCGTCGCCTGCCTCGTGCTCGTCGTCGCGGCGCAGATCGTCATCGCGTTCTTCGGGCACAACCTCGTCCAGGCGTACGAGAAGTACGTCTTCGCCGTCCTCGCCGTCGTGTTCGCCGTCGCGAGCGTCGTCATCTTCGGGAAGTCGGGCGCCACCACCAACTCCGGCAGCGTGGGCGGGTTCCTCCTCGCCGTCGGCACCGCGTTCGGCTACACCGCGGGCTGGAACCCGTACGCCGCCGACTACACGCGTTACCTGCCGAAGACCGCGTCACGACGCGCGATCGGCCTCTACGCCGGCGGTGGCCTGTTCCTCTCGACCACCGTCCTGATGCTCGTCGGCGCCGCCTCGACGACCATCGCCGGCCCGGCCGACGACAACCCCGCGACGGCCTTCACCGGGCACCTGCCCGGCTTCCTCGCCGCCGCGACGCTGCTGGCGATCACGCTCGGCGCCGTCGCCGCGAACGTCCTCAACGTCTACTCCGGCGCGCTCGCCTTCCTCGCCCTCGGGATCCGGCTGCCGCTCGCCTGGCGGCGCGCCGTCGTCGCGCTCGCGTTCGGCGCGGTCGGGTTCGTGCTGGCCTGGCTAGGGCTGGCCGACGCCGGACACGCGTACGAGAACTTCCTGCTGGTCATCGCCTACTGGATCGGCCCGTGGCTCGGCGTGCTGCTGGCCGACCACCACCTGCGCCGCGGCACGGAGTTCGGCGAGCTGCTCGCCGACCGGCGCCACCGCAACGTCGCCGGGTTCACCGCGTTCCTCGTCGGGCTGGTGGTCTCCGTCGGGCTGTTCGCGAACCAGGCGCTCTACACGGCGCCGATCCCGAAAGCGGTTCCCGGCACCGGCGACCTGACGTTCGCCGCCGGATTCGTCCTCGCCGCCGGGACCTACCTGCTGCTCCGGCGTCAGCGCACCGGAATTCCGTCGCGGCGGCAGCCGTAGGGGTAGCAGCGGTAGTCCGGCGTGAAGGTCGGGAGGGTGACCGTCGTCGTCGGTGACGGCGGGAGCTCGACCGTCACGGTCGGCGTGGGGGTCGGCGTCTGGCGCGCGTGCATGACCACCGGCGACGGGGTCGTCGTCCGCGTCGGCACGGCGATCGCGGTGGACGTCGGGACGCCGGTGGCCGGCTGCAGCTGCGGGAACTGCGTGGACCCCGGGACGGGGTCGGTCCGGGTCGCCAGGACGAGCACGAGCCCGCCGAGCACCACGATCACCGCCGACGCCAGCGCGATCCGGCCCGCCGCGCCGCGCGGTTCGGCGCCGGGATCACGCCGGGCGGCCGCCTCGGCCGAGCGCGAACCGGGTTTCCGCGGCCGCGCCCCGGCTTCCCGCAGCAGTTCGTCGACCGTGACCCGATCCCGCCGCCTGCGCGCCCTGCGCGTCATGCACGACCTCCACCCCATCGCTGATCCGGATGGATCGTAGAAAGCCGCGCGGGAAATGTAAACGCGCTGATCGCAGCGGTCTCGTTACCGTTTCGAGACATCCGGATCGCGCTCCCGGCCGTAGTCGTCAACGAGGGGCGAACCGCCGCAGGAGAGCGCCCGCGCGGCGGGTCACCGGGGTGAACTCGGGCAGCCTCAGCAGAGCCAGCAGGCCGAACGGGACGGCCATCCCGAGCAAGGTCTGGACCGGCAGTTTCACCCAGGCGCCCGCGATCGCGCCGAGCGAGCCGGGCACGGCGTAGCCGGCAAGCACCGCGGCCCCGACGCCGAGGGCGCTGGCGGAGAGCGTGATCAGCCCGACCCGCAGGGATCGCTTGCTGCGCAGGTGCCCGAGCCGGACCCAGAGCCAGACCTGGCCGAGGACGGCGCCGACGACGAACCCGGCGCCGTTCACGAGCATCACGCCGAGGACGATGTGCTCGCCGTCGAGCAGGCCGCGGCAGAGCAGCAGCAGCGGGATCTTCACGGCGGTCATCACGAGCATGATCAGCGTGGGCGTGCGCGCGTCCTTCATCGCGTAGAACACCCGCAGCTGCAACATGACCAGCGCGAACGGCAGCAGCCCGACGGCGGAGACGGCGAGGGTCTGGCCGAGGCGCTCGGCGTCGTCGAGGGTGCCGCGGCCCCAGGTGAAGATCGCGATGCCGACCGGCGTGCCGACCACCGCCAGCACGGCGGAGATCGGCAGGAACAAGACCGTCGAGATGCGGGAGGCGAGGGAGAGGTCGCCGACGAGGGACACCGTGTCGCCGTCCGCGGCCGCGCGGCTCATCCGCGGCATCAGCGCGGTCAGCAGCGAGACGCCGAGGATGCCGTACGGGAGTTGGAAGAGCAGGGACGCGTAGCTGAAGGCCGTGACGCCGCCGCTGGTCCCGTGCGTCAGCACGCGGGTGGTGACGACGAAGCCGACGTGGCTGACCACGACGTAGCCGAGGATCCACGCGGCGAGCCCGCCGAACTCCCGGATCCGCGGGTCGAACCCCCAGCGCCAGCGGAACCGGAACCCGGTGCGCAGCAACGCCGGGATCAGCACCAGGGCCTGCACGACGATGCCGAGGGTGGTGCCGAGGCCGAGGACCAGCAGCTTCGGGTCGCCCATCCGGACCGGGTCGAGCGTCAGCTCCCACGGCACGACGGCGAACACGACGAGCGTGGCGGTCACGACGACGTTGTTGAGCACCGGCGCCCAGGCGGGCGGGCCGAAGACGTTCTGCGCGTTGAGGATCGCCGAAAGCAGCGCGAAGAGGCCGTAGAACAGGATCTGCGGCAGCAGCAGGTACGCCAGGGCCGTGGTGAGCCCCGGGTTGGCCGTCGGGGACGATTTGTCGACGTAGAGCGCGGTGAACAGCGGCGCGATCGCCACCGCGACGGCCGTGCCGATGATCAGCAGGATCAGCCCCATGGTGATCAGCCGCTGCGTGTAGGCACGGCCGCCGTCGGGGTCGTCCTGGGAGCGGACCAGCAGCGGCACGACCACGCTGGCGAGCACGCCGCCGAAGAGCAGTTCGAAGACGATGTTGGGCAAGGTGTTCGCGACGGTGAAGGAGTCGTTGACGACCTTGGTCCCGACCACCGCGGCGAGCAGCAGCTTCGCGACGAACCCGGTGATCCGGCTGACGGTCGACGCGACGGCCATCCGGCCGCTCGAGCGGGCCAGTGACGAGCCGGCGCCTTCCCCGCGGCCGGCGGTGACGGGCGAGGCGGGCGGCCGGGCGACGATCTGGGTGGCGAACTCGTCGTAGGGCCGCCGGGAGACGTCGGGGTCGCGGGTCGGCCAGTGCGCGCCGCGCAGCTCGCTGGGGAGGTAGACCGTCGCCTCGTCGTCCACCGGTGGTGGGGGTTCCGCCATGGCTCAAGCCTGCCAGGTCGAGGTCACCGACGGTATATCGAACACCTGTTCGACGCCACGACAGTGCGTGACGCACGTGCAGGTGCTCAGGCGGCGGCGGAGATCTCCAGCGCGGCGCGGCCGGCCTCGGTCAGCTCGGCCGGAACGCGCCCGGCGGCAGCCTCGACGGCGGGGCGCAGGTAGCCGCCGTGGGCGAGCGCGTGGGCCGTCATCTGATCGCAACAAGCGAATCCGTCGATGAAGAGGTCGGGCTCGCAGCTGCACGACATCTGCGCGCGGCCTGCTGCCACCGCCCTCAGCATCGCCATCGCGCGGTGGGTGAGCTCGACTCCTGAACCGGACACCGGACTGCCTTCCTCTAAAGACCGCTACTACCAGTCATTCGCCCATTGGGCCGATTGTGTTACTTACGGCACTATGACGTTTCGGAGCAAGTCGAGGTTCCGATTGGTCTCGGTCGGTGTCGATGAGCGGTTCGACGGTCGCGGCGAGCGGTCCCGCCGCCGGCGGTCGACGGCGGACCGGTGCGGGCCCACTCCCGCACGGTCCGGCCGCCGGCCGGTCAGCGGCGCGCTTCGATCTTCAGCTCCCCTCGCGTCACGGCGCGGATGTGGTCCCCCGCGAGCAGGTCGTGCGGATAACCGAGGTCGATCGCACTGGCCTCGTCGAGGCGGGCCAGCTGGGCCGCGGTCAAGGCGACCTCCAGCGCACCGAGGTTGCCCTCCAGCTGCTCGGGGGTGCGGGCGCCGATGATCGGTGCCGTCACGCCCGGGTTCTGCAGGGTCCACGCCAGCGCGACCTGCGCGGGCGTCCGGCCCAGCTCGAGAGCGACCTCCTTGACGACGTCGGCGATGGCGAGGTTCCGTTCGGTGACCATCCCCAGGCCGGCGTTGAAGCTCTCGCGGGTTCCGGCGCTCGGCGCGGCCCGGCCGGCGCGGTCGTACTTGCCGGTGAGCAGGCCGCCCGCCAGCGGCGAGAACGGCGTCACCCCGAGACCCATCGTCCGCGCCATCGGGATCAGGTCCCGTTCCGCGGCCCGGTTGATCAGGTTGTACTCGATCTGCAGCCCGACCAGCGGCGACCAGCCGCGCAGGTCGGCGATCGCCTGCATGCGCGAAATTTCCCACGCCGGGGCGTTGGACATCGCCACGTACAGGACTTTGCCCTGGCGGACCAGGTCGTCCAGGCCGCGCAGGATCTCCTCGACCGGCGTCGTGAAGTCCCACACGTGCAGGTAGAGCAAATCGAGGTAGTCCGTGTTCAGCCGCCGCAGGCTGGCTTCCACCGACGCGAACAGGCTCTTGCGGTGCGAGCCCGTGGAATTCGGGTCGCCGGGCCGGCGCAGCGTCGTGTACTTCGTGGCCAGCACCAGGCTCTCGCGGGTGTCGCGGGTGAATTCGCCCAGCTGACGCTCGGCGCTGCCGTTCGTGTAGGTGTTGGCGGTGTCGATGAAGTTGCCGCCGCGCTCGACGTAGGTGTCGAACAGCTTGCGCGCCTCGGTCTTCTCGGCGCCCCAGCCCCACTCGGTGCCGAAGGTCGCCGTGCCCAGCGCCAGCGGGGAGACCCGCAGCCCGGAACGGCCCAGCAGCCGGTAGCTGTCGAGGGTGAGCGACATGGTGTCCTCCTTGAACGGTCGTCGGCAGCGAGTCTCCGGCCGGCGCGCGCCGGGGGTAAGGGAAAGAACTTCCTGGGAACAGCCGTCCCACCCTGGCGGTTGCAGTGATCATGACGACCCCCACGGTGGAGCTGGCCGCGTTCCTGCGGACCCGGCGGGAACGCCTGGACCCGCGGGACTTCGGCCTGCCGCCGCGCCGGCGGACGCCGGGGCTGCGCCGCGAAGACGTCGCCGAGCTGGCCGGGATCAGCGTCGACTACGTCGTGCGGCTGGAACAGGCCCGCGGCCTGCGACCTTCGGCGGAGGTGGTGGAGGCGCTCGCCGGGGCGCTGCGCCTGGCTCCCGACGAGCGCGCGTACCTCTTCGACCTGACCCGGCAGCGCGCCCGTGACACCGACAAGCTCGTCACCGCCGCGACGCCGCCGCTCGCCCGGCTGGTCGACGACCTGGCACCGCTGCCCGCCATGCTCCTGAACCACCGCTACGACATCCTCGCGTGGAACACCGGAATGGCGAGGCTGCTGGTGGATCTGGACACGCTGCCGCCGGCGCAGCGCAACTCGATGTGGCTGTGCCTGATGCACCCGCAGGTGCGCGAGTTCTACCTCGACCGCGAACGCGTGGTGCGGGAAGGGGTCGCCCACCTGCGCGCCGCGTGGGCGGCGCACCCGGACGACCGGGCGCTGACCGGCCTCATCGCCGAGTTCACCGCCGGCAACGAAGATTTCGCCCGCTTCTGGGCCGAGCAGGACGTCAAGGTGAACGGCCGCGGCCGCAAGGTCATGCGCCACCCGGAGGTCGGCGTGGTCGCCGTGGAGTTCGAGACGCTCCGGCCGGTCCAGGACCCGGACCAGCTGCTGGTCATCTTCCGTGCCGCCGACGAGGAGAGCCAGGCGGCACTGGACCGGCTCACCCGAGCCGCAGCTCCAGCGTCCGCGCCCACTCCCGCACGATCTGCTTCCG
The DNA here is from genome assembly GCF_040682155.1 of Amycolatopsis sp. NPDC051371. Classification (NCBI taxonomy): domain Bacteria; kingdom Bacillati; phylum Actinomycetota; class Actinomycetes; order Pseudonocardiales; family Pseudonocardiaceae; genus Amycolatopsis; species Amycolatopsis sp. NPDC051371. The sequence goes on from NZ_JBFBAG010000007.1 coordinate 113,974, forward strand.
GCGCCGGGTGTCGTCCGTGAGCAGGTTCGCCAGGCCCAGCCCGCGGGCCAGGTCGAGGGTGGCTTGGACCAGCTCGCGCACCCCCGCGCGGGACTCGTCGACGCCGAGGAGCTCCACCGTCACCCGGTGCGCCTCGCGCCCGACCCGCGCTTCCAGGGGCACCAGCACGTCCCGCAGGGCGTCGTCGGTCGCCGCCACCGACCACAGCTGCAGGGCGGCGCGGAACAGCGGCCCGGTGTAGAGGTTCAGCACCATCTCGACGACGCGCTCGATGCGCGGCACCCCGCTCGGCAGGTCCGCGGCCTGGGCGCGCAGCTCGTCGATCTGCGCTTCGCCCAGCAGGTCCACCGCGGCCGCGACGAGGTCCTCCCGCGTCGGGAAGTGGTGCTGCGCGGCGCCTCGGGAGACGCCCGCGCGTTCGGCGATCACGGCGACCGTGACCCCGTGCCAGCCGCGCTCGCCGAAGCTGTCGAGCGCGGCCTCGATCAGCCGCCGCCGCGTCGTGCGGCTGCGTTCCTGCTGGGGTTCGCGGACGCCGGTCAAGCCGGATCGACCCAGAAGTCGAGCTGGAGGTCCTCCTCGGAGCCGCCGATCCGGTACTTCGCGAAGTCCGTCACGCCGGCCGCGCGCAGCACCTCGTCGTCGAGGAAGAAGTTCCCGGTCGCCTCGCCGCTCGGCTTGGTGAGGATCGCGTACGCGGCGTCGGCCATGATCTCCGGCGTCCGGCTGCGGTCGGCCAGCTCGGCGCCGACGACGTTGCGGATCGCCGCGGTGTCGATCGTGGTGCGCGGCCACAGCGAGTTGACCGAGACGCCGTCCTTCTTCAGCTCCGCCGCGAGCCCGACGGTCACCAGGCTCATCGAGTACTTCGCGATGCTGTACGCGAGGTGCCCGGCGGTGAACCACTTCTCGTCGAGGCTGATCGGCGGCGACAGCGTCAGGATGTGCGCGTTGTCGGATGCTCGCAGGTGCGGGATGGCCAGCTTCGAGAGCAGGAACGTGCCGCGGGCGTTGATGTCCTGCATGAGGTCGTAGCGCTTCATGCTGACCTGCTCGGTCGGCGTCAGGTCGATCGCGCTCGCGTTGTTCACGACGATGTCGATGCCGCCGAACTGCTCGACGGTCTTCGCCACCGCGGCGGCCACGCCGTCGTCGTCGCGGACGTCGCCGAGGATCGGCAGCGCGTGCCCGCCCGCCTTCTCGATCGCCTCGGCGGCGGTGTAGATCGTGCCGGGCAGCTTCGGGTGCGGTTCGGCGGTCTTGGCCAGCAGCGCGACGTTCGCGCCGTCCTTCGCCGCCCGGAGCGCGATCGCCTCGCCGATGCCGCGGCTGCCGCCGGACATGATGATCGTCTTGCCGTCCAATGTAGACATGGTGACTCTCCTAGTAGGACTTGGGCAGGCCGAGGCTGTGCTGGCCGACGAAGTTGAGCACCATCTCGCGGCTGACCGGGGCGATCCGGCCGAGCCGCACCGCCGTGACCAGCGTGCCGAGGCCGTACTCGGTGGCGAGGCCGTTGCCGCCGTGGGTCTGCACGGCCTGGTCGGTCGCGCGGATGGCGACCTCGGCGGCGGCGTACTTGGCCATGTTGGCCGACTCCCCCGCGCCGAAGTCGTCACCGGAGTCGTAGAGCGACGCGGCCTTCTGGGTCATCAGCTTCGCCAGTTCCAGCTCGACCTTGATCTCGGCCAGCGGGTGCGCGAGGCCCTGGTGAGCGCCGATCGGAGTGCCCCAGACCTGGCGCTGGTTGGCGTAGGAGACGGCTTTGGAGAGCGCGTAGCGGGCGATGCCGAGGGAGAACGACGCGCCCATGATGCGTTCCGGGTTGAGCCCGGCGAACAGCTGGGCAATCGCCGCGTCCTCCTCGCCGACGAGCGCCTCGGCGGGCAGGTGGACGTCGTCGAGGAACAGCGAGAACTGGTTCTCCGGCGCGATGATGTCCATCGGGATCTTCGTGTACTCGAAGCCGTCGGTGCCGGTCGGCAGGATGAACAGCGCGGGCTTGAGCTTGCCGGTCTTCGAGTCCTCCATGCGCCCGACGACGAGCACCGCGTCGGCCTCGTCGACGCCGGAGATGTAGACCTTGCGTCCACTGAGGACCCAGCCGTCGCCGTCACGCTTGGCGGTGGTGGTGATCTTGTGCGAGTTCGACCCGGCGTCCGGCTCGGTGATCGCGAAGACCATGCGCTTGGTGCCGTCGGCGATGCCGGGCAGCCACTGCTTCTTCTGCTCTTCGGTGCCGAAGCGGGAGATCACGGTGCCGCAGATCGCCGGCGAGACGACCATCAGCAGCAGCGGCGAGCCCGCGGCGGCCAGCTCCTCCAGCACCGCGGCGAGGTCGGCGATGCCCGCGCCCCCGCCGCCGTACTCCTCGGGGATGTTGACGCCGAGGTAGCCGAGGCGCCCGGCCTCGTCCCACAGCTCGTGCGTCTTCTCGTCCGCGCGAGCCTTGCGCGCGTAGTACTCGTGCCCGTACTTGGTCCCGAGCTCGGCGACGGCCTTGCGGAGCGCGATCCGCTCTTCCGGCTCGATGAAGTTCATGGCGTTCATTCTGCTTCTCCCACCACCGCGAGGATCGTGCCCACTTCGACCTGCTGTCCGACCGTGACCGGCAGTTCCGTCACCACGCCGTCGGCGGGCGCGGCGATCCGGTGTTCCATCTTCATCGCCTCGAGCCACAACAGCGGGTCGCCCGCCTTGACCGGGTCTCCGGCCTGCACGGCGAGCCGGACGACGGTGCCCGGCATCGGCGCCACCAGCGACCCCGCCGCCAGCGCCGCGTCCGGATCCGCGAACCTCGGAACCGCCGTCAGCGCCACCGAGCCGAGTGCGGAGTCCACGTAGGACACTCCGTCGTGCCGGGCGACGTCGAAGGTGCGCCGCACTCCGGCGACGTCCAGGACGACCCGGCCCGGCTCGGCGGCGACCAGGTCGACGTCCTGGCCCTCGGCTTTCAAGCCGTCCCGGGTCAGCGAGTAGACCACCTCGTACTCGCGGTCCGCGACCGAGAAGACCTTGCGCTGCCCGGCCGATCGGACGTTGCGCCAGCCGCTCGGCAGCCGGCTCTGGGTGGTCGCCGACGCCCGGTTGCCCGCCGCGTCCGCGAGCGCCGCGGCCAAGGCCGAGACGCGCTCGGTGTCCACAGTGGCCAGTGGCGCGGCGAGGGTGTCCAGGCCGTGCCGGTCGAAGAACGCCGTGTCGGTCTCTCCGGCCAGGAACGCCTCGTGGCGGAGGATGTTCACCAGGAGGTCGCGGTTGGTGACGACGCCGTGGATCTTCGACGCCGCCAGTGCCTTCGCGAGCCGTCGGGCGGCCTCGGCGCGGGTCGGCGCCCAGGTGATCACCTTGGCGAGCATGGGGTCGTAGTGGACGCCGACCACGGACCCGCTCTCGAACCCCGAGTCCAGCCTGAGCCCGGGGCCGTGGCCGAACCGACGGTCCACGTCGGGCACGTCCAGGGTGTGCAGCGTGCCGCTCTGCGGCTGCCAGTTCGCGGCCGGGTCTTCGGCGTAGAGCCGGACCTCGATGGAGTGGCCGACGGTGGGCGGCGGGTCGGCGGGCAGCCGTTCACCGTCGGCGATCCGCAGCTGCAACGCCACGAGGTCCAGCCCCGTGACGTTTTCGGTGACCGGGTGCTCGACCTGTAGCCGGGTGTTCATTTCGAGGAAGTAGAACCGGCCGTCGGGCCCGGCGAGGAACTCGACCGTGCCCGCGCCGACGTAGTCGATCGCCTTGGCGGCCTTGCGCGCGGCGTCGAACAGCTCTTCGCGCATGGCGTCGTCGACGAACGGCGAGGGCGCCTCTTCGACGACCTTCTGGTGCCGGCGCTGGATCGAGCACTCCCGCTCCCCCACCGCCCACACCGTGCCGTGCCGGTCGGCGAGCACCTGGACCTCGATGTGGCGCCCGGTCTCCAGGTACCGCTCGCAGAAGACGGTGGGGTCGCCGAACGCCGATCCCGCTTCGGCACTGGCACCTTCCACTGCCTCGGCCAGCTCGTCGAGTGAGCGAACCACGCGCATGCCGCGGCCGCCACCCCCGGCGGAGGCCTTGACCAGCAGCGGAAGGTCCGCTTCCGTCACGGACGCGGGGTCCAGTTCGGACAGCACCGGGACACCGGCGGCGGCCATCAACCGCTTGGACTCCACTTTGGAGCCCATGGTCTCGATGGCCTCGGGCGGCGGCCCGACCCAGGTCAGCCCCGCGTCGAGCACGGCGCGGGCGAACGCGGCGTTCTCGGACAGGAAGCCGTAGCCGGGGTGGACGGCGTCGGCGCCGGTGTCGGCCGCGGCCTTCACCAGCAGCTCGGCGCGCAGGTACGTCTCGGACGGTGCGTTGCCGGGCAGGCGGACGGCCGCGTCGGCTTCGACGGTGTGCGGCGCGGCGGCATCGGCGTCGGAGAACACCGCCACCGTGCCGATCCCGGCGTCGCGGCAGCTGCGGAACACGCGGCGGGCGATCTCGCCGCGGTTGGCGACCAGCAGGTTCTGGATCATCGCTCACTCACATCCGGAAGACGCCGAAGCCCTCGGCGCCCTTCACTGGTCCATTGTGGATCGCGGACAGGCTCAGCCCCAGCACGGTGCGGGTGTCGCGCGGGTCGATGATGCCGTCGTCGTAGAGCATGCCGGAGAGGAACATCGGCATCGACTCAGCCTCGATCTGGCCTTCCACCATGGCGCGCATGGCCTTGTCGTGGTCTTCGTTGTACTCCTGACCGCGGCTCTCGGCGGCGGCGCGGGCCACGATGGACAGCACGCCGGCCAGCTGCGCCGGGCCCATCACCGCGGACTTCGCGCTCGGCCAGGCGAACAGGAAGCGGGGATCGTAGGCGCGGCCGCACATCCCGTAGTGCCCGGCGCCGTAGGACGCTCCCATGAGGACGGACAGGTGCGGCACCTTCGAGTTCGACACCGCGTTGATCATCATCGCGCCGTGCTTGATGATGCCGCTCTGCTCGTACTCCTTGCCGACCATGTAGCCGGTCGTGTTGTGCAGGAACACCAGCGGCGTGTGGATCTGGTTGGCCAGCTGGATGAACTGCGCGGCCTTCTGCGACTCCTCGCCGAACAGCACGCCTTGGGCGTTGGCCAGCACGCCGACCGGGTAGCCGTGGATGCTCGCCCAGCCCGTCACGAGCGAAGAGCCGTACAGCGGCTTGAACTCGTCGAAGTCGGAACCGTCGACCACCCGGGCGATGACCTCGCGCGGGTCGAACGGCACCTTGAGGTCGGGCGGCACGATGCCGAGCAGGTCCTCGGTGTCGTACAGCGGCTCCGCGTAGTCCGGCTTCGGTGTCGGGCCCTGCTTGGTCCAGTTGAGCCGCTTGATGATGTTCCGGCCGAGCCGGATCGCGTCGGCCTCGTCGACGGCGAGGTAGTCGGCCAGGCCCGAGGTCCGCGCGTGCATCTCGGCGCCGCCGAGCGACTCGTCGTCGGACTCCTCACCGGTCGCCATCTTGACCAGCGGGGGCCCGCCGAGGAACACCTTGGCGCGTTCCTTGACCATCACGACGTAGTCCGACATGCCCGGCAGGTACGCGCCACCCGCGGTCGAGTTCCCGAAGACCAGGGCGACCGTCGGGCAGCCCGCGGCCGAAGCGCGCGTGATGTCGCGGAAGATCCGGCCGCCGGGGATGAAGATTTCCTTCTGCGTCGGCAGGTCCGCGCCGCCGGATTCGACGAGGTTGATCGACGGCAGCCGGTTCTGCGCGGCGATGTCCGCCGCCCGGAAGCTCTTCTTCGTGGTCCACGGGTTGCTGGCGCCGCCCTTGACCGTCGGGTCGCTCGCCGAGATCAGGCATTCGACGCCTTCGACGACGCCGATGCCGGTCACGAGGCTCGCGCCGACCCGGTAGTCGGTGCCCCAGGCCGCCAGCGGTGACAGCTCCAGGAACGGCGAGTCCTCGTCGAGCAGCAGCTCGATCCGCTCGCGGGCCAGGAGCTTGCCGCGCTTGCGGTGGCGTTCGACGTACTTCTCGCCGCCACCGGCCACGGCCTTGGCCTGTTCGGTGTCGATCTCGGCGAGCTTCTCCAGCATCGCCTCGCGGTTGGCGCCGAACTCGGCGGTCCGTGTGTCCACTGTGGACCTCAGAGCGGTCATGAAGTGTATCCCAATCGCTTCGCGGCCAGGCCGGTGAGGATCTCGGTGGTGCCGCCGCCGATGCCGAGGATCCGGACGTCGCGGTAGTGGCGTTCCACTTCGGACTCGCGCATGTAGCCGAGCCCACCGTGCAGCTGGACGGCCTCGTTGACCACCCACTCGGCGGCCTCGACGGCGGTGTTCTTGGCGAAACAGGCCTCGGCGATGACCTCCTCGCCCGACACGTGCCGGATCGCGGCCTGCCGGGCGTAGGTGCGCGCGACGTCGACCTTGCGCGCCATCTCGGTCAGCTTGTGCTGCACGACCTGTCGCGAGATGAGGGGACGGCCGAACGTCTCGCGCAGCCGGCACCAGTCCAGCGTCAGGTCGAGCGCCCGTTGCGCGTGCGAGTAGGCCTGCACGGCCAGGGAAAGCCGTTCGGTGACGAACTGGGTGGCCACCTGCGCGAACCCACTGTTCTCGGTACCCACCAGGTTCTCCACCGGCACGCGGACGTCCACGTAGGACAGTTCGGCGGTGTCGGAGCAGAGCCAGCCCATCTTCTCCAGCTTGCGAGACACGGTGAAGCCGGGCGTCCCGCGTTCGACGACGATCAGCGAGAGCCCGTGCGCGCCGTCACCGCCGGTGCGCACGACCGTCGTGACGAAGTCCGCGCGGCAGCCGGAGGTGATGAACGTCTTCGCGCCGTTGATGACGTACTCGTCGCCCTCGCGGACGGCGGTGGTCCGGATCCCGGCGACGTCCGAACCGCCGTCCGGCTCGGTGACAGCGAGCGAGCCGATCTTGTCCCCGGCCAGCGTCGGGCGGACCCAGCGTTCGATCTGCACGGGGTCGGCGGCTTCGGCGATGTGCGGGACGGCGATGCCGCAGGTGAACAGCGACGCGAACAGCCCGCCGGACCCGCCTGCGTAGTGCATTTCCTCGGCGACGACGAGGGCGTCGAGGTAGTTGCCGTCACCCCCGCCGATCTCCTCGGGGAAGGCCACGCCCAGCAGGCCGAGGTCTCCGGCTTTGCGGTGCAGGTCGCGCGGCAGTTCGCCGGCGCGTTCCCAGTCGTCGAGGTGCGGCAGGACTTCCTGCTCGACGAACTTCCGCACGGTCTTGCGCAGCTCGCCCCGTTCGGGCGTCCGGAACGGATCGGTCACAGGAGCACCTCGGGCACGTCGATTTCGCGGGACCGCAGCCACTCGCCGAAGGCCTTGGCCTGCGGGTCGAACCGCGCCTGCGACGCGACTCCCTCACCGAGGATGCTTTCGACGACGAAGTTCATCGCCCACAGGTTCGGCAGCAGGTAGCGCGTCACCGGCAGGTCGGCGGTCTCGGGCAGCAGCAGCTTGAACTCCGCGACGGTCAGCCGGTGCACCAGCCACCGCCACGCTTCTTCGGACCGGACCCAGACGCCGAGGTTGGCGTTGCCGCCCTTGTCGCCGCTGCGGGCCCCGGCGATCGTGCCGAGGGGCACCCGGCGCACCGGGCCGTGGTCCAGGGGCTCGGGCAGCGCGGGCTCGTCCACATCGGACAGGTCCCGAGTGGACGCCGATGGCGCTATGTCGACACGCATGCCGTCCGGCAGCACGGCGACGTGGGGCACCTTCTCCGCGGCCACATAAGCCGCGGTGTAGACGCCGTACGGCGAGGCGTCCGACGGCGGCGCGGTGACGTGGAACCCGGGGTAGCTGGCCAGTGCCAGCTCGACGGCGGCCCCGGTGAACGCGCGGCCGGCGACCTTGGGGTCGGCGTCCTTGACGGCGACGTGCAGCAGGGCACTGGCGGCCTGCTCGGTGTCGGCGTCGGCGTGATCGGTCCGGGCCAGCGTCCACCGGACGTCCGCGGGCGGCCGTTCCTTCAGAGCCTCTTCGAGTTGTTCGCGCACCAGCGCGGCTTTCGCCTCGATGTCGAGTCCGGTGAGGACGAACGTCGTCTCGTTGCGGAACCCGCCGAGCCTGTTCAGCGCGACCTTCAGCGTCGGCGGCGGGGCTTCCCCGCGGACGCCGGAGATGCGGACGCGGTCGGGCCCGTCTTCGGCCAGCGACAGCGTGTCGAACCGGGTCGTGACGTCCGGCCCGGCGTAGCGCGCGCCGGTGATCTCGTACAGCAACTGCGCGGTGACGGTGCCGGCGTTCACCACTCCCCCGGTGCCCGGGTGCTTGGTGATGACGCTGGAACCGTCGGCCTCGATCTCGGCGATCGGGAAGCCGGGCACGCCCAGGGAGTGCTCGGTGAAGAAGGCGTAGTTCCCGCCGGTGGCCTGGGCGCCGCACTCGATGACGTGCCCGGCGGCGACCGCGCCGGCGAGGGCGTCGTAGTCGTCGCGGGCCCAGCCGTAGTGCGCGGCGGCCGGGCCGACGATCACCGAGGCGTCGGTGACGCGCCCGGTGACGACGACGTCCGCGCCCGCGTTCAGGCACTCGACGATGCCCCACGCACCCAGGTAAGCGTTGGCCGTCAAAGGTTTCCCGAGGTCCAGCTCGTCGGCGCGCGCGACCAGGTCGTCGCCCTCGACGTGCGCGATCTTGACGTCGAGCCCGAGCTTCGCCGCCAGCTCGCGCAGGGCGTCGGCAAGTCCGGCGGGGTTGAGCCCGCCCGCGTTGGCGACGATCTTGACGCCCTTTTCCCGCGCCAGTCCGAGGTTTTCCTCCATCTGGCGGAGGAACGTCTTGGCGTAGCCGCGGTTCGCGTCCTTCATCCGGTCGCGGCCGAGGATGAGCATGGTCAGCTCGGCCAGGTAGTCGCCGGTCAGGACGTCGAGCGGGCCGCCGGTGAGCATCTCGCGGACCGCGCTGAAGCGGTCACCGTAGAAGCCCGACGCGTTGCCGATGCGGTAGGTCATGCGAACTGCCCCGGCTTCCGGCCTTCTCCAGGAGGCCCGGCGAAGGCCTGCGCGATGGTCAGCCACTCTTCGACGTCGGCGCCGTGCGCGACCAGGTCCGTGTCGGCCGGGTGCCGCCGCTGGGTGACGGCCAGGCAGAAGTCGACGGCGCTGCCGGTGAGCTTCTGCTCGGCGTCCTCCGGCCCGAACGCCCAGGTGGAGCCGTCCGGCGCGGTCAGCTCGACGCGGAACTCCTCGGCCGGCGGCGCGAGGGAGTTGAGCAGGTAGGCGAAGTCGCGGGTGCGGGTGCCGAAGCGGGCGATGTGCCACAGCCGCGCGGTCGGCTCGCGCGTCAGGCCGAGGGCGTCGAAGATGTCCTGGCCGTGGGCCCACGTCTCCATCAGGCGCGCGGTGACCATGGAGGCCGCGCTCATCGGTGGGCCGTACCAGGGCAGCTTCTGCCCGTCCGGCACGGCGGCGAGCGCCGCGGCCAGCTCGGCCCGGCCCGCGCGCCAGTCTTCGAGGATCTCTCGCGGCGGGCGCTCGGCCCCGGCCGCGGCGCCGTCATCGACGTAGGTCTCCCCCACCTTGAGGAGCTCTTCGACCTCGGCCTGCCAGTCCTCCGGGTGGGCCGCCGCGATGCAGGCCTTGCGATCGGTCCAAGCCAGGTGGGCGATGGTGTGCGCGATGGTCCACCCCTCGGCCGGCGTCGCGCGCGCCCAGTCGGACGCGGGCAGGTTCGCCACCACGTCGTCGATCGTCCGTGTCTCCGCGTCGAGATCCCCGAGGATCACGCCGAGATCCGCCATCCGCCGCCTCCTTGCGTCCTGCGGCCCAGCGTCGCACCGGTCGCCGGAAAAATCAAGCACGCCTGATTGTTTCGTCCCGGACGCTGCGGACACACTATTGACATCTTGCCAGTAGTGGCGGACTGCAATACGTTCGTCGCCATGGCCGAGACCACCTACGCCGTCGCGGACCGGATCGCCACGGTGACGTTGAACCGCCCCGAGGCGCGCAACGGCTACACGATCCGGATGGCCGACGAGCTCGGCGCCGCCATGGATCGCGCGGACCGCGACGAGGACGTCCGCGTCGTCGTCCTGACCGGCGCGGGCAAGGACTTCTGCGTCGGCGCCGACCTCTCCCAGGGCGGCTTCGACTTCGACCCGGCGACCGGCCCGGACGCGGCGTGGCAGGAGCCCGCCGGCCGGTGCTCGAAGCGGATCTTCACCATGAACAAGCCGGTGATCGCGGCCCTGCACGGCGCGGCCGTCGGCGCGGGGAGCACGATCACGCTCCCCTGCGACTACCGGCTCGCCTCGGAGGATTCGCGGTTCGGCTTCGTCTTCACCCGCCGCGGCATCTACCCCGAAGGCGCGTCGGCGTGGTTCCTCCCCCGGCTCGTCGGCATGGGTACCGCGCTCGACTGGATGATCAGCGGCCGCGTGTTCCCCGCGGCCGAGGCCCTCGAAAAGGGCTTGGTGCACAAGGTCTTTCCGACCGGAACCGTGCTCGACGAGGCCTACGCACTGGCCCGCGACATCATCGCGAACACCGCGCCGGTGTCGGTCGCGGTGACCCGCCAGCTGCTCTACCGGATGGCGAGCGCCGACTCGCCGTTCCCGGTGCACGAACTCGACTCGAAGCTGATCGGCGGGCTCGGCGCGAACCCGGACGCCGTCGAGGGCGTCATGTCGTTCCTGCAGAAACGACCGCCCGAATTCGGCATGCGCGTCGAGAAGGACCTGCCTCCGTACCTCCCCTGGTTGGACGAATGAGCCTCTACCCGCCGCAGCCCTGGAACCTGACCGCCGACGCACGCGTGTCGATCTGGCGCGTGCCGCCGTCCCGGTTGCCCGCTCTGCCGGCCGGCGCCCGGCCGCTGGTGGTGGTGGCCGGCCACGCGTCCGTGTTCACGGCGTGGATCGACTACACCCCGCCCGGGCAGATGGCCTACCACGAGCTGCTGGCCGCGGTGTCGATCAAGGCGCGGCGCGTGTCCTGCTCGATCACGGAGATCTGGGTCGACAGCGAGGCGTCCCTGGCGGGCGGCCGCGAGCTGTGGGCGATCCCGAAGGACCTGGCGACGCTGGACTTCACCGGCGGCCGCACGTTCCAGGCCACGGCGGCGACGGCGGACGACTGGATCGCTACGGCGGCGTTCAAGCCCCGGCCCGCGCTGCCGCTGCGGGTGCCGACGTCGTTCGAGGTCGTCCAGGAGCGCGATGGCCTCCTGCGCACCCCGGTCGGCGCGAAGATCCGCCCGCGCCCGGCCTCGGCCGACTGGAGCTTCAACCCGGACGGCCCGCTCGGCTACCTCGCCGGGCGGCGGCCGGTGACGAGCCTCGAGCTGCCGAAGTCCGAGCTCCGCTTCGGCGCTTGCCCCCGGCCCAAACGTCTTGAATGAGTCATTCAGGTCGCCGGAGGTCCTGAATGACTCATTCAAGACAGCGCCGCGCCCGCACGCCCAGCCGGACCACCCGGCAGCCGTGGGCTGCCCGGCTCCGAGCGACCTCGAAACCTACCGCCGCGGGCCTGGTTCCGCGGGCTGAGCAGCACCTCTGGGTGATCGTGTAACCCGGCAGGGTGAGCCCACGACACGCCACCCCTTGGGTCCCGCGCGGGCGACCACCCCTACATGTAGTCTCTGGTGACCGGCAGGGCCCAGCGACGGGGAGACCGCTGCAGAGTACTGCCGGGCAGCTTTGAAGAACCTGCAGCGCACGGCCTCGTGAGGCCGTGTGGCGATCCCACGCGCCCGAAAACCTGGAGACACGCATGTCAGTCGAAACCGGTCAGCGGCCGTCAGCCGCCGACACACCCACCGCGATCCGGGTCATCCGGCGGGACGGCAGCGTGTCGCCGTTCGACGCGGGGAAGATCTCGGTCGCGCTGACGAAGGCGTTCCTCGCGGTCGAGGGCGGCGACGCCGCCGCGTCCTCCCGCGTGCACCACGTCGTCGCGGAGCTGACCCAGCAGGTGGAGACCACCCTGCTGCGCCACGCCGGCCCCGAGACCGCCCTGCACATCGAGCAGATCCAGGACATCGTCGAGCTCGCCCTCATGCGCGGCGAGCACCACAAGGTCGCCCGCGCCTACGTCCTCTACCGCGACGAGCGCAGCAAGGCCCGCGAGGCCGTCAAGCCGGCCGCGACCGAGGTCGCGCTGAACGTCAAGGGCGCCGACGGCGTCCTGCGCCCGCTCGACTGGGCCCGCGTTTCCCACGTCGTGGGCGAGGCCGTCGCCGGCCTCGACGACGTCACGGCCGAGCCCGTCCTCGCCGAAGCCAAGCGCAACCTCTACGACGGCATCAGCGCCGACGAGCTGGCCCTGGCCCAGGTCCTGGCCGCCCGCGTGCTGGTCGAGCAGGAGCCGAACTACTCCTTCGTCTCCGCCCGGCTGCTGCTGGACAAGCTGCGCGGCGAGGCCCTCAGCTATCTCGCGAAAAAGCCGCGCCTGGCCAGCCAGGACGAGATGGCCGGCGAGTACCCCGCGTACTTCCGCGCCTACCTGCGCCGCGCGGTCGAGCTCGAGCTGGTCGACGGCGAGCTGCTGTCCTTCGACCTGGACAAGATCACCGCGGCCATCCACGCCGAGCGTGACCTCGACTTCGGCTTCCTCGGCCTGCAGACGCTGTACGACCGGTACTTCCAGCACCACGACGGCACCCGCTTCGAGCTGCCGCAGGCGTTCTTCATGCGCGTCGCGATGGGCCTCGCCATCCGCGAGGACGACCGCGAGGCTCGTGCCATCGAGTTCTACGAGCTGCTCTCGACGTTCCACTTCATGGCCTCGACCCCGACGCTGTTCAACTCGGGCACCACCCGCGCGCAGCTGTCGTCCTGCTTCCTGACCACGGTGGACGACGACCTGGACTCGATCTTCCAGGCCTACAAGAACAACGCGCTGCTGGCGAAGTACTCGGGCGGCCTGGGCAACGACTGGACCCCGGTCCGCGGCCTCGGCGCGCACATCAAGGGCACCAACGGCCAGTCCCAAGGCGTCGTGCCGTTCCTCAAGATCGCCAACGACACCGCGGTCGCGGTCAACCAGGGCGGCAAGCGCAAGGGCGCGGCCTGCGCGTACCTCGAGACCTGGCACGTGGACATCGAGGAGTTCCTCGACCTGCGCAAGAACACCGGTGACGACCGCCGGCGCACCCACGACATGAACACCGCGAACTGGGTGCCGGACGAGTTCCTCCGCCGCGTCGAGGCCAACGCCGAGTGGACGCTGTTCTCGCCGAACGAAACGCCGGACCTGCACGACCTCTACGGCAACGAGTTCTCCGCCCGCTACCGCGAGTACGAGGCGATGGCCGACCGCGGCGAGATCAAGGTCTTCCGCCGGATTCGCGCGGTGGAGCTGTGGCGCCGCATGCTGACCATGCTGTTCGAGACCGGCCACCCGTGGATCACGTTCAAGGACCCGTGCAACCTGCGCTCGCCGCAGCAGCACGTCGGCGTCGTGCACTCGTCCAACCTGTGCACCGAGATCACGCTGAACACCACCACCGACGAGGTCGCGGTGTGCAACCTCGGCTCGGTGAACCTGCTCAAGCACGTCACGCCCGAGGGCCTGGACACGAAGCGCCTCGAGAAGACCGTGCGCACGGCCGTCCGCATGCTGGACAACGTGATCGACATCAACTTCTACACGATCCCGGAGGCGCGCCGCTCCAACCTGCGCCACCGCCCGGTCGGCCTGGGCCTGATGGGCTTCCAGGACGCGCTGTTCGAGATCGGCGTCCCGTTCGCCTCCGACGAGGCCGTCAAGTTCGCCGACGTCTCCATGGAGCACCTCTCCTACTACGCGATCTCGGCGTCGACCGACCTCGCCGAGGAGCGCGGGCAGTACCAGTCGTTCGAGGGATCGCTGTGGAGCAAGGGCATCCTGCCGATCGACTCGATGCAGCTGCTCATCGACGCGCGTCGCGGTGACGGCCTCGACGTCGACCTGTCGTCCACTTTGGACTGGGCGCCGCTGCGCGAGCGCGTCAAGACCGTCGGCATGCGCAACTCGAACGTGATGGCGATCGCGCCGACCGCGACGATCTCCAACATCTCCGGCGTCGGGCAGTCGATCGAGCCGCTGTTCCAGAACCTGTTCGTCAAGTCGAACATGTCCGGCGACTTCACCGTCGTCAACCCGCACCTGGTCAAGAGCCTCAAGGAGCGTGGGCTCTGGGACGAGGTCATGGTCAGCGACCTCAAGTACTTCGACGGCAGCCTCGGCCAGATCGACCGCGTGCCGGACGACCTGAAGGCGCTGTACGCGACCGCGTTCGAGATCGAGTCGAAGTGGATCGTCGACGCCGGTTCGGTGCGCCAGAAGTGGATCGACCAGGCGCAGTCGCTGAACCTCTACATCGCGGCGCCGAGCGGGCGCAAGCTCGACGAGCTGTACCGCTACGCGTGGCACAAGGGCCTCAAGACCACGTACTACCTGCGGGCGCAGTCCGCGACGCACGTGGAGAAGAGCACCCTGCGCGGCACCGACGGCAAGCTGAACGCCGTCTCGGCCACCCCGGCGCCCGCGGCTCCGGCTGCTCCGGCACCGGCTCCCGCGGCTTCGGTCCCGGCCGTGCCGGTGACCGCGCCGGAGCCGAAGGAGATGCCGAAGACCGACGTGGACTTCGTCGCCACCGAAGGCGCCGCCTGCCGCATCGACGACCCCGACTGCGAATCCTGCCAGTAAGGAACCCTGCACCATGACCAACGTGGAGACGACCGGCGCCACCGGCCTCGGTGAGATCGAGGTCGGGGCCGCCCGGATCAACGTCGACGACAAGCGCATGATCAACGCGCGCGCCGACGTCAACCAGCTGCTGCCGATGAAGTACACCTGGGCCTGGGAGAAGTACCTGGCCGGCTGCAACAACCACTGGATGCCGACCGAGGTCGCCATGCAGGCCGACATCGCGCTGTGGAAGTCGAAGGACGGCCTCACCGAGGACGAGCGGCAGATGCTCAAGCGCAACCTGGGCTTCTTCGCGACCGCGGAGTCCCTGGTGGCCAACAACATCGTCCTCGCGGTGTACCGGCAGATCACCAACCCCGAGTGCCGCCAGTACCTGCTGCGCCAGGCGTTCGAGGAAGCCGTGCACACGCACACCTTCCAGTACATCTGCGAGAGCCTCGGCCTGGTCGAGGGCGAGCTGTTCAACATGTACCGCGAGGTTCCGTCCATTTCGGACAAGGACGCGTGGGCGCTGAAGTACACGCAGCACTTGGAGGACCCGGACTTCGAGACCGGGACGCCGGAAGCCGACACGGCGTTCCTGCGTGACCTCGTCGCGTTCTACGTGATCTTCGAGGGCATGTGGTTCTACACCGGCTTCGCGCAGATCCTGTCGCTGGGCCGCCGGAACAAGATGGTCGGCATCGCCGAGCAGTACCAGTACATCCTGCGCGACGAGTCGATCCACCTGAACTTCGGCATCGACTGCATCAACCAGATCAAGATCGAGAACCCGCACCTGTGGACTCCCGAGTTCCAGGAAGAGGTCCGCGGGATGCTGAAGGAGGCGTGCGAGCTCGAGGTCAAGTACGCGCGCGACACGATGCCCCGCGGCATGCTCGGCCTGTCGGCGCAGCTGTGCGAGCAGTACATGCACTTCATCACCGACCGGCGCGCGCAGCAGATCGGGCTGTCCCCGATCTTCGGCGAGACCGAGAACCCGTTCCCGTGGATGTCCGAGGCGATGGACCTGAAGAAGGAGAAGAACTTCTTCGAGACCCGCGTCATCGAGTACCAGTCGGGCGGCGCGCTCGACTGGGACTGATCCCCCGCTGCACAAAGCCACGCCCCCGGTTCGCCGGGGGCGTGGCTTTTCTGCGGGGGCAGGATCCTTCCCAGGCAGGAACTCGCGGCTTTTCGGCGGCACGGTCCTAGTCGATGGTGGAGACACCACCGACCAGGGAGAGTCCCCATGCCCACCACCACCGTCACCTTCGACAGCGCCGGCATCGACATCGCCGCCCACCTCTACGTTCCCGAAGGCGCTGACGCCCCGCTTCCGGCCCTCGTGGTCGGCCATCCCGGCACCGGCGTCAAGGAACAGACCTCCGGCACCTACGCGAAGCTGATGGCCGACCGCGGCTTCGTCACCCTGGCCTTCGACGCCGCCCACCAGGGCGAGTCCGGCGGCCTGCCGCGCGGCCTGGAGGATCCCGCCCAGCGGATCGAAGACTTCAAGGCCGCGGTCTCCTTCCTCACCACCCGGCCCGAGGTCGACGCCGGCCGGATCGGCCTGCTGGGCATCTGCGCCTCCGGCGGCTACTCGCTCGCCGCTGCCGGCGGTGACCACAGGGTCAAGGCCGTCGCGACCGTGTGCACCGCCGAGCCCGCGCGCCAGTTCCGCTACGGCGCCGACGGCACCCAGGACCCGGCCGTCTTCCAGGGCCTGCTCGACGCCGCCGCCCAGGCCCGCACCACCGCGGCCCGCGGTGAGGACCCCGGCGTGCTGACCATGTTCCCCGAGACCGCCGAACAGGCCGGCGCCCTCGGCGGCGAGCACGGCGTCGAGGGCTGGGAGTACTACTGCGGCCCCCGCGGCTACCACGAGCGCTCGGCGAAGTTCCTCACCTGGGACAGCGTCGACAAGATGGCCGCGAGCGACGTCTTCCACGCCGTCCCGCTGATCGGCCCGCGCCCGATGCTGCAGATCCTCGGTGAGCGCGCCGTCACCGCCTGGATGGGCCTGGAAGCCCATCGGCGCGCCACCGGGCCCGCGGAGATCCACTGGATCGCGGGTGCGAGCCACGTCGACCTCTACGACAAGCGCGAGTACATCGACCTCGCTGTCGGCAAGCTCACCGACTTCTTCACCGTCAACCTGGACAAGTGACCGGGTGGGTCAGTAGGCGTAGCGGTGCACGGTTTCCGGGTGGAGCACCAGCCGAACCTGGTCCACGGCCAGGATTCCGGCGAGGTCGGCGGCGCGGGCCGGGTCGTCGAGGTCCCAGTAGCGCGCGGCCGAGCGCGCCGCGAGGTCGTGGGCGCCGTCGGGTTCCACCGTGACGCGGCCCGCGACCGAAACCCACCGTTCGCGCTCGCCCACCGGCGCCGCGACCACCAGAGACGCGCGGGGGTCGCGGCGCAGGCGTCGCACCTTGGGCGCATCCGGTTCGCTGAACAGCTCGATGCCGTCGGCCGAGGCTTCGAACCACACCGGCCGAGGCCGGCCGCCGGCCACCGTCAGGAATCCGTGCAGCGGGCGGTGGAGTAGCTCGAGGTCCTCGGAGGTGAGTGCGTTCATGACCTCAGTGAACCCGGTCCGCTCGGACGATCCCATGGGTGAGAAGCCGGAATGCCTGCGTGATCGTCTAACCTCGGGAAGGTGGACGCGTTCGGTGACCTGCGGGCCCACGGCTCGCTGTTCGGCAGCTCGGCCCTGACCGCGCCCTGGGCACTGCACTTCGTGGACGGCGCGCCACTGACCCTGTGCACCGTCCTCGCCGGGGGCGGCTGGATCGTGCCCGAAACCGGAGCGCCCGAACCGCTGAACGCCTACGACACGGTCATCGTGCGCGGCCCCGGGACTTTCAGCTTCGTCGACGAGGTCGGCACTCCGGCCGCACCGGTCGCGTGCGGTGAGCACTGCGCGACGCCCGAGGAAGGCGGGACCCGGCACCGGCGCGGCTGGCACGACCCCGGCGACGGCGCGACGACACTGATCGTCGGCGCCTACCCCGTGCGCGGCGAAATCGGTGCCCGGCTGCTGGACGCCCTGCCCGTTGTACTGCGCGTCGCCGGCGGGGGCACGGGTGACGCCGTGCTCGACCACCTCGCCGCCGAGGTCGCCGTCGACGCGCCCGGCCAGCAGGTGGTGCTCGACCGGCTGCTGGACTGGATGCTGGTCTGCACGCTGCGCGAGTGGTTCGACCGGCCCGGTGGCGAACCGCCGGCCTGGTGGACCGCCCAGCGCGACCCGGTGGTCGGCCACGCGCTGCGCCTCCTGCACGCCGAACCGGCCGCGCCGTGGACGGTCGGCTCGCTGGCCGGGCGCACCGGGGTGTCGCGGTCGACGCTGGCCAAGCGGTTCGCCGACCTGGTCGGCGAACCGCCGCTGACCTACCTCACCCGCCGGCGCATGGCGCTCGCCGCCGACCTGCTGGCCGAGCGGGACGACAAGACCGTCGCCGAAGTCGCCCGTGCCGTCGGGTATTCCGACGCCTTCGGGTTCAGCGCCGCGTTCAAACGGGTCCGCGGTGCGAACCCGAGCGAGTTCCGCCGCGCGGCCGCGCGCTGAGAAGCCACCCGAAAGACGGCCGCCCAGGTGTTGTCACATCGTCAACAAGGGTGCATCGTGGAGGGGAAGCCGATCTCAGCGGGGAGATGGTCATCTTGACGAGCACCGTGGGCCGAGCCACCGAAGCACTGCGCGAACGCGTGCCGCCGCTGACCTCCCTGCCTCTCCCCCGCGGCGTCGACGAGCGGTGGCTGCAGTCCCGCTGGCCCGTCAAAGAGCTCGCGACGCCGCCCGCGGGCAGCGGCCTCAAGCCCGTCCTCGGCGACGAAGGCCCGCCGGTCGTCGGGCACATGCTGGAGATGATGCGCTTCGGCCCCGCGTTCGGGCTGCGCCGCTTCGAGCTCTACGGCCCCGTGTCGTGGACCGGCGGCTTCGGCCGGCGGATCGTCGCGCTGTCCGGACCCGAGGCGACGCAGATCGCGCTCGTCAACAAGGACAAGGCGTTCTCGCAGGAGGGCTGGAAGTTCTTCATCGAGAAGTTCTTCGAGCGCGGCCTGATGCTGATGGACTTCGGCGAGCACCACCTGCACCGCCGGATCATGCAGGAAGCCTTCACCCGGTCCCGGCTCACCGGTTACGTCAACGAGATGGGCCCGGCGCTGCGCGAAGGCGTCGCGAGCTGGGGCTCGAGCGAGCGCCCGCGGCTGTACTGGGCGCTCAAGCAGCTGACCCTCGACGTCGCGACGCGCGTCTTCATGGGCATGCGCAGCGGCGCCGGCTCCCACCGGATCAACCGCGCGTTCGTCAGCTCGGTGCGCGCCGGCACCGCGCTGGTGCGCTTCCCGGTGCCCGGCGGGCGCTGGTCGGCCGGGCTGCACGGGCGGAAGGTCCTCGAGCGCTACTTCAGCGAAACCCTGCCCGCCAAACGCAAGTCCGACGGCGACGACCTGTTCACCGCGCTCTGCCACGCCACCACCGAGGACGGCGACCGGTTCACCGACACCGACATCGTCAACCACATGATCTTCCTGATGATGGCCGCGCACGACACGACGACCATCACCAGCAGCGCCATGGCCTACTACCTCGCCAAGCACCCCGAGTGGCAGGAACGCGCCCGCGAGGAGTCCCTGGCGCTGGGCGACGACATCCTCGACATCGACGCCATCGACAAGCTCGAGACCCTCGACCTCGTCATGAAGGAAGCGCTGCGGCTGGTCGCGCCGGTGCCGTCGCTGACCCGGCAGACCGTCAAGGACACCGAGGTGCTCGGCCACTACATCCCCGCGGGCACCCTGTGCGGTGTCTCGCCCACGGTCAACCACTTCTCGCCGGAGCACTGGACGAACCCCTTCGAGTTCGACCCCGAGCGGTTCGCCGAGCCGCGCCGCGAGGACAAGTCCCACCGGATGGCGTGGATGCCGTTCGGCGGCGGCGCGCACAAGTGCATCGGGCTCCACTTCGGCGGTCTCGAGGTGAAGTTGCTGATGCACGAAATGCTGCGGGCCCACCGCTGGTCGGTTCCGGAGAGTTACACGGCGAAGTGGGATTACGTGTCCCTGCCGGTGCCCGCCGACGGTCTCCCGGTGCGTTTGACGCCTCGCTGACCCTGTCGCTGTCCCGCACTGTCCTGCACTGTCCACCGTGGCATACACCCTGTGACAAAAAGTTACCGCATGTGGAGATTCGTTCACTCGTTCAGCCGGTAGACACCCCGTTACGCGCATGATGGCGTGGCATCGGTCACGGGCGAGGGGTACCTAGTGTGGCTTCATGATCCCTGGCACCGTGGCTGACCTGGCCTGACCTGTGCGTGAAGAGGTGGAGTGTGCCTGAGTCCGGTGCCGCGCCAGGACTGCTGGACGTGGCGCGCCGGTGGGCGGCGACGTTGGCCGACACCAAAGGAGTAACACTTCCCCTGGAAGAGCTGGAGCCGCTGCTGCTGGAGATCGCGCACGACGCGGTCGACCACGCCGGCTCCGGCCACGGTGGTGCCCTGCACCGGTTCACGGCGCTCTACGCCGCGTCGCCGATGGGGATCGCGCTGGCCGACCCGGACGGCGAGATCGTGGAGGCCAACCTCGCGCTCGGCCAGCTGCTCGGCTGCTCGCCGAACCGGTTGCGGGGCCGTCACCTGACCGACCTCGGCTCCACCGACCACGACGTCTCGCGGCTCAAGGCGGGTCTCGAGCAGGTGCGGGGCGGACGTGAGCGCTACCAGGAGCGGATGCTGCTCGACCACACCGACGACGGGCAGCTCTGGACCGACGTCACCCTCGCCCGGCTGCCCGGCGACCGGCCCGGCTCGGTCTACCCGGTGCTGATGGTGTCCGACGCGAACGAGCTGCACCTGCTGCAGGAACGGTTGCTGCACCAGAACGTGCACGACCCGCTGACCGGGCTGCCCAACGCGTCGTCGTTCACGACCAAGCTCGAAGCGGCGCTCGGTGCCGGCGCGCGCGACGACATCGCGTTGATCTACCTCGACGTCGACGGCTTCAAGGTGATCAACGACGGCCTCGGCGCCGGCGTCGGCGACCAGGTGCTGCGCGGGGTCGCGGGCAAGCTGTCGGCGGTGTTCACCGGCCACCACGACGGGTTCGTCGCGCGGCTGTCCGGCGACGGCTTCGCGGTGCTGTTGCGGGGCGAGCTGGCCACCACCGAGGTCGTCGAGCTCGTCGAACGAGCGCTGGAGGACCTCAACGAGCCGATCTACCTCGGCGGGCACGGCATCGGCGTGAGCGCGAGCGCGGGCATCGTCGTGCGCGCGGCCATCGAGGGTGGCGCCGCGGAACTGCTGCGGGCGGCGGAGATCGCGCTGCACCGGGCCAAGGAAGCCGGCAAGGCGCAGTGGATGCTGTTCGACCCCGAGCTGGACGCGCGCGACCGCGGCCGCTACCAGCTGGGCGCGGTGATCGCCGGGGCGCTGGAGAACGGCGAGTTCTCGCTCGTCTACCAGCCGACGGTGAAACTCGCCGACCCCGACCGTCTCGCCGCGGTCAACGCGGGACTGCGCTGGAACCACCCGGAGAAGGGCGAGCTCGGCTCGGACGAGTTCTACCCGCTGGCCCAGACCACGGGCATGACGGTGCCGCTGGGCCGCTGGCTCCTGGCGGAGTCCCTGGCGGCGACGGCCCGCTGGCGCTCGCGCTTCGGCGCGGCGGCTCCGGACGTGTGCGTCCAGCTGCCGACCCGGCTGGCGATCGACCCGGACCTGGTACTGCTGGTGAAGGAGCAGCTGGACAAGCACGAGCTGCCGCCCAACGCACTGCGGCTGTGCACGGACCGCGACTCGGTCCTCGATCCGCGCGGCGAGGTGCTGGACTCGTTCGCGGTGCTGTCCGACCTCGGGACGCAGCTGGTGCTGACGATCTCGGGCTCGGCGGACCTGGAACTGATCCCCCAGCGCCGGCTGCCGGTGCACCACGTGATCCTGTCGGGCGCGGTCGTCGACGCGCTGGACTCGGATTCGCCGCCGGAACCGGCGCTGCGGCACCTGACGCAGCTGGTCACGCGGGCCCGCGAGCTGAAGCTCCGGGTGGGCGCGGAGGGGGTCCGGACGCACGAGCAGGCGGCGCGGCTGCGGCAGCTGGGCGTGCTGGCGGCCCGCGGCCCGTTCGTGACCGACTCGGCCACTGGCGACGAGGTCGACGAGCTGATCGCCCGCCACCCCGCCGGCTGACTCCGGAGCGCCCCAATGTGGCCTTCGGTGCGTTCAACGCACCGAAGGCCGCCTTGGGTGCGTTGAGCGCAACCAAGGCCACATTGGGGCGCTGGGGACCAAGCCGGTTCCGGGGCGGCTCCGAAGACCCGGCAGGATGGGTTCTGCCGCCGACGAGAAGGGACCTCCATGGACGCCGGAGACCTCGCCCCCGATTTCACGCTGCCCGACGACCAGGGCGCCGACCGCACGCTGTCGGACTTCCTGGCCACCGGCCCGGTGGTGCTGTTCTTCTATCCGGCCGCGATGACCGGCGGCTGCACGGCGGAGAGCTGCCACTTCCGCGACCTCGCCGCGGAGTTCGCCGAGGTCGGCGCGCACCGCATCGGCATCAGCCCGGACGGCGTCACCAAGCAGCGTCAGTTCTCCGAGGCCAACGGCTTCGACTACCCGCTGCTGTCCGATGTGGAGGGTGAGGTCGCCAGGCAGTTCGGCGTCTGGCGGAAGCTGCTGCCGCTGCACGCCAAGCGCGCCACGTTCGTGATCGGCGAGGACCGGAAGATCCTCGAGAAGATCAAGAGCGAGCTGAACTTCACCGTCCACGCCGACCAGGCGCTCAAGGTGCTGCGGGAGCGCAACAAGGTCTCCTGAGCGTCAGCGACGCCACCCGCGGGGCGGCCAGACCGGCGGCCGGCGCACTCCGGCCGTCGGCCACCCCCTCGGACGGTCACGCCGACGCCGCCGGAACGCGTACACGTGAGGCTCCGCGCGGTTTCCGCGCTTCTCCGCCCGGTTCGCGAACTCGCGCCGCTCGCACGGCCACCGGTGGCCCGGCCGGGCCACTTCGACGAAAACCGGCTTCACGGCTTCTCCTTCCGCCACACGTGATTCGTCCCGGCACACGACGGAGCCAGCGGTTTTTCGACCGGTTCCTCGCGCACCTTGGTGAAACCGAGGCGCGCGGGCACCGCTCCACTTCGGACGTTCCGCTCGTCGTGCTTGATCTCGACATACCCCGCGCCGAGCCGGAACGCCTCTTCGGTCAGCAGTCGCACCGCGCGGGTGATCAGGCCGCGACCGGTGAAGTCCCGCGCGAGCCAGTACCCGATCTCGACGCCGCCCTCGCGGGCCATCAAGCCGACCGCGCCCGCGATCGAGCCGCCGACGCGGATGGCGAAGTCGTGCGTCTCCCCGGTCTCCCACTGCTTCCGGGTCCGCTGCAAGAACTCCGCGCTGTCTTCGGCGGTGTAGCCGTCGGTCGCCCAGATCATCCAGGCCCCGATGTGGTCGAGGGACCCGGCGACCGTCGCGGTGAGTTCCGGGGCGTCGGCGGACGTCCAGCGGGTCAAGGTGAAGTCGTCTTCGGCGTAAGTCTCCTTCACGGCCGCTCCTTCCGCCACACCTGCTTGACGCCCACGCACGCCGGCGGCCGGTCCCCTGGGCGCGCGGGTTCCTTGCGCACCAACGAGAACCCGAGCCAGTAGCCGATCTCGACGCCGCCGTCGCGGGTCATCACACCGACGGCACCCGCGAGCGAGCCGTCCACGCGGATCGCCCACTCGTACGCCCGGCCGGTTTCCCAGTTCTCGTGCGTCAACCGGAGGAACGCCGCGGCATCCTCGTCCGAGTAGCCTCCGACGGCCCACGGCACCCAGTCGGCCAGGTGCGCGCCGGACCCCGAGACCGCGGCTTGCACCGGACCCGCGTCGGCGGACCAGCGGGTCAGCGAAAACTCGTCACGGGAAAAAGTCTCGGCCGGGGTCTCCATGGTTCCCATGGTGCCCCGGCCGAGTCGTCGAGCGCTCCCGAATTAATTGACGATGACGCTGTCCGGGATCTCCGTGTCGTTCTTCAGCGCGTCGAACAGCTGCTTCGACTTGGTCTTGTCCCAGTTCTCCGCCGACCCGTTGGTCACCGGGACCGTCGTGGTCACCACGCCGCCGGAAGAGATCCCGCGCATCGCGATCGCCAGGCCGGCCAGGTTGTGCACGTGGTCGCCGGAGTCCATGGTCAGCGCGTCCGGCCCGGAGCCCAGCAGCGGGAAGAAGTGGAACGGGTTGAGCACCGTGCCGGGGCTGGCGATCTGGCTGACCAGAGCGCCGATGAACTTGCGCTGGTTGGCGATGCGGTCGAGGTCCGACCGGGGCGTCGCGTCGCTGTGGCGCATGCGGACGAAACCCAGCGCCGAGCGGCCGTCGAGCGACTGGCAGCCCGCCTTGATGCTGATCCCGGTGACCGTGTCGTTCATGTCCTTGTCGATGCACATGTCGACGCCGCCGATCGCGTCGACGATCTTGGCGAACCCGCCGAAGCCGATCTCCGCGTAGTGGTCGATGTGCAGGCCCGTGGCGCCTTCGACGGTCTGCGCGAGCAGCTTCGGCCCGCCCAGCGAGAACGCCGCGTTGATCTTGTTCTTGCCGTGGCCGGGGATCGCGACCTGCGAGTCGCGCGGCAGCGAGAGCAGCGTCGGCTTGGTGGAGTTGTCCGGGAGGTGCGCGACCATGATCGTGTCGGTGCGCTGCCCGCCGCCGGCCGCCGCGACGTCGCCGGTGGCCAGGCGTTCCTCGTCCTCGGCGGTGAGGCCTTCGCGGCTGTCCGAGCCGACGATCAGCCAGTTGGTGCCGGACGCGGCGACCGGGCGGCCGGAGTAGTCGGTGAGCGCGTCGACGCGCTTGATGGAGAACTCCAGGTAGACCCAGATGCCGGCGACGAACACGACGAACACCAGCAGCAGCGTCAGCACGATCCGGCCGAAGCCCCAGCGGCGCTTGCGGGGCGGGCGGGACGGCGGGTAGTCGTCGTCGATCGGACGCCGGGGCGGGTCCTGACGCGACGGAGGCGGCGCGTACTGCCGCTCGTCCTCGCGGGTGCCCATCGGGCGCGTGCGCTCGTCGTACGGGCTCTGCCCGCGCCCGGGCAGCGGCATCATCTGCGCGCGCTGGTGGTCCCGGGATCGGCCGTCGGGCCGGGGCGGCGGCATCCGGCGCCGGCCGTCGTCGCCACGGTACGTCATCACCATCACCCAATCCCGATCCGGACAAAACGTGTCGTCGTCAATACACCGCACGTCCTCGACAGAAGGACGTCCGGCACCGGGGTCGGGTTGTCCGGCGAAGTTACTTGCCGGTCGCCTCGTAGCCGAACTGGTGGACCTTGAGGTACCCGGAGCGGAACCCGGCCTCGGAATAGGCCAGGTAGAACTCCCACATCCGGCGGAAGACGTCGTCGAACCCGAACCCGGCGATGTCGGCCCAGCCGTGCAGGAACCGCTCGCGCCACAACCGTAGCGTGCGCGCGTAGTCCTGGCCGAACTCGCGCATCCCGGCCAGCTTGAGCCGGGTGTTCGCGACCACGCCGTCCTCGATCGAGCGGACGGACGGGATGATGCCGCCGGGGAAGATGTACTTGTGGATCCACGTGTAGGCGCGCGAGGCCGCCAGCATCCGGTCGTGGTCCATGGTGATGGCCTGCAGGCCGAACCGGCCGCCGGGGCGCAGCCGCTCCCCGATCGTGGCGTAGAACGCCGGCCAGTAGGACGCGCCGACCGCCTCGATCATTTCGACGCTGACCACGGCGTCGTACTGGCCGCTCGACTCGCGGTAGTCGCACAGCTTCACGTCGACGCGGTCGGAGAACCCGGCCGCGGCGATGCGCTCGGTGGCCAGCGCCCGCTGCTCCTCCGAGATGGTCAGTGACGTCACGTGGGCGCCGCGGGCCGCGGCGCGGATCGCGAGTTCACCCCATCCGGTACCGATTTCGAGGACTTCGCTGCCCGCGCGGACGCCGGCGTAGTCCAGCACGCTGTCGATCTTGCGGTGCTGGGCGGCGGTGAGGTCCTCGCCGGGGCCGAACAGCGCCGAGGAGTACATCATCGACTCGTCGAGGAAGGCGCCGAACAGGTCGTTGGACAGGTCGTAGTGCCGGTGGATGTTGGCGCGCGCGCCTTCGAGGGTGTTCTCCTCCGCCGGCGGCTGCGTGCGCTCGGCGATCTTCCGGAACTTCTGCAGCACCGGCGGCACGAGCGTGGCCATCCGCTCGGCGAACGGCGTCAGCACCTCGGCCAGGTCGGACGCGGTCCAGTCGCCGGCCATGTAGGACTCGCCGAAGCCGATCTTGGCGTCGACACCGAGGCGGTGGAAGAACGCTTCCGGTCGCAAAATGCGCATTTCGGGCGATTCCGGGCCGCCCGCACCGAGCACGGTGCCGTCGGGGAACGTCACCCGCAGGTCGAGCGGGCGGACCGCGCGGCGGAACAGCGTGGCGGCGATCCGCGCGCGCAGTGCGGACCGCGGCGGGCTGGCCAAGCCCGGCCAGCGGGACTCGTCGGGGATGTCTTGAGCGCGGTCGACACTCGAGGTGGTCACGGTTCTCCCTCCGCCGGCCTGATGCGCCGGTGAACGATCGTAGTCGCCGCACCCCCGCGGCGCGCTTCGCTGCATGCCCTGTTCAGGGCGGTCCTACACCGGTATTCGGAGCCGCTCGGGCCCCGGCGCGGCCCACGCGCCGCGCAGTTCGTCATCGGGGTCCCCGGCGAGCACTTCCAGTGTGAAAGCAATCGTCAGCCGGGTCCACACGGACGAGCGGCGAAGCATCGCGTGGCCTTCGTTGGCGATCTCGAAGCGGGCGACGCGGGCGGCGACGCCCTCGGCGCGTTCGGCGAAGGCGTGCGACTCGGCCGGGCTCGTCATCCGATCGCGGGTGCCGTGCACGATGAGCACCGAGCGCCCGGCGACGGCGTCCACCGGCTCGCCCCGCGGCGTCCACGGTGCCAGCGCGCAGACCCCGCGCACGGCCGGGTCGTCGGCCACGCGCAGCGCCACCCGGGCGCCCATGGAGTGGCCGACCAGCACCACCGGCAGGCCCGGGTGGTCGGCGCGGATGCGCTCGAGGGCCCAGCGGGCGTCGTCGAGGGGGTCCATCGCGGGGGCGTTCCAGCCGTAACGGCGGTTGCGCAGCAGCCGCACCTCGACGCCGTTCCCCCGGCCGGCCCGGTGCAGGGCGCGCGCGATCGGGACCATTCGCAGGAAGGCGAGCTTCCAGGGCGGCACGCTGCCCGTACCGCGCTCGGCGCCGCCGTGCAGCACGAGCACGACGGCCTCGGTCCGCCCGCGTGCCGGCCACACCGACACCGCCGGTTCCGCTTCGCTCACCCGCGTCCTCCTCCTGGCCCCCGCAGTCGGGTCAACCCCGCCCGCCCACCGGGCTATTCCACCGCGTACCACCATCTTCGCGGTAGATTCGGCGCCCGGTCCCCTACGGAAGGGTGGGTGTGGTGAGCGCCACGGACATCTCGGGCAGCGTCGCGAAGCAACTGGCGGACGTCGAGCAGGCCAACGCCGAGGCGGTGCGCGAAGCGGCGGACCTGGTGCTGGGGGTGATCCGGGCCGACGCACTGGTCTATACCGCCGGCGCCGGGCACTCGCTGGCGGCCGTCGCCGAGACGTTCTACCGGGCCGGCGGCCTGGCGTGCGTCTACCCGCTCTACCACCCGGACCTCCTCCCGCTGCACGGCGCGGTGAGCAGCACGAAAACCGAGCGGCGCACCGGCCTGGCCGCCGAGGTGCTGGCCGAGCGCGCGCCGGGGCCGGACGACGTGCTGGTGGTGTTTTCGACGTCCGGGTCGAACCCGTACCCGGTCGAGCTGTGCATCGAGGCCCGCGAGCGCGGGGCGGCGGTCATCGCGATCACGTCGCGGGCGTGCGTGGCGGCGGCGCCGCGGCGGTCGTCGAGCACGCTGGTCGAGCAGGGCACCGTCGTGCTCGACTCGCTGGTCATCCCCGGCGACGCGAGCTACCCGCCGGACGCGCCGCGCACCGCGCCGCTGTCCACTGTGGTCAATGCGTTCCTGTGGAACCTCGTGCTCGCGCAGGTGTACGACCGCGGGACGGCCGAGGGTCTCGACGTCCCGCTGTGGCGCAGCTCCAATGTGGAGGGCGGCGACGAGGCGAACGCGGCGCTGCTGGAGAAGTACAGCGCGATCGTGCCGCGGCTGAAGTAGTCCGTGAATCCGTGAAAAAGCACCGGCCGGGCACGCCTTGACGGCGTGCCCGGCCCGCTTTAGCGTCTCCATACCGACTGGTCGGTGTGGCCGGGTCGCGGCGCTCGGAGGAGGTCCCATGGACGGTTCCACGGCGACGGTGCACGGTGAGTGCGCCCCTGGATTCGAACCGGTGCGCGAAGCCTTCGAAGCGAACTTCCGCGAACGCGGCGAGCTGGGCGCGGCGTTCACGGCCATTCGCCACGGCGAGGTCGTGGTGGACCTGTGGGGCGGCTGGTCCGGTCCGGACCGCACCCGCGAGTGGCAACCGGACACCCTGGCCAACGTCTGGTCGACGACCAAGGGCATGACCGCGATCTGCGCGCACAAACTCGCCGACGCCGGCGAGCTGGACATCGACGCGCCGGTCGCGAAGTACTGGCCCGAGTTCGCCGCGGAAGGCAAGGGCGAGGTGCCCGTGCGGTGGCTGCTCACGCACCGCTCCGGCGTGCCCGGGATCGGGCTCGACCGCCCGGTGGCCGTCGAAGAGCTGTACGACTGGGACCTGATGACGTCGCTGCTGGCGGCTCAGGAACCGTTGTACGAGCCCGGTTCCGCGGGCGGCTACCACGCGCTGGCGTACGGCTGGCTCGTCGGCGAAGTCGTGCGACGGGTGGCCGGGCAGGGCATTCGCGAGTTCTTCGCCGAGCAGGTCGCCGGGCCGCTCGGCGCCGACTTCTCGATCGGGCTGGACCCGGACGTCGACCTGGACCGCTGCGCGACCTTGGTGGATCCGGTCATGACGGAGGAAGTGTCGACCGCGCTGGCCGCGGCGTTCGCCAACGCGGGCCCGGTCGCGCTGGCCGCGCTGGCGAACCCGCGCGTCGAGGGCCACAGCGCCAACGAGCCCGCCTGGCGCCACGCCGTCATGCCGGCGCTGAACGGCCACGGCACCGCCCGCGCGATCTCGACGATCTACGGCGCGCTGGTGGACGGGACGCTCCTGTCCGCCCCGGCGCTGGCCCGGGCGAGGGAGAGCCAGGGCAAGGAGATCGACGCGGTGCTCGGCCTGCCGAACGAGTGGGGCCTCGGCTTCTACCTCGGCAGCGACGCCCGCGGCTTCGGCCCCAACCCGCTGGCCTTCGGCCACGACGGCCTCGGCGGCTCCACCGGCGCCGCCGACCCGGAGAACGGCATCGCCTTCGGCTACACCCTCAACCAGCTGGGCCCCCTGATCCGCGACGACCCCCGCAAGATGGCCCTGGTCCAGGCCCTCTACGAGTCCCTCCCGAACACGTAACCCACGTGACCTGGGCCGGAACTCGCGTGATCAGAGACGTGACTCGCGTGATTGGGACCGGAACTCGCGAGTTACGGCCCCAATCACGCGAGTTCCGGCTTCGATCACGCCGGTTCCGCCGCTGATCACGCCACGGCGGGTTCTTCTTCCGCGAACTGGGTTGCGTGGAGGGTCGCGTAGCGGCCGTTCGCGGCCAGGAGTTCCTCGTGCGTGCCGCGCTCGACGATCTCGCCGTGCTCCAGGACCAGGATCTGGTCGGCCGCGCGGACCGTCGAGAGCCGGTGCGCGATGACCAAAGCCGTCCGGCCGGCCAGCGCGTGGGTCAGGGCTTCGCCGACCGCCGCCTCGGACTCGGAGTCCAGGTGCGCGGTCGCCTCGTCCAGCACGACGACCTTCGGCTGCGCCAGAAGCAACCGCGCGATGGTGAGCCGCTGACGCTCGCCGCCGGAGAGACGGTAGCCGCGCTCCCCCACCGTCGTGTCGAGGCCGTCGGGCAGGGAGTGCACCAGCTCACCCAGCCGCGCGCGCTCCAGCGCCGCCCAGATCTCGTCGTCGGTGACTTCCGGACGCGCGTAGGCCAGGTTCGCGCGGATCGTCTCGTGGAAGAGGTGCCCGTCCTGGGTCACGACGCCGACGGTTTCCCGCAGCGACGCGAAACTCAGGTCCCGGACGTCCACATCGGACAGCCGCACCGACCCGGAGTCGACGTCGTAGAGCCGCGGCAGCAGCGACGCGATCGTCGACTTCCCCGCCCCGGACGACCCGACCAGCGCGACCATCTGCCCCGGCTCGGCGCGGAACGAGATCCCGTGCAGGACCTCTTCCCCACCGCGGTGGTCGAGGGTGGCGACGTCTTCCAGCGAGGCCAGCGAGTACCGATCCGCCGCGGGGTAACCGAACCGGACGTCCGAGAACTCGACGGCGACCCCGGAAGAAGCCGGCAAAGTACGCGCGGCCGGCTTCTCCTCGATCATCGGCTTCAGGTCGAGCACCTCGAAGACCCGCTCGAACGACACCAGCGCCGTCATGACGTCGACGCGGACGTTGGCCAGCGCGGTCAGCGGCGCGTAGAGCCGGGTCAGCAGCAGCGCCAGCGCGACGACGGTGCCCGGCGCGAGCTTGCCGGTCAGCGCCAGGTACCCGCCGAGGCCGTAGACGAGCGCCTGCGCCAGCGCCGAAACCAGAGTCAGGCTCGTCATGAACCAGCGGGTCAGCATCGCGGTCCGCACACCGATGTCCCGCACACGCCCCGCGCGCAGGCCGAAGTCGTCGGCTTCCTGCACCGGCCGGCCGAAGAGCTTCACCAACGTCGCGCCCGGCGCGGAGAACCGCTCGGTCATCTGCGTGGTCATGCCGGCGTTGAGGTTCGCCGCCTCCCGCTGCAGCCCGGCCATCCGGCGGCCGAGCCGGCGCGCGGGCAGCACGAAGATCGGCAGCAGCACCAGCGCGAGCAGCGTGACCTGCCACGACAGCGTCAGCATGACGGCCAGCGAAAGCGCCAGCTGGATCGTGTTGGTGACCAGGCCGGACAGCGTCGCGGTGAACGTCCGCTGCGCGCCGATGACGTCGTTGTTCAGCCGCGAGACCAGCGCCCCCGTGCGGGTGCGCGTGAAGAAGGCGATCGGCATCCGCTGCACGTGCTCGAAGACCGCGCGGCGCAGGTCGTAGATGATGCCTTCGCCGATGCGCGCGGACTGCCAGCGTTCGACGAGGCCGAACCCGGCGTCGGCAACCGCGAGCAGGCCGATGACGATCGCGAGCCAGACGACCAGCGGCAGGTCACGGCCGCCGACGATCGCGTCGACCACCTTGCCCGCCAGCACCGGTGTCGACACCGCGAGGACCGCCGAGATCACGGTCAGCACGAGGAAGGCGACCAGCCGCCGCCAGTGCGGCCGGGCGAACCGCGCGACGCGTTTGAGCGTGCCGCGCGTCAGCGCTTTCGGTACGTCGTTGGCGCGCATCGCCGAGCTCAGCAGCGCCCAGGTGTTGTCCATGAGGAACCCCCAGTATCAAGCACTGTCAAAACCTCTACTATAGCTGAGGTTTTCTCCGGATATGACCTGGACAACGTCCCCGTTGCCCGTTTGCTTCCCGCTGCCGTTCACTCCCCGCGAACAACGCGGTGCAGTGCGGCGCGCAGCCGTTGCGCGTCCCCTTCGTCGAGGGGTTCCAACAGCATCGCCTCAGCCTGCCTCGTCACTTCCTCACCCGCCGCCCGGACCCGCTCACCTTCGCCGGTCAAGGTCACGAGGCGCTTCCGGCGGTCACCCGGCGCGACTTCCCGCCGGACCAGCCCCTTGTCCTCCAGCTCGTCGACCAGCGCGACCATTGTCGTCCGGTCGATGCCGAGGCGCGCCGCACCCTCCTGCTGCGACAGCGCCGGTCCGTCGCCGAACAGCGTCAGCAGCGCGAGCTGCCGGCCGGTGATCCCGAGCGGCGTGTACAGCGGCTCGGCTAGCTCGGCGAGCCGAAGCTGGGCGTGCTTGAGCAGGTACCCGAGCCGGCGGGTGACGGCGGGCGGCGCCCCGAGGTCGCTGGACATGCGAGAACTCTACACTTAAGCTGATCGTCAGCCTTACTGATGATTTGTCACACTGATAATCAGGAGAGCATCATGGTCACCGTCGCACTCAAGCCACCCCAGCAGCACATCGGCATCGCCGCACTCCGCGAGATCTGGGCCATCGCCGACGACGCCGGCTTCGACGGCTGCTGGGTCTTCGACCACCTCGCCCCGATGGGCCCGGACCGCACCGGCGACGTCTTCGACGGCTGGACGCTCCTCGCGGCGATGGCCGAGGCGACGAAGCGGGTGCGCATCGGATGCCTGGTGTCCGGCAACACCAACCGCCACCCGGGCACGTTCGCGAAGATCGCCGCGACGGTCGACCACCTCTCCGGCGGCCGGCTCGACGTCGGCCTCGGCGCCGGCGGCGACACGTACACCGACACGATGATGGGCACCCCGACGCCGCCACCGGTCGAACGTGTCGAACGACTGGCCGAGACCTGCGAAATCCTCCGTCTGCTGTGGACTCGGGAAGAAACCGATCACCGCGGCCGCCACTACACGTTGACCGGCGCGCGCAGCGACCCGAAGCCGCGGCAGCCGAAGCCGCCGCTGTGGCTGGGCAGCAGCGGCGAGAAGCTCGGCCTGCGCGTGGTCGCCGAGCACGCCGACGTGTGGCTCAACGCGGCCCTGCCGGGCACGGAAATCGCCGAGCTGCGCCGGCTTTCGCGGGTGCTGGACGACCACTGCGCGGCGGTCGGCCGCGACCCGGCGACGGTCCGCCGAGCCGCGCAGTTCCGGCTGCCGTCCGATGCGGACGGTGCCGTGCGGCTCGCGTGGAGCTACGTCGAGGCCGGCTTCACCGAGTTGGTACTGATGCCCACCGGACACGACGACGTTGTCAAGGCGTCCGAAGCCGCCGCGGATCTCCTCCCCCGCCTGCGAGAGCTCGGCTGAACCCTCGGTAGCCTGGCGAGGTGGGAACGGAGGTGGGCCGGGCGCCCGCATGGCGGCGCGCGGCACGGCTCTTCACCGCACCCGCGGAAGCCCCCGGCCCGGCCGCACTGCGCTGGGACCTGCTCTTCTACCTCGCCTGCCTGGCCTTCGCCCTGCCCACCGCACTCAAGTCCGAGTTCTACGGCTACCGCGTCTGGGGCAACTTCGCGACGGCCGCCTACGCCCTCGGCGCGCTGCACAGCGGCTGGCTGCTGCTGTCCGCACGAACCGGGCGTACGCCGCGCGGCGTACTCGGCTCGCGCTGGTGCGGGATCGCCGCCGTCGCCTTGTTGGCAATGATCCTTCCGTTGCTGCTTCTGGTGATCCGCCGACTGACCGGAGTGGACTGGCTGATCACGCCGGTCTCGTGGGCCGCGCAGCCCGAGGTCTGGGTGATCGAGCGGTCCGCGGATCTGCTGCTGCACCACGGAACCCCGTACGTCGACGTCACCGCGCTCGGCCGGGCGCCGGAAGTCAACGACTACACCCCCTACGGCCCGGTGATGGCGGTCTTCGGCCTGCCCCGCGCGCTGTTCGGCGGCACCCCGCTGGGCGACGCGCTCACCGACGCCCGCTGGATGTTCGCCCTGGCCGCCTGCGCGTGCGTGCTGGGCACGCTGAAGCTGTTGAAGTGGCCGAAGGTCCCGGTCGGCGCCGCCCAGCTCGCGCTGGCCTGCCCGCTCACCGCGCTCACCTGGGCCGTCGCCGGGCCGGACCTGGCGATCGTCGGGCTGCTGGTGCTCGCCTGCGCGCTCGCCGCGACCGGGCGGGCCGCCTGGGCGGGCCTGGTGCTGGCGCTGGTCGTCAGCGCGAAGCTCATCGTCGCGCCCGCGGCCGCGGTCCTGGCGGTGTTCGTGCTGGTGCGCCGGGGCGGAGTCGGCCACAAAACCGGCCTCGACTGGCCCGCGCTCGGGCGGTTCGCGTCAGCGCTGGTGGCCACCACGGCCGCGCTGCACCTGCCCGTGTACCTCGTGGACCCGGCGGCGTTCGTGGAGCACGTCTTCCGCTTTCCCCTCGGAATGGGCGCTGTGCGGTCGCCCGCGGCGAGCCCGTTGCCGGGCCACCTGATCGCCGAGACCGGTCCTGTGGGCCAGCTCGCGGCGTTCGTGCTCGTCGGCGCCGCGGCCGTGGCGATGGTGGTCTGGCTGGTGCGCCGGCCCCCCGCGAACGGCTCCGGCGCACTGCTGCGCATCGCCGTCGGACTCGGCGCGTTGATCCTGCTCATCCCGGCCACCCGCTACGGCTACCTGGTGTACCCGCTGGTCCTGCTCGGGGCCCACCTGGCGTTCCGCGTGGCCGAAGCTTCCGCTGCGCGCCCCCCGCGCAGCAGTTCGTGACTACTTCTTCTTGACCCGCGTGGCCCCGCCGCGCCCCCGCAACTGGACCCCGGACTCCGACAGCACCCGGTGGACGAACCCGTAGGAACGCCCCGTCGACTCGGCGAGTGCCCGGATGCTCGAGCCCTTCTCGTATTTCTTCTTGAGGTCAGCGGCCAGCTTGTCGCGCGTGTTGCCGGTGATCCGCGCGCCTTTCTTGAGATCAGCCACGTCGATCGCCTTCCCGCCGAGAGTGTTCTGGGCCACATATCGGCCCCTGCCGGGGCAATGATCGAACACTGAGCGCCGGAATGCCAGACGACAGACGTAAAACAGCCGAAACTGCGATCACATTGGGCCATTCCAGTGCCGGGCCGTTGCGATCTTGCACCCGAATGGACGCACAGAGTCACGCAAGCTGGACAAGTTCCAGATAGTCCGCCGACCAGTGGTCCTCGGTGCCGTCGGGCAGCAGGATGACCCGCTCGGGCTCCAGCGCCTCGACGGCGCCGGGGTCGTGCGTGACCAGGACGACGGCACCGGCGAAGCTGCGCAAGGCGTCCAGGACCTGCGCACGGCTGGCCGGGTCCAGGTTGTTCGTCGGCTCGTCGAGGAGCAAGACGTTGGCAGCGCTGGAGACCAGGCTCGCGAGCGCGAGGCGGGTCTTCTCACCGCCGGAAAGCGTGCCGGCGGGCTGGTCGAGTTGTTCGCCGGTGAAGAGGAACGAGCCGAGCAGGTTCCGCAACTCCTGAGCACCGGTGTCCGGCGAGAGGTGTCGGATGTTTTCCCACACCGACGCATCATGATCAAGAGTTTCGTGTTCCTGTGCGTAATAGCCCAAACGCATTCCGTGACCCGGCACGATCCCGCCGGTGTCCGGAGTTTCCATTCCACCGAGGAGCCGGAGCAAAGTCGTCTTTCCCGCACCGTTCAGCCCGAGTACGACGACCTTCGAACCGCGGTCGATAGCCAGATCGACGCCGGTGAAGATTTCCAGTGAGCCATAGGACTTCGAGAGGCCCTCGGCGGTGAGCGGGGTCCGGCCGCAGGGCGCGGGCTCCGGGAACTTGATCCGGGCGACCTTGTCGGCCACCCGGGTCTCGTCGAGCGCGGACAGCATCTGCTCGGCGCGGCGCGCCATGTTCTTGGCCGCCACGGCCTTCGTCGCCTTCGCGCCGAGCTTCGCGGCCTGCTGCTGCAGCGCCGAAGCCTTCTTCTCGGCGTTGGCGCGCTCGCGGCGGCGGCGCTTCTCGTCGGTCGCGCGCGCGTCGAGGTAGCGCTGCCAGCCCATGTTGTACAGGTCGAGCTCGCTGCGGGTGGCGTCGAGGAACCAGACCTTGTTGACGACGTCGGCGAGCAGCTCGACGTCGTGGCTGATCACGACCAGGCCGCCGTCGTGCTGCTTGAGGAAGCCGCGCAGCCAGTTGATGGAGTCGGCGTCGAGGTGGTTGGTCGGCTCGTCGAGCAGCAGGATCGTCTCGGACTTGCCGCCGGCGCCGGCTTCGGCCGCGGCGAACAGGATCCGCGCCAGCTCGACGCGGCGGCGCTGCCCGCCGGACAGCGTCTGCAGCGTCTGCGCCAGGATCCGGTCGGCCAGGCCGAGGTTCGAGCAGATCCGCGCGGCTTCGCTCTCCGCGGCGTACCCGCCGAGCGACGAGAAGCGCTCTTCGAGCCGGGCGTAGCGGTTGATCGCCTTGTCGCGCGCCGCGTCGTCGACGAGCTCGGCCATCGAGACCTGCGCCTTTTCCATGTCGCGCATCAGCTTGTCGAGGCCGCGCGCGGAGAGCACGCGGTCCTTCGCGGTGACCGAAAGATCACCTTCGCGCGGGTCCTGCGGCAGGTAGCCGAGCTCGCCGGTGCGGCGGACCTCACCCGCGTGCGGCTCGCCTTCGCCGGCGAGGACCTTCAGCGAGGTGGTCTTGCCCGCGCCGTTGCGGCCGACGAGGCCGATGCGGTCGCCGGACTGGATGCGGACGGAGACGCCGTCGAGCAGGATGCGCGAACCAGCGCGCAGCTCAAGGCCGGTGGCCGTGATCAAGGGAAACTCCCGTGGAAAGGGGGTGAACGGAGGACAGCACCAGGCGGCCGGTCGGTTCGACCGGCGGCGGGGTCACTCCAGCTGGATATCCACGGAGCCCAGTGTACGGGCCGGGGTCCAGCGGATTTTCCGGACGTGTGCGGTCTCACCCGTTCCGCAGCGTGACCTGCACCGACAGCGCCCGCACGGCGGCCTCTTCGAGGACGGCCCGGCTCGGCTCGCCGACCTCCAGCACGCGCGGCTCCGCGCGGGCGAACAACGGGGCCAGCCGGCGGTCCTCGCGCAGTGCGTCGAGCGCCCGCCGGTCGCCGCCGAGCACGACGGCGTCCACTTCGGACAACCGCGGGACGAGCACCTCGAAGACGTCCTTCGCCGCGTCCTGGAGCGCGTGGCGCGCCTGGCCCGCGCGACGCCGGGCGAAGCGCTGCTGCGACCAGCCGCCCGCGGCGGAGCGGCCCTGCACGAGGTGCCGGTCGGTGCGCGACAGCTCGACCCGGCCCCCGCGCGCGACGCCGATGCTGTGCCCGCCCAGCCGCACCAGCACGAGCGCGACCCGCCGGGGCACGAGCGCGTGCGCCACGAGCGCGTCGAGGGAAGGTTCGCCGAGCGGTCCGAAAGGGACGGTCGCGGTCGCGGTGGTGCCATCGGCGGCGGTCAGGCGGACCTCGAGCGGGGTGGCTTCGGTGGCGACGATCCCGCCGTGCGACGCCGAGAACCGCTCGAACCAGCCGCTCAGACGCTCCGGCGGGACCTCGACGGCGCGCCCACCGCCCGCGACCTGCCGCCCCTTCGCCATGGGGGCCACGCTACGGGCCGCGGCAAAAGCCGTGAAGGCCTCCTTACCGGCCATAAGAGCCGGTAAGGAGGCCTTCACGGACTTGCGGGGAACTTACAGCGGGTGCACCGGGCCGTTGTTCGTGTAACCCCGCACGTTCGACGGCGCGCCGGCCGCCGGGGGCTGCACGAACCCGTTGATGTGCAGGGCGACCGACCGGATCGAGCCGACGTCGCCGCCCGCCGCGTCGACCACGGCGAACGTCCACGTGCCGTCGACCGCCGCGGCGGTCAGGCCGCCGGTCAGCGACTGCGTCGGCCGCCACGTGCCGGTGAACGGCGCGTTGGCCGAGGTCACCGTGCTGAACGCGGTCGCGGCGGTGTCGGCGAAGACGACCTGGCACAGGTTCTTGCCGGAGCCGCCGTTGCGCTGGAACACCGTCGCCTTCGCCCCGGAGGGCGCGGTCAGCGTGCCGACCAGGTCACCGACGTAGGAGTGGTTGAGCCCCACCGTCGTCGAGTTCGGGTCGGTGCTGCAGGTGGCGCCGTCCACGGAGAACGCCACCTTGGACGCGCGGCCGACCCCGGTGACCGGGATGGTCACCGACGCCCCGACCGGGCTGTTGTCCGGGATCGCCACCGGCGCGCCGGCGTAGGCGAAGTCCTGCGCGACCGGCGACGGGGTGCCGACCGGGAGCGAGAACGTCGTCGTCGTCGGCGAGTGCGCACCGGCGAAGCTGACGCGGGCGTTCAGGACGACCGGCGCGCCGAGCTGCTGCGTCGCCGGGACGGTGATGGTGAAGTCGTTGACGCCGGTCTGTCCCGGGCTGATGGTGCCGTAGGACTTGGACCGCGGCGCCACCGTGACACCCGGGGTCGGGCTGGTGAGCACGACGCTGGTGGACACGGCCGTGCCGTCACCGTCGTTGGTCACCGGCAGCGTCACCTTGGCCGTGTCGCCCGGGTCGAGCGCGGAGCCGCCGTCGGCCGGGGTGACCGTCGGCTGCTTCGCCACCGCGAGGGGCTGCGGGCTGGCGCCGGTGTAGGCGAGCACCTTGTCGGCGAGGATGACGCCCGCGCCGGTGACGTTGTCGCGGCCCGGGGTCTCGATGTCGACGGCGGTGTTGATCAGCGCTTCGCGGACCTCTGCCGGCGGCAAGCCGGGGTTGCCCGAGAGGACCAGCGCCGCGATCGCCCCGGCGTGCGGAGCGGCGGCCGAGGTGCCGAAGAACGGGCTGAAGCCGGTCACGCTGGTCTTCACGCCGTCGGCCGCGGTGATCTCCGGCTTGTTCCGGACCTCACCACCGGTCGAAGACACGTTGCCCGGGGTGATCGGGGTGCCGTCGGCCTCGTAGAACACGCGCCGCGGGCCGTCGGAGCTGAACCGCTCGGCCTTCGACGAGCTGCTGAACGAACCCGGGAACGGGCCCGTCGGGTTGGCCGGGTCGCCCGGTTCGAGCGGCCGGCCGAACGCCGCGGCCGCCGGAGTGGCCGCCACGCTGAAGGCGTCCCGCGCGGCCGAGTGGCCGACGGTCACGCCCGGGGTGTTGTAGGCCTTCAGGCCGTCCGCCGAGTCCTTGAACCGGCCGCGCAGCGCGGACAGCGACAGGTAGCGGTTGGCACCGGAGAACTTCACGACGGCCAGGCGCAGCCCGGTGCCGCCGAAGGCCGGCGTCTGCAGGATCTCGTACGGGTCCTGCGTGCCGTCCTGGACGTTCTGGCTGAAGCTGACCACGGCCCCCGCGGAGTTGAGCAGGTAGAGGTCGTAGTCGTTGGCCGACGCGCCGAGCGGGTCGGACCAGTGCAGCGTCACCGGGACGCCGGCCGAAGAAGCGTCCGAGACGGGCTCGTAGATCTGGTTGCCCGCGGCGCCGGCGAAGTTGTGCGCGGTGCCGGCGAACTTGCCGACGGACTTGCCGGAGTCGACGAAGTCGCCTTCCCAGTGCCCGGCGGTGCCGTCGAGGACGTTGCCCTCGTTGCCCGCCGACGAGAAGTACAGCGCGCCGTCCGCGGTCACGTCGTTCACGGCCTGGGCGATGATCCAGTCCTGGAACGGGGATTCCTTGAAGTAGATGACGTCGTCGACGATGACGTCGCAGTGCGACTCGAAGCGCAGCTTGCGGATGTTGTCCGCGAAGCTGGCGTCGGAGTTGAACGCCGAGGCGAAGCCGAGCGCGGCGTTGGGCGCGAGGTCGTGGATGATCTCGAGCATCGCGGTGCCCTCGTCGCCGTCGCCCTCCTGCCCGGCGATGACGTCGACGTTCGGCGGGAGCTCGCCCTTGGCCTGCGAAGCGGCCAGGGAGTCGACGCCGTCCGACAGCGCGCACGCCTTGACGCCGACGCCGGTGACGCCGAACTGCTGGCGGGCGATGTCGGCGTTGTGGGCGCGGTCGCCTTCGCTGGTCAGGGTCGCGGCCGCGGCGGCGCTGCGCTGCGACTTGGCGGAAACCGCCTTCTGCAGCTCGCCGGCGATGCGGTCGGCCTTCTGCTGCTTGGTCTCGGTCTTGGCCGGCGTCGTCGCCGGGGTGGCCAGCTCGCGGGCGGTCATGGCCTGGTCGGCCTGCTCGACGCGCTTGACGTCGCCGCGGGCGGCGATGGCGGCGAGCTGGTTCAGCGGGACCTCGGCGCGGACGCTGCCGTACCGGTCGGACACCGCGCGGATGCCCGCCCCGGCCTTGGTCAGCCCGGAGATGAGGTCCGGCGAGACCTTGCTCGCGCGGATGTCGACCAGGACGGTCCCGGCCGGGGAGACTTGAGCCCCGGACTGCAGCGCGTTGAGCTGCTTGGTCACGCCCTTCTGGGCGGCGAGCAGATTGCTGTCCACTTTGGACTCGGCGGCGGTGCGGCCCGCCTTGACCGCCTGCAGGGCGGCGATCTGCTGTTGTGCGACTTCGCTGAACGTGTCCGGTGTGGACGCGGTGGCGGCACCCGCGGCGGGCGGCGACACCAGGCCGAGCGCGGCGAGCAACGCCGCCGCCCCGGCCGTGAGCACAGTGGATCTCGATCTCGTGGAACGGGTACGACGCACGTGCGCCCTCCGATTCTCCAGGCGCGTGCCCCGACTCACGCTACCGATCGCCGGTGATCACCGGCACGATCCAGCTAAGTACTGTGAGTTCTCTGTAAGCAGCGGCCGTTCGAGTGACATCGGATGGGTAATTTCCTGAATGGACCGTAAGTCGTAGGCCGTTCAGCGGAACCGCACAACCGTTACAGGACGAACGAAACGGACCAGTCGCGTCAAGCGATACCACTGCACGGGATTACCGGATCGGACAAGAACCGGACAGCCGTCGATCACAACACGAACGAGTCCGACCACGGCTGCGCGGCCCGCCCGGACAGAGCGTCCAAGAGGGTCACCGCCTGCTTGTCCGTCAGCGAAGCCACGAAGTCCACCACCGCCCGGCCCCGGGCCAGCCCCCGCACCGCGTCCGGCCCGGACACCGGCTCCCCGGTCGCGCCGACGAGCAGCTCCGGCGCCGACCGCGCCAAGCCCGTGTACTCCGCGTGCGCCAGCTCCACCAGGTCGTGCAGCCGCCGCGGCAGCCGGGACAGCTCGTCGCGGTCGAGCAGCCACGCGTCGAGCGCGTCGACCAGGCTCGAGACCACCCCCGCCTGCCCGCGCTGGTGCAGCGCCAGGTCCGGGCGCAGCAGCACGAACCGGCGGTGCACGAACTTCAGCACCTGGACCTCGTGCCACTGGGCCGGGCGCAGCGACACGTGACCGGTGCGGGTGGACGGGGACGCCAGCACGAACACGCCGTCGACCAGCCGCGCCGTCCAGTTCGCCGAGAACGCCGCCGTCGCCTGCTCCGCCTCGATCGAGCCGTCGAACTCCGCGGCCAGCAGGCCGTCGACCAGCTCCGCACGGACCCGGGCCACCGCGGCCGCGAACGCGTCGTCGTCGACGATCCACGCGTCCTTGACGTGCATGCGGCGGCGGACGCGCTCGAGTGACCGGCCCGGCCGGCGCAGCTCGGCGTGCAGCGTCTCGTCGTCCAGCGCGGCCAGCTCCCCCGCGTGCTCGAGCCACTCCCCCAGCTCGGCCGCGACCGGCGCGTGCTGCAGGACGCCGATGCGGTGGAAGTCCTGCAGGTCGTGGATGGCGTAGGCGATGTCGTCGGCGGTGTCCATCACGGACGCTTCGACCGTCTGCTGCCAGCCTTCGACGCGCCCCGTGAACGCCGCGCGCGCCTGCTCGAAGTCGTCGAGTTCGGTGGCGTACGCGGAGAACTTGGCCGCGCCGGTGCCGGGCGACGCGTCCGGCTCGCCGGCGCCGCGCGGCGGCACGGCCATCGCGGACGGGTGCGGCGCCGGGTGGTGCAGCCGCAGCCACGGGTACTTCAGGACGGCCGCGCGCACCGCCGTGGTCAGGTCGAGCCCGATCGCCGACGGCCCGCGCACGTCGGTCGTGGTGATGATGCGGAAGGTTTGCGCGTTGCCCTCGAAGCCGTCGGCCAGGCCGAAGCGGTGCCGGGCGATGCGGTCGAGCGTCTGCTCGCCGAGGTGCCCGAAGGGCGGGTGCCCGAGGTCGTGGGCGAGCGCGGCGGCCTCGGCGACGTCCGGGTCGCAGCCGCCCAGCTTGTCGACGAGGCCGGCGTCGTCACCGGTGGTGATCCGCTCGGCGATGGCGCGCGCGACCTGCGCGACCTTCAGGCTGTGGGTGAGCCGGTTGTGCAGCAACCCGGCGCCACCGGCGCTGACCACCTGCGTGACCCCGCCGAGGCGGGCGAAGAACGGCGAGGCGGCGATGCGGTCGCGGTCGATCCGGAACGGGCTGGTCGCCAGGTCGGTGAACCCGCCGGCGTTCGCGGTGTCGTCCCGCCGCACCACCCTCGGGTCGGTCTGCTCGCTGCCCTGATCCATGCGCCCGACCTTATCCGGCTTCACCCGAACGGCGGGCAGGCGCGTGGGTACCCCACCACCATGTCCCGAGCGATGGTCACGACGCTGGCAGCACTCGCTTTCGCCCTGGTCGCGTGCGGCACCCCGCCCGGCGATCCCGGCACGACGACGTCGACCTCGACGCTGACTTCGACGTCGACCTCGGAGCCGGCCAAGCGGATCAAGGTCCCGGACGTCTCCGGCATGAACCACCAGGACGCGCAGGACACGATGCAGCGCGCGGGCCTCTACAACCTGCGCGAGGTCGACGGCACCGGCCAGGGCCGGATGCTGGTGCTGGACCGCAACTGGGTCCAGACGGGCCAGGACCCGGCGGCCGGCACCGAGGTCCCGGCCGACGCGGTGATCACCCTGACGGCGGTCAAGAAGACCGACCGCTGAGCCGTCAGGCCTCCGGCGGGGTCGTGTACGCCTTCAGCGTGCGGTCGGCCGCCTCCCGCGCCTGCGCCGGGTCCGCGCCCGCGGCGACGTCGGCTTCGTACCAGGCCTCGTTCGACGCCGTCATGAACCGGATGCCGTCCGGCGACATCATCCAGGCCATCGCCGCTTCCGGGTCGACGGCCGTGCCCGGCGCGGACAGGTGCAGGACCAGGCCGACGAGCGCCCCGTCCCAGCCGATGCCGACCGCACCCGGCCCGAACTCGTCCCAACGCTCGTCGATGTGCGCGACGTGCTCCAGCTCGAACCGGGTGCCGTCGCCTTCCGGCGTCAAGCGGACCTCGATCCAGCTGACGTTGCCGCCGAACTCCCACGTCGCGGCGAAGCTCTTCGGTGGGTCGCAGCGCTCGACCGTGCCGCAGGCGTTGCCCTCCAGCTGGTACTTCCCGCCGAGTTTCAGCTCCCCGCTGACCGGCAGGAACCAGCGCGGGATGCGCTCGGGGTTCGTGCAGGCGTCCCACAGGTCGTCGACGTCGGTGTCGTAGACCTGGCTGATGGTCAGGACGCGGGCTTCCTTGCCCTCGAGCACCCGGTCGCCGAGCGTGCGGCGGACCGCACTGATCTGGTGGCTGACGTCGATCACGAACCTTCTCCTTCGGTGAGGCGCCGGGCGCGTTTGCCGCGGGCGATTTCGGTGGCCAGTGCGTCCAGCGGCGGGGTCCAGAACCGGCGGAACCGGTCAAGCCAGACGTCGATGTCCTGCAGTGGCGCGTGCCCGACGGCGTACAGCCGCCGCGTCCCGTCCTGGCGGACGACCGCGAAGCCGTTGTCGCGCAGCACTTTCAGATGCTGGGACACCGCGGGCTGCGAGATGCCGAACTCGGTCCGGATCACCTCGGTGACCGCCCCGGCCGCCCGCTCGCCGTCGGCCAGCAGCTCGAGGATCCGGCGGCGGACCGGATCACCCAGGACGTCGAACGCGTGCACCCGGCCAA
This sequence comes from Amycolatopsis sp. NPDC051371, assembly GCF_040682155.1. Lineage (NCBI taxonomy): Bacteria > Bacillati > Actinomycetota > Actinomycetes > Pseudonocardiales > Pseudonocardiaceae > Amycolatopsis > Amycolatopsis sp. NPDC051371. The sequence continues at coordinate 156,936 of NZ_JBFBAG010000007.1, forward strand.
ACTACAAGTAGCGACTTATATAAGTCAACCCTGAACAAGTGGCGGGCGTCACCCTGCGTTACTCCGATTCGGGTATCGGCGGTGAACATCAGTCGACATCGGTTTCGTTTCGCCGCCCGAGCCGCGACGATCGGGGCGTGAAGTCGCCACGCGCGGTCCGCTTCGCTTTCCAGCCGCTGTACAGCCTCCACACCGGGGGCGTCGTGGCTCACGAAGCGCTGGCCAGGCCGGGCCAGGGCACCGTCCCCGAACTGCTCACCCAGGCTCGCCGCGAGGGCCGCCTCGCCGAGGTCGACCTCGGGCTCGCGATCGCCGCCGTCCGGCAGGACGAGTCGGCGCTCCCCCTGCACCTCAACCTCTCCGCCCGCACCCTCGCCGCGCCGCAGGCGATGTACGACGACCTGCTGGCCGAGCTCGGCGACACCGGGCGCCGCACCCGCGACGTCGTCCTCGAGATCGGCCCGCCGTTCGCGCCGCTGCCCGCCGACCGCGCGCTCGCCGGGATGCGGACGCTCACCGAGCTCGGCTTCCGGCTCGCGCTCGACGGACTCGGCCGCGGCGACCTGCCGCTCGGCCTGCTCGTCGAGGCGCCGGTCGACCTGGTCAAGCTCGACCGCACGGTGCTGCGCGGGCTGCCGGACGACCCGGCGTCGGCCGCCATCGTCGAGGCGCTGCTGCACTACACCAACCGCACCGACACCCGGCTCGTCGCGACCGGCGTGGAGACCGACGCCCAGCTCGACGCCGTCCGCGGCCTCGGCATCCGGATCGCCCAGGGCAACCTGCTCGCCGCACCGACCGCCGCCGGGCCCGCCCCGGCGCTGCTCACCCGGGCCCAGACCGTGCGCGCGCCGGGTCCGGCGCAGTGCGTCGGCGACTTCCTCCGCCCGGCCACGACGCTGCCGGAAGCCGCGACCTGCGACGAGGTCCGGGAAGTGCTGGCGGCGGCGGACGCGCCGAGCGGCGTCATCGGCGTCGACGAGCTGAACCGGCCGCGCTGGTCGGTCGACCGGACGCGGTTCCTGGTCGCGGTCACCGGCCCGTACGGGCACGCGCTGCACGCGAAGCGCCCGGCGGCGCGGCTCGCGGACACCCCGCACACGATCGAGTCCCGCGCGGGCGCGATGGAGTTCCTCGAGCTGGTCACCGACGCCGACTGGGGCCGCACCGGCGACGACGTCGTCGTGGTCGACGAAGTCGGCCGCTGCCTCGGCGTGGTCCTGGTGACCGAGGTGGTGCGCGGCGTGGCCGAGGCGAAGGTCGAGGCCGCGGCGGCGCTGAACCCGCTCACCCGGCTGCCGGGCAGCGACACGGTCGCCCGCGACGTCGCCCGCCGGATCACGATCGGCGAGCCGTTCGTGGCGGCGTGGCTCGACATCGACGCGTTCAAGGCGGTCAACGACACGGCCGGGTTCGCCGCGGGCGACGACCTCATCCGCGAGCTGGGCGGCGCGCTCACCGAGCTCACCGGGCAGCTGCGCCGGATGCGGGTCAGCCACGTCGGCGGCGACGACTTCCTGGTGGTCTGCGACGTCGACGAGATCGCGACGGTGGCGGGCGCCCTGCTGGACCGCCACTGGACGGCGGACGGCATGCCGGTGACGGTTTCCCTGGCGACGCTGGTCTGCGCGAGCGGCTCGATCCGGTCGTACCAAGAGGTTTCGCGACTGCTGGCGCCGTTGAAGAAGCGCGCCAAGGCGGTACCCGGGTCGAGCTGGGTGCTCAGCCGGCCGGGCGCGGAGCGAGTCGAAGTGTTGCGCGGCATCGGAACGCGCGGTCTGCAGGCAGCCGCGGGTTAGGCATCTCTCCGGTCCGTGTCGCGCCGGTAGGCGTAGTGGACGAGCCCCGCGTGGAACTTGCCCACCTTGTCGTACAACGCACGAGCCGGCGCGTCCTCCAGCGTGTTCCAGTAGAGGCCGGGGAAGCCGTGCTCCTCGGCGTCCCGCGCCACCCACTCGATCACCGCCGTCGCGACACCCCGCCGCCGGACTTCCGTGTCCACGAACAAATCCGCCAGATAGCATTTCCCGGCGTACCAGACGCTGGCGTGGAACAGGTAGTGCGCGATACCGACCATCCTGCCGTCCAGCCAGGCGGCGATCCCGCGTAGCCGTTCGTCGTCGAGCAGGCGTCGCCAGGTCCGTTCGTAGGCGTCGTCGCCGCGTTCGACCTCGAAGTTAGTGTCCTTCCCCCGGGCCAGTACTTCCCAGCGGGCGCGGTCGGATTCGGTCAGGGGCCTGATCTCCACCATGAGGCCATCCTGCCCGGTGCCGGGCAGCGGTGAGGAATCCGGTCAGCGTCGCGTCGACGCACCAGCAGGTCGACGATGCCGGTCGAGGACGAGCACCGTGCCGACGACGAAAACGAGAGCCCCACCGATCGCCAAGGCGACGCCGGCGGAGCCGAAGCCGATGCCGCCGGCCACAGCCGCACCGGCGGCCGACAAGGCGATTTTCACGGCGCCCATGGCAACGAAGACTTGGGCCCTTCCCCTGGCCGGAGAGTACGTGGTTCGAGCGGCGAGCGTGGCCACGAAGAAGGGGCCGCTCAAGAACCCGGCAATCGCGAACGCGACAAGTGCTGTCCCGAAGTTCGGGGCCACGCCGCCGAGAACGAATGCGACACCGGTGGAAACCGTGCAATAAACGGTAATGCGGTCCGGTTCCCCTTTGAACGGAACGACGCTCGTGAAGATCGACCCCGCCAGACTGCCCGCCCCGTAAAGCGCCGCGAGCAGCGCTCCGCTCGCGGTGTCACCACGCAACTGGATTCCACGTCCGACGGCAAGGATCGCCAGCGAGCCCGCGACGAAAGAGGTCACCATCATGGCTGTCATCGCCCGGCGTAGGCCACTCGCGTGGACGACATGGCCGAGAACGTGCCGGATCTCCAGCGCTCCTGTGGCGTCGGGGCCGTCGTGCGCCGGCACCGCCGGCAATGTCATCATGAGTCCTCCGGCGACGACAGCAGCGCCGGAAAGCGCCAGTACGGCGGTCAGTGGCGTGCCGGCAGTCGCGATACCGGCGACGATGGCGGGACCGGCGCTGCCGGCAACGCCGTAGGTGAGAGCGTCCAGGCCTTGGGCTCGACGCTGGATCGACAATTCCTGGGGCACCATCAGGCTGAGCTGGCTGCTCAACCCGGCGGTGAGGACGGGACCGCAGATGCCCGCCACCACGACGAAGGCGAGAGAAATCGCAAGGGGCGCACGGCCGAGGGACAGCGCCGCGGCAGCCAGCGCGACGCCGTACACCACGCAACAGCCGGCGATGAACGGCCGTCCGTCGCCGACGCGATCCAGCCGACGCGCGAGGAACGGGCCGAGAAGATGCGGCAGGGTCAGGAAAACGGTGAACAGGCCGGCGTCGACGCCGCCACCGCCCGGCTCGGCAACCAGCAGCACGAGACCGACAGTCGCACCGGCGTCGGGGATGCGAGCGGACGCTGCAGCCCCGACGTAGTGAAGGAGGCGCTGTGCGGTCCCCGCGGCGTGAGGCAGTTCGCACCGTCCAGATCGTAGGTTGCTTGTCAGGCGGTCAGCGGCTCGAGCCCGGGGCCGGGATTCCCTCCGGCAGCAACCCACCCAGGCGGGCGCGCACACGGGAAGCAAAGACGTCATAGCGCGTGGCCATCCGTGCGGTCGGAATGCGAATCTCGCCCCCCAGCGTCGGATTACTCACGACCAGGAGCTTATCCGCAGGCCACGGGACGAAATGACCAGCCGGTTGTTTCGCGCACCGTCCCGAGTCGTCAGGTTCCGGTCGGTGGCGCGCTCATCGCGGCCGCCAGGAAGGTGATCGCCCAGCGCCGGGCCGCCTCGCCCGCCACCGGGGACGGGTCGCCCGGGCAGCGCTGGTTGTGGACGTCGACGCGGTCCACGGCCGTCACCGCAAGGATTCCCCGCAGCCGGAACCACAGCTCCTCCGGGGAAAGGCCGGGCAGTGCGCGCCCGAAGGCCGCCAAGAAGCGGTCGCGGACCGTGTCCTCGGCGGCGCCGGTCCAGGTGCGCATCTCCTCGGCCGGGTCGCCGAAGATCGTCATGATCAGCCGGGACGTCCGGGCGCCGCCCTCGTCGCCGGCCGGCATCCCGTCGAACAGCGGACCCGCGAACGCCTCCACCAGTTCGGCGACCGGCGGGTCCGGCGTCCGGGCCAGCAGCCGGTCGAGCCCGGCGCACTGCGCGGCGTTGATGGGCTCGACCACGCGGCGGACCACCGCGGCCACGAGCTCCGCCTTCGAGCCGAAGTGGTACCCGACGGCGGCCAGGTTCGCTCCGGCGAGATCGGTGATCGCGCGGACCGAGGTGCCATGGAACCCGCGCTCGGCGAAGAGGCGTTCGGCCGCGTCCAGGATTTGAGTGCGGGTGTCGGCCATGCACGTACTATACAGACGTATGATTAAAACGTACGTATGAATGAGGGCCCTATGAAACTGCTCGTGTACGGCGCCGGCAGGACCGGCAGCGTGTTCTCCACCCATCTGCACGAGGCCGGGCACGACGTCTCGCTCCTCGCCCGGGGCGAGCGCCTGGCCGCCCTGCGCCGGCACGGTGTGCAGCTCGCCGAGGAAAACAGCCCGGCCGTCAGGCGGGTACCGGTACCGGTGGTCGAACACCCGGCCGGCGGGTACGACCTGATCGCCGTCCTGGTCCGTACCCATCAGGTGGACGCGGTGCTGGAGTCCCTCGCCGGTCTCGAAGGCGACGTGCTGTTCATGCTCAACTGGGCGGCCGGTGCGCGGCCGCTGGGCGCGGTGATCGGCCACGAGCGGGTGCTGCTCGGCTTCCCCACGGACGCCGGCACGATGGACGGCGACGTGGTCCGTCACCGCGCGGCGAACCTCATGACCCGCCTGACGCCGATGCCGATCGGCGAACCCGACGGCCGGGCCACCCCGCGGCTGGAACGGATCGTGCGGACGTTCCGGTCCGCCGGGATCAACGCCAAGGCCGAGCCGCGGATGGACGCCTGGCTCAAGACCCACGCCGCGTTCGCGGTGCCCCTCGAGCAGGCGGCGCACGCGGCGGGCGGCCCGGAAGCGCTGGCCGGTGATCCGGACGCGGTCCGCGACATGATCCGCCTCATGCGGCAGCACCTGGCCGCCCTGCCGACGCCGCCGGTCCCTCGCGGGTTCGTCGCGTTGCGCGCTCTGCCGGAGGGGCTGCTCGTGGCCGTGTTGCGGCGCTTCTTGCGGAGCTCGACGGCCGCGCACAGCGGCCTCAGCAGCGCCTCGCCCGCGGCGATGGCCGAACTCGAGCGGATGGCCGGACAGATGCGCGCCTGGTGATTTTCGCGACCCCTTTCACGCAGGGCATCGAGCCGGGCTCAACTCCGGCCGAGCGTGAGCTGAGCCCGGATCGCCGCGGCCGTCCATGCCACGTACTCCTCGTGTGGCCAGCCGCACACCGCCGTCAGGTGGTCGTACGCCTCGTGGGACGTCAGCAAGCCGATCGCGTCGGCCAGCCGGCCGCTGTCGCCCGCCGGTGCCAAGCCCGCCGCCTCCAGCCGGGCCACGATCTCGGTGCGGCGGGCCACCGCCAGCTCCGCGCGGACCGCCGCCACCGCCGGGTCGGCCATCGCCGCCGTCGTGAACGCGCGCCAGATCGGCAACGACCGGCGCACCCCCTCGGCGACCCGTCCGACCACCACCGGCAGATCCGCGGCCGGCCCCACCAGCGCGTCGAGGTTCACCGCGTCCGGGTCGCCCGCGAACCCGCCACGGAACGCGGCGAGCAGCAGGTCCGCCTTCCGCCCGGCCTGCGTCACGGTCTCGAGGCTCACGCCGGCCGCGGCGGCGATCTGCCGCACGCTCGTGCCCGCGTACCCGCGTTCGGCGAACAGCCGCCCGGCCGTCGCCACCACGTGCTCCCGGGTGCGCCGGGCGCGGGCCTCGCGCACCGGCGACTCGTAGCGACGCCGCGCGCCCCCGGATTCCGGTATGGTCATCAATTGGATAGTACAGCGTATCGCTCAATCCAGGGGGAGCCATGACCCGCGTACTCGTCTGCGTGCAACCCGCGCGCGGCCACGTCGGGCCGACCAAGCCGATCGTCGAAGCCTTGCTCACAAGAGGACACGAGGTCGCCGTCGTCACGGGGGCGCGCTACCGCGAAACCTTCGAGAAGCTCGGTGCCACCGTGAGAGTCCTGCCGCCGGAGGCCGACTTCGACGAAACCGACCTCGACGGCTCGATCCCCGGCCGCGCCGGTCTCAAAGGACTGAAGCTCGCCCGGTTCGAACTGGTCAACTTCGTCCGCGCGATACCCGCCCAGCTGAGCGTCCTGGACCTCGACGTCGACGTCGTCCTGTGCGACCCGCTCTTCATGGCGGGCCTGGCACTGGTGCGGCGCGAGCAGCGGCCACGCGTGCTCGTGCTGGGGTTCCTGCCGTTCATGCCCCCGGTGCCGAGCGGCCCGAACAGCGCGATCCTCAAGGCGCTCGCCCCCTGGGTCCTCGGGCCGGCGCAGCGGCAAGCCCGCGACGCACTGGGCGAAGACCCCGGCATGCGCTTCACGGACTGGCCGCTGCACAGCGACGGCGTGCTGCAGATGACCTGCCCGGGCTTCGAATACCCGCGCCCCGGCGCGCCGCTGCACTTCATCGGGCCGGCCACGGTCAGCGCGGCGAGCGAGCACCCGTTGCCGTCGTGGTGGGCCGACCTCGACGGCTCCCGTCCGATCGTGCACGTCACCCAAGGGACCGTGGCGAACGACGACCTCGGCCGGCTCGTCGAGCCCACGATCGCCGCCCTCGCCGAGGAAGACGTGCTGGTCGTCGCGACGACCTGCGGCGGCCGGCTGCGGCCCGGGGCGCTGCCGGGAAACCTCCGCGTCGCCGACTTCCTGCCCTACGACGACCTCCTCCCCCGCTGCGCCGCGGTGATCAGCAACGGCGGGTACGGCGGCGTCAACCACGCCCTCCGCTACGGAGTCCCCGTGGTGGTGGTCGGCGCCAGCGAGGACAAGCGCGAGGTGGCCGCCCGCGTCACCTGGTCCGGGGCCGGGATCGGCCGCGCCCGTGCCTCCGCTTCCCCGCGGGCGATCAGGCGGGACGTCCGCGCCGTCCTGGACGAACCGCGCTACCGCGACCGGGCGAAGGAGCTGGCCACCGAGATCGCGGCCGGCCCGTCCATGGACGACGTCGTCAAGCTGATCACCGCGTAGAGTTTCCCGGCATGGACGCCGAAATCCGCGCCGCGATCGAGGAGCACTGGACGGCTTCGGAACGCGGAGACATCGAGCGCGAGCACGCGATCTACGCCGACGACGCGATCCTGGACTACCCGCAGTCCGGTGAGCGCTTCCGCGGCCGCGCGAAGATCCAGGCCCAGCGCGGCGGTCATCCGGCGGAGCGCCACTTCACGATCCGCCGCATCCAGGGCAGCGGCGACCTCTGGGTCAGCGAGTGCGTGATCGCCTACGACGGCGTCCCGACCCGCACCGTGAGCATCATGGAGTTCGACGGCGGTCTCGTGACGCACGAGACGCAGTACTTCGCCGACCCGTTCCCGGCGGCCCCTTCGCGGGCCGAGCTGGCCGAGCCGATCCCGGCCGACTAGGAGTACGCGCGGAGGTAGCCCGCGAAACGCTCGTCGACCTCCTCGGGCGTCAGGCCGAACTCCTCCAGGGTGTAGCGGTGGGCCGGTTTCCGCTCCCCCGAACGACTCTCCGTGTGCAGCGCCGCCATCGCCGCCCGCGCGTCGTCGGTGAACGCCAGTCCGAAGTGGTCGTACACAGTGGACACCGTGCCGATCGGGTCGGCGACGAAGTCCTCGTACCGCACATCACAGAACTGGGCCGCGTCGTACCGGCCGCGGGCCGCGTGGAACTCGTCGGCGCCGCGGGCCCACAGGTCGAGCTGGGACTTGCCGATCACCTCGCCGCGGAACTTCGTCGACCAGCCGTCCGCCGCCTTCTCCGCCAGGCTGCACATCGAGCCCATGATGGTGCGCGGCGCCCGGTGCGTCTGGATCACCAGCGCGTCCGGGTACGCCGCCATCAGCGCGTCCAGGGCGAAGAGGTGGCTCGGGTTCTTGAGCACCCACCGCTTGCCGGCGTCCGGCAGCCCGATGAGCTGCAGGTTGCGCCGGTGTCGGGCGTACGCGTCGGTCCAGTCCTGCTTCGCGAGCCAGCGCGAGTAGCGCGGCACGTGCGCGAGGCACTCGAACGACAGCGAGCGCATCGACTGGCGCAGCAGCTGCCAGCACTCCTCCACCTGGTCCGCGGACATGTGGTGCACGCCCATGAACTCGGGGTGTTCGACGTGGTGACGCTCGTAGCCGGCCTGGATCCCCTGGTAGACCGGGTTGTCCGCCCACGTGTCGCGCGGCGGCCGCGGCTGCGGTACCTCGGCGAGCCAGACTTCCAGGCCCTGGTGCCCCGGGTCCTCGGCGAGCAGCCGGTGCAACGCGGTGGTGCCGGTGCGCGGCAGGCCGGTCACGAAGATCGGCCGCTCGATCGCCGCGGAAGCGGACGCCGGGTGCTGCTTCCAGCCCGCCTCGCTGAGCAGCCGCGCCACAAGCGCACCGCGCAACATCGCCCGGTGCACCTTGTTGCCGAACGGCGTGAGGTCCTCGTCGGTTTCGTACGACTCCAGCAGCACGCGCAGGCCTTCGACGTACTCGTCACCGCCGAAGTCGTCGAGCCCGGTGAGCTTGGTCGCCGACGCGTGCAGGTCCTCGACGGTGCCGACGTCTTCGCGGCCGGGGAGCATGGATCCTCCTAGTGGTGGTACTCGCCGCCGTTGACGTCGAGGCACTGCCCGGTGATCGCGCGCGCCATCGGCGAGGCGAGGAACACCACGGCGTCGGCGATCTCGTCCGGCTCCGGCAGCTTCCGCAGGTCTGTTGTGGACGCGGTTTCGGCGTACACCTCTTCCGGCGTGATGCCGCGTTCCTTCGCCAGGTAGGTGAAGTACCACTTGAGATTCGGCGCCCAGATGTACCCCGGCGCGATGGTGTTGACGCGAATCCCGTCCGGCCCGAGTTCGCTGGCAAGGCTCTGCGAAAGCGACAGCAGCGCCGACTTCGCCATCTTGTACGCGCCGAACGTGCGCCGCGAATGCCGCAGCACCGCGGAGTTGATCATCACCAGCGAGCCCTTGCTCTCCTTGAGCGCCGGCAGGAACAGCCGGGTCAGCCGGAGCACGGAGATCCCCGCGGTCTCGAAACCCTTCCGGACCGCGTCGAGGTCCACAGTGGCCAGATCGGTCAGCGGCGGGACGGCGAAGGCGTTGTGCACCACCGCGTCCACCCGGCCGAACGCTTCGACCGCCTCGCTCACGAGGTTCGCGGCGGAGTCGGCGTCGTCGATGTCGGTCCGGACCGCGACGGCCCGGCGCCCGAGGTCGGTGACCTCCTTCGCGACCTCCGTCAACCGTGACTCGGTGCGTGCGGCGAGCACGACGTCGGCGCCGGCCAGCGCGCTGCGCACGGCGATCGACCGGCCGAGTCCCGGGCCGATGCCCGAAACCACGACCACCTTGCCCTGCAACAGGTTCTCCACGCTCACCCCAGCATCCGGGCGGCGACGGCGTCCTGCCGGGCCGCGATCCGCGCCGACCACTCGGCCGGCGTCACCCGCGCTTCCTCGTGGAACGGCAGCCGGTCGGGCAGCTCGTCCACCTTGACGACCTCGACGACCGGGCCGTCGTCCGGGCCGAGGTCCCGCGCGAGCCGCTGCCAGCGGATCTGGACGTACCCGCGGTCGTGCCCGGTGCGTTCCAGCCAGTTCGCCACACCGGGGTCGCGCTCGCTGATGACGAACCGGATCTTGCCGTCCGGGTCGACGCGCGCCTGATCGGCGGTGAGGCTCGTCTGGTGGTTGATGTAGTCGAGCGAGACGTACCAGAGGCTGCCGAGCTGGATGCCCTGGTACGGCGCGTCGGCACAGCGCGGCACGGTGACGATCATCGCCTCTTCGTCGCCCAGCTCGTAGTGCCCGGCGGAAGAGAACTGCGTGGTCAGCCCGCCCGGCGTCGAGCGCGGCTCGGTCATCGTGTTCACCGGCAGGTTGTCGTAGAACCACTTCGGGAAGGCCAGGAACGTCTTGAGCCGGCTCAGCAGGATCTTGCCGGTGACGCCGTAGCGCTTCGCGAGCGCCGAGCGGTCCGGCACCGGGGGCGCTTGGCCCGCCGTGTCGACGCACTGGATGCGGATCTCGCCGCGCTTCTCGGTCGCCCAGTCGCTGTGGACCTCGCGGACGACCAGCATCGACGAGCCCTCGCCGAGGACGAAGTAGTTCGGCCCGGGATTGTCGCGAGCCGGGCCGAAGCGCAGCTCGAACCGGCCGTCTTCGCCGATTTCGATCGCGCGGTCGTCGAACGCGGCGAGGCTGTCGGGCACCACGACCGGCGAGTAGTCGCCGTTGAGGATCTGGAAGCTCAGGTCGGCGGTGGTCCCGCGGACGCCGGTGACCAGGTACTCGCGGTCGGCGCGGATGTTCGCGTTGAAGTAGAGCGTGTCCGGGTTGTCCAGGCCCATCTTGGTGTACGGCCCGGTGGACGCGGTGAAGTACGGGAAGTCGCGCTGGTAGGCCCAGGCCATCTGCAGCGACGCGCGGATGCTCCCGGCGAGGTAGTCGTAGCCTTCGAGGAGGCCCAGCTCGGTCTGTGCCAGCGGGGCTTGCGCGATCAGCTTCTCGGCCTCGGCGATCGCGTCGGCGAACGACCGGGTCAACGAGAACTCGTTCTCGATCATGCCGGCACGGCCCAGCGGTTCGCGAGCAGCCGGAAGCCCTTATTGTCCGCCCACGAGAGCATCGACTCGTAGGTCCGGACGTACCCGATGTGCGTCATCCGCCAGGCGCCGTCGGCCTCGCGGCGGTAGGTGTCCTCGTAGAACGCGGCGCCCTCGATGATCACCTTGTGCTCGGGCACGATGACCTTGTCGGTGAACGACCACCGCCCGGTCGCGGTGTCGCCGTCGACGTCGATCTCGGGCTGACCTGCGTGGTGGACGGTGATGATGCCGTTGCCGAGGCTCTCGGTGAGGAACGCGACGATGGCGTCACGCCCTTCGAAGTGCTTCCCGTCCTCACCGGTCGCGCGGGTCCCGTAGTCGGCCGTGGCGTCGGCGGTGAAGGTGTCGGCCACCTCGTCCCACTGCTTCAGGTCGACCGCGCGGAGGTAGCGGTACTTCAGCCGGCGGATCTCTTCGAGTACGACCAGGTCCATCGTCCCAGGATCGCGCACCGCTTGACCGATGACAAGAACATGTTCTACTTTTTTCCGGTGTCCGTGACCTCGTACGAGCTCTCGCACCTGGCCGCGCTCGAAGCGGAGGCCGTGCACGTCTTCCGCGAAGTCGCGGCGACCTTCGAACGCCCGGTCCTGCTCTTCTCCGGCGGCAAGGACTCGGTGGTGATGCTCCACGCCGCCGCGAAGGCGTTCTGGCCCGCGCCGCTGCCCTTCCCCGTGCTGCACGTCGACACCGGCCACAACTTCGACGAGGTGCTGCGGTTCCGCGACGAGACCGTCGCCGCGTTGAACCTCCGGCTGGAGGTGGCGCGCGTGCAGGACGACCTCGACGCCGGTCGCGTCGTCGAGGAGACCGGCCCGGGAGCCAGCCGCAACCGGCTGCAGACGGTCACCCTGCTGCGGGCGATCCGCGAAGGCGGCTTCGACGCCGTGTTCGGCGGCGCCCGCCGCGACGAGGAGAAGGCGCGCGCGAAGGAGCGCGTGTTCAGCTTCCGCGACGAGCACGGCCAGTGGGACCCGCGGGCGCAGCGCCCGGAGCTGTGGAACCTCTACAACGGCCGGCACCGGCGCGGCGAGCACATCCGCGTCTTCCCGCTGTCGAACTGGACCGAGCTGGACATCTGGCAGTACGTCCGCGACGAGCGGATCGCGCTGCCGCCGCTGTACTACGCGCACCGGCGCCCGGTGGTCCAGCGCGACGGCATGCTGCTGGCGGCGACCCGGTTCCTGTCCCTTGTGGACGGCGAGACGCCGTACGAGGCGACCGTCCGCTTCCGGACCGTCGGCGACGCCACGTGCACCGGCTGCGTCGAGTCCTCGGCGGCGACCCCGCCCGAAGTGGTCGCCGAGGTGGCCGCCACCCGCGTCACCGAACGCGGCGCGACGCGCGCGGACGACCGGATTTCCGAGGCAGGCATGGAAGACCGCAAGCGGGAAGGCTACTTCTGATGCAGCTGCTGAGGATCGCCACGGCGGGCAGCGTGGACGACGGCAAGTCCACGTTGATCGGCCGGCTGCTGTTCGACTCGAAGGCGATCTTCACCGACCAGCTCGCCGCCGTCGAACGCGCCAGCCGCGAACGCGGCGAGGACTACCCGGACCTCGCGCTGCTCACCGACGGCCTGCGCGCCGAACGCGAGCAGGGCATCACCATCGACGTAGCGCACCGCTACTTCGCCACGCCCAAGCGGAAGTTCATCATCGCGGACACACCCGGGCACCTGCAGTACACGCGGAACATGGTGACCGGCGCGTCGACGGCCGACCTGGCGCTGGTCCTCGTCGACGCGCGCAAGGGCGTCCTCGAGCAGTCGCGGCGGCACGCGTTCCTCGCGTCGCTGCTCGGGATCGGGCACCTCGTGGTGTGCGTCAACAAGATGGACCTCGTCGGGTGGTCGCAGGAGCGGTTCGAGGAGATCCGCGAGGACTTCCGGCGGTTCGCGATGAAGCTGGACGTCGCCGACCTGACGTTCGTGCCGGTTTCGGCGCTGCACGGCGACAACGTCGTCCACCGCAGCGCGAGCATGCCCTGGTACGAGGGGACTTCGCTGCTGCACCAGCTGGAGGAGGTGCACGTCGCTTCGGACCGCAACCTGATCGACGCGCGGTTCCCGGTGCAGTACGTGATCCGCCGGTCCGACTTCCGCGGTTACGCGGGCACCATCGCCGGCGGGGTGTTCAAGCCGGGCGACGAGGTCGTGGCGCTGCCGTCGGGGATCACCTCCCGGGTGCGCGCGGTGTGGGGCCCGGGCGGGACACCCCTCTCCGAAGCCTTCACCGGCCAAGCGGTGACGGTCGAACTGGCCGACGACCTGGACCTGGGCCGAGGCGCGATGCTCTGCCGGCCCGGCAACCGCGCGGAGTCGGCCCGCGAGGTGGACGCGCTGGTGTGCTGGTTCTCGTCGCGGTCTTCGTTGACGCCGGGTGCTTCCTACGTCGTCCGGCACACGACCACCGAGACGCGGGGGTCGGTGGAGCGGCTGGAGTACCGCCTCGACGTCACGACGCTGCACCGCGACTCCGCGGAGTCGTTGTCCCTGAACGATATCGGCCGGATCCGGCTGCGGACACGCGCGCCGCTGCTGTTCGACCCGTACCGCCGCAACCGCGCCACGGGCGGGTTCCTGCTGGTGGACGAGCACACGGGCGACACGGTCGCGGCGGGCATGATCACCGGCGCGGTCGCGTCCCCGGTCGTCTGGCACACCGCGGCGGTCCGCCGCGAGGACCGGCCGACCCGTGGCGCGACGGTGTGGCTGACCGGGCTGTCGGCCTCGGGCAAGTCGTCGGTGGCGGTGGAGCTGGAGCGCCGGCTGGTGGCGGCGGGCCGCCCGGCGTACCTCCTGGACGGCGACAACCTGCGGCACGGGCTCAACAAGGGTCTCGGCTTCAGCCCGGAGGACCGCGCGGAGAACGTCCGGCGGGTGGCGGAGGTGGCCCGCCTGTTCGCGGACGCGGGCGTCGTGGCGATCGCGTCCCTGATCAGCCCTTATTCGTCGGACCGTGCTTCGGCGCGGGCGATTTCCGGAGACCTGCCGTTCGTGGAGGTCTTCGTGGACACGCCCCTCGAAGTGTGCGAGGCGCGGGACCCGAAGGGGATGTACGCGAAGGCGCGCGCCGGGGAGATCACCGGGTTCACCGGGATCGACGCACCTTACGAGCGGCCGGCCGCGCCGGACCTGGTGCTGCGCCCCGGCGACGGCGACCCGGCCGCGATGGCCGCGGCGATCCAGGCCCTCCTCGACGACCTCGCCTAGCGTGTGCCCTTTTTGGCCACGGCGTTACGTCGGAAGCATGTGCGTCACAGATCGATTTGTGGTCTGATGTCCCCCGTTAGCCCGTTTGGCGTAGAGGGGAACTCAGTGAAAAGCGTGGTTTGGTGGTCTATCGGCTTGCTGTGCGGAGTGGGGCTGATGGCGCTCGGCCTGTTCGGCTCCGGGGAGCCCAGCGACAAGGTGCTGTGCGGCAGCGAAGAGATGCGACCGGGGCAGACCTGCGACCGGACCCAGTACGGCCAGACGACCAGCGAGACCTACGAAGAGAAGCGGCAGGAGTCGATCGACGCCGCGGCCACCTTCAAGGGCGGCGGCCGGTGGGTCGCGTTCGGCATCGGCGCGGGGATCGCGGGATTGTGCGGTTGGCGGCTGGTCGTCGCGATCCGGCGCAAGGCCGGCCGGGGACCCGGTCCGGTTGTCGGGACCGTGTCCGGGCAGCAGCCCGGCTTCGCTCCGCAGCCGGGATACCCGCAGCAGCCGGGGTTCCAGCAGCAAGGGTTTCAGCAGCAGCCGGGGTTCCCACCGCAGGGGTTCCAGCAGCAGCCGGGGCTCCCACCGCAGGGGTTCCAGCAGCAGCAGGGATTCCCCCCGCCGCAGGGCTTTCCGCAATCTCCGCCGCCGGGATACCAGCCGCCGCCCGGGCCGCGTCAGCAGTAACGACTCCTAGCCGGCTTCGAGCGCGAAGAACAGGAAGCTCGGGAAGGTGTCGAGCAGGTCGAAGTCGTCGGGGAACAGCTCACGTGCTTCCGGCACCGGATGGGGTTCGCTGATCACGGAGATCCGGAAGCCGGCCGCGGTGAAGGCGTCGGTCATCGCGTGCAGCGGCCGGTTCCAGAAGGTCATCCGCGCGGTTTCGCCGTGCATCTCGAATTCGTCGGTCCAGGTGTAGGACTCGAAGTAGTCGGGCCGGGGCCCGGCCTGGCGGTGCGTGAGGTTGACCATGAAGGGGTGGTTGACCGACGCGATGAGCCGGCCGCCGGGCTTGAGCACACGCCGGATCTCGGCGAGCGTCGGCTGCCAGTCCCGAAGGTAGTGCAGCACGAGGGACGCCACGACGTCGTCGAACGCGGCGTCGGCGAAGGGCAGCGGGTCGGCCAGGTCGGCGACCCGCAGGTCCGCGCCGGCGCCGAGCCGACGTCGGGCGTGCTCCAGCATTCCGGCACTCTGGTCGATCCCGGTCACGGCGGCGCCCCGCTCCCGCAGCGTGGCGAACAGCGGGCCCGAGCCGCAGCCGGCGTCGAGGATCCGCCGTCCGGTCACGTCTCCGGCGAGCGCGAGGGTGGCGGGCCGTTCGTAGTAGGCGTTCATGAGACTGGTTTCGTTCTCGGCCGTGTACGCCTCGGCGAATTCGTCGTATGCGGCAACCTGGGTCATGCGGCCCATGGTGCCCGAATCAGCCCGCCGGCGTCACGAAGCCGGAATCGTACGCCCGGATCACGGCCTGCGTCCGGTCGCGCGCGCCCAGCTTCGCCAGCACGTTGCCCACGTGCGTCTTCACCGTCTGGATCCCCAGGTACAGCTCCCCCGCGATCTCCACATTGGACAGACCGCCGGCCATCAGCCGCAGCACCTCGCGTTCCCGCTCGGTCAGGGCCACGCTCGCCAGCCCGTCACCGGAGGGCGCGTGGTGGGCCGCGAGGCGGCGGATCGCCGCCGGGAACAGCAGGGACTCGCCCGTCACCACCGTCCGGATCGCCGCCACGATCTCCTCAGGCCGCGCCCGCTTCAACAGGAACCCGCTGGCGCCCGCGACGAGCGCGTCGTACACGTAGTCGTCGTTCTCGAAGGTGGTCACCACGATCACCTTCGGCGGACTGTCCATGGTGGACATCAGGTGCGTGGTGGCCCGGATCCCGTCCACCGCGGGCATCCGCACGTCCATCAGCACGACGTCCGGGCGCAGCCGGGCCACCAGCCCGGGCACCTCGGCGCCGTCGGCGGCCTCCCCCACCACCGAAAGCCCGTCCTCGCTGTCGATGATCGCCCGCAGCCCGGCGCGGATCAGCGGCTCGTCGTCGACCAGCAGCACGCGCACGCTCATCGCCCGCTCCCCCACGGCACCCGCACCACGACCTCCCACCGCTCGTCCACCCGCCCGGCCGACAGCTCGCCGCCGAGCACCTCGACCCGCTCGGTCATCCCGCGCAGGCCGCGGCCGCCGCCGGTGCGGCCCGAGCCGGCGCCCAGCGGGTTGGCGACCCGGGCGACCAGGCCGTGCGCCGCGACGTCGACGACCACCGTCACCGAGACCCTACCGGCGTGCCGCACCGCGTTGGTCAGGCATTCCTGCAGGATCCGGTACACCTCGCGCGACACCACCGCGGGCACGGCGGCCAGGTCGCCGTTGAGTTCGGCAGTGACATCGGTGCCGGCCAGCCGCGTCGTTTCGAGCAAGGTCGGCAGCTCGGTCAGGCCCGGCTGCGGCGTCCGGCCGGCCGCCTCGTCGCGCAGCAGCCCGAGGACGTGGTCGAGGTCGTCGAGCGCCGTCCGGGCCGACTCCTCGATGGCGCCGAGCGCGCGTTCGGTGAAGTCCGGGTCGGTGCGCAGCGTCCGCCGGGCGGCGCCGGCCTGGACCGTGACGACGCTCAGCGCGTGCCCGACCGAGTCGTGCAGCTCCCGGGCCAGGCGGTTGCGCTCGGCGAGCTGCCCGGTCCGCCGTTCCAGCTGGGCGATCCGGTCGGCGGCGGTCATCCCGAGCAGCCGGACCGCGGCCCGGCGCAGCCCGGCGCCGGTCGCCCAGACCGCGTAGACCAGCAGCACCACCCCGACCGTGAACACGACAGGCAGCCAGACCGACGGCCAGCCGGTCGGGACGGTGACCTCGTCGCCCCCGGAGGTCTGGAGGAAGTGCCCGGTGAACACGGCGCTGATCGAGATCCCGACGGCCACGGGCGCGGCGAGGCTGAAGAAGCTGACCACGAACCCGGCGACGACGTGCAGCACGAACATCCCCGCTGCGCGCCGGCGGCCCGGCCGGGTACGGGGTTTCGCGGGGGCGTCCGGCACCGGGTCGTCGAGCAGCTCGCGGACCGCGGTGGACTCGAGCACGTGCACCGCGGGCAGGAAGGCGGTCCCGGCGAGGACGAGCAGGGTGAGCAGGCCGCCGACGAGGGTGGCGCGTTCGACGGTGGTGACGAACGGCAGCAGCGACGGCACGGCGACCGCGGAGAACAGCAGGTAGGGCACGCTGATGGCCCCGCCGAGGACGAGGTACACCCAGCGGCGGTAGGTCGCCTTGCTCGTCAGGGGGCGGAGTACGCGCACCGGTCGATCTTCGCAGGCCGTCCCGGTGCGCGCCTCCCCCTCGAGATGGAGCGTCGTGAGTGAGAAACAGTGTTCTAACCCTGTTTCTCACTCACGACCGGCGCCGGCTCAGTAGGCGACGTTGCGCGTCTCGGTACGAGCCGCGGTGAAGCCGTTCACCCACAAGGACTGCACCTTCGCCGCCTCGGCCGCGGACGGCTTGGCGTTCTTGCACGCCGTCCCCGGGCCGTGGCCGGACATCAGTTCCGTGCACGGTCCCGTGTAGTGGTCCGGCAGGCCGAGGTTGTGGCCCAGCTCGTGCGCCGCGATGCGCGTCGGGTCGAAGCCCTCCGCCACCTGGCTCGTGTCCAGGTAGATGTCGCCGCGGCCGTGGCCGTTCGTGTTCGTGTACGACCCGCCACTGTGGATCTCGTGGAACTTGATCGTCGCGCCCGAAGTGCGCTTGACCAGCTTCACGTCGGTGACCGCGGCGTTCCAGTTGGCCGCGCCCTGGTCGATCTGGCCGAGGTAGTCCGGTGCGCCCGACGAGCTGTAGTACAGGGTCGTGACCGCGGCCGCCGAAGCGGCGGGGGCCACCGCGAGGCCCAGGCCCAACGGGGCCGCGACTGCCGTGGCCAGCGCCACGACCCGGCCGATCGCGCGTCCGTTCATCGTGTCTCCTTCGTCCGGTTTAGAGAACACTTCACCGTGGTTCGCGCGGTCAGGTTAGAAGTCCACGGACGACCCGGGCCACGGCCGAAAGTAGCTCCCTCGCGGGAGGGAGGCCGGTCCCGCCGCCGCATGAGCCGTCCGGCCCAGCCCGCGTGGTCTGCTCTGAGCATGGACGTCCTACTGGGCCTGCTGACCCTCCCCTTGTACGCGCTCGTGCTGTGGCCGCTGGTGGTCGCGTCGCGGCGGGTGCTCGGGGTCCGGATCGGCGCCGTCCGCGCGCTGTGCGGCGCCGGGTTCGGCTGGCTCGTCGCGGGCGGCATCGCCCAGGCGTTCCCGGTTTCCCTGCTGCACAACGGCGGTGCGGCCGTCGGCCTGCTGATCCCGTTGGCGGGCAGCGCCTTCCTCGCGACGCTGATCTTCCTCCTGGTCGCCGAAATGGCCCTGCCGGGCGGGTTCCGGCTGCGCTCGGTGCGCACCAAGATCCGCCGCGCCCGCCGGTACTCGAAGATCAGCCGGATCGCCATCAAGCACGGCCTCGGCCGCTACCTCGCCGGCCGCCGCGACCCCGATCTCGCGCCCGGACGGCACGCCAAGCTCGCCCGCTCGCTGCGCCAGGCGCTGGAGGAGGGCGGCGTGACGTTCGTGAAGCTCGGCCAGCTGCTCTCGACGCGCGCGGACCTGCTGCCCCCGGTGTTCGTCGACGAGCTCGGCAAGCTGCAGGACCGGGTGGCGCCCGCGAAGGCCGACGCCGTGTGGGCCGTGCTGACCGAAGAGCTGGGCGGCTCACCCGACGACGTCTTCGCCGAGTTCGACCCCGAGCCCCTGGCCGCCGCGTCGGTCGCGCAGGTCTACCGGGCGAAGCTGCGCAGCGGCGAGGACGTCGTGGTCAAGGTCCAGCGCCCGGGCGTGCGGGAGCAGGCCGAATGCGACGTCGACATCGTCCGGCGTGTCGCCGCGGCGCTGGAGGAGCGCGCGGACTGGGCGCGCTCGCTCGGGGTCGCGGAGCTGGCCGACGGGTTCGCCGAAGCGCTCACCGAGGAGCTCGACTTCACCATCGAGGCCCGCAACATCACCGCCGTGGCCGCCACTTCGTGCCCGGACGTCGTCCTGCCCACCGTCCACAAAGCACTGTCCACGGAGCGCGTCCTAGTCATGTCCCGGTTGGCCGGCAAGCCGCTGGAGCAGGCACCGGCGGCCGACCGCAAGCGGCTCGCGCGGTCACTTCTGCGGTGCCTGCTCGACCAGGTGATGATCGGGGGCGTCTTCCACGCCGACCCGCACCCGGGCAACCTCATGGTGCTCGAAGACGGCCGCCTGGGGTTGCTGGACTTCGGCTCGGTCGGCCGGCTCGACGCCGGGCTGCGCGGCGGCCTGCAGAACCTCGTCCTGGCGCTGGACCGCGGCGACCCGGCCGCCCTGCGCGACGGCCTGCTGGAGATCGTCGACCGCACGGACGACATCGACGAGCAGCGCCTCGAACGCGCCCTCGGCGCCCTGGTCGCCCGGCACTTCGGGCCCGGCCGCGCCGCCGGCCTCGACCTGTTCACCGGGTTGTTCCGGGTGGTCGCGGACTTCCGGTTGAGCGTGCCGCCGCCGGTCGCCGCGGTGTTCCGGGCGCTCGCCACAGTGGAGGGCACCCTGGCCGCGCTGGATCCCGCGTTCGACGTCGTGGCCGAGTCGCGCGCGTTCGCCGTCGAGCAGGTCGGCGCCAAGCTGCGGCCGGACTCCCTGCGCCACACGGCGATCACCGAGGTCATGGCGCTGCTGCCGGTGCTGCGCCGCATCCCCCGCCGCGTCGACCGCATCGGCGCGGCCCTGGAGGAGGGCCGGCTGTCGGTGAACGTCCGGCTGTTCTCCGACGAGCGCGACCGCGACGTCGTCACGAGCCTGGTGCACGAGGTCCTGCTGGCCTTCGTCGGCGCGGCGACCGGGCTCATGGCCGTGCTCCTGCTGACCGGCACGGGCGGCCCGCGCATCGCCGCGGACCTGACCCTGCACCAGGTGTTCGGCTACAACCTGCTGGTGATCAGCGCACTGGTGGGGCTGCGGCTGCTCTTCGTCGTCTTCCGGCGCTCCGGACGGCGATCACGATCAGCCCGATGACGCCGCCGGCGAACAGCACGAACCCGCCGAGGATCCACCACCGCAAGCCGGGCAAGGTCCCGTCGGAGTACGGCGTTCCCGGCAGACCCGCGTCGGCGAACGAGGTGACCGGGGTCAGCGCCTTCGGAGTGACCACCGTGCCGGTCGCGACCACGAACCCGATGACGCCGGACGACCGCACCGGGCCGCTGAAGCGCGAGTCGTCGGAGTTGCCGCGGTTGTCGCCCTCGACGAAGATCATGCCCTCGGGCACTTTGGCCGAAAAGCCGTAGAGGCCGTCGTCACCGGGATTGATGTAGGGCTCGGTGATCGGCTTGCCGTTGACCGAGAGCTGCTCGTCGGTGCAGCAGGCGACGGTGTCCCCGGCCAGCCCGACCACCCGGAAGACGCTGATCCCGGCGTGGCTCGACTGGGCGAACGCACTGGCGTCGATGGCGACGAGATCCCCGCGGTGCACCTCGGCGGCGTCGGCCCGGCGCACGACGAGCCGATCGCCGGGCGCCAGCGTGGGGCTCCATGTTCGCGCCCTGCATCACGTAGGCCTCGTACCCCAGCATCAGCCGCCCGAAGCCGTAGACGTCGGCACCCACACCGAGCACCGCGACGAAGATCAGCACCAGCACCAGGCGCAGACTGGAGCGCGGCTGGGGTGGTTCGGGCGGCGCGGACGGAAAGGACATCTCGGTCACGATGATCTATCGGCCCGCCACCGCCGACGTTACCCCGTCCGGGGTGCGTACATGATCACTGCGACCCCGGCCAGGCAGAGCAGCGCGCCGAGCACGTCGTAGCGGTCCGGGCGGTAACCGTCCGCCACCATCCCCCAGGCCAGCGAGCCCGCCACGAACACCCCGCCGTACGCCGCGAGGATGCGGCCGAAGTGGGCGTCCGGCTGGAGCGTCGCCGCGAAACCGTACAGGCCCAGGGCCAGCAGGCCGCCGCCGATCCAGAGCCAGCCGCGGTTTCCGCGCACGCCCTGCCAGATCAGCCACGCGCCGCCGATTTCGCACACCGCCGCGGCCAGGAACAGGAGGATCGACCGCAGGACCACCCCGGGATCCTAACCCGGTGCCGTTCACGCTGAGTCATTCTGCCGCCGGGTGTAGGTCGTTATACACCGGTAAACGCCATAAAGGGCACCCCCACGGCTCTTAAGTCCGTGAGGGTGCCCTTTATGGCAAAGAAGTCAGACGGTGAAGCCGAGGGCGCGCAGCTGCTCGCGGCCGTCCTCGGTGATCTTCTCCGGGCCCCACGGCGGCATCCAGACCCAGTTGATCCGGAAGTCCTTGACCAGGCCGCCGGACGTCAGCGCCGCCGACGTCTGGTCCTCGATGACGTCGGTCAGCGGGCAGGCCGCCGACGTGAGCGTCATGTCGATCGTGGCGGTGTTGTCCTGCTCGACGCGGATGTCGTAGACCAGGCCCAGGTCGACGACGTTGATGCCGAGCTCCGGGTCGACGACGTCGCGCATGGCTTCCTCCACGTCCTCGAGCTTGGCGAGGTCGAGGTCCTGCGTTGCGGTCGTTTCGGCGTCGAGGTCGGCGGCGGTCCGGCCCTCGCGAACGTCGGTGGCGGTCTCTTCGGTCATGCTTTCTCAGCTCCACTGGTGGTCCGGGCGACGGCGTCCTTGAAAGCCATCCAGCCGAGGAGGGCGCACTTGACGCGGGCGGGGTACTTGGCAACGCCCGCGAAGGCGATCCCGTCCTCCAGCACGTCCTCGTCCGGCTCGATCTTTCCCTTGCCCTGCATCAGTTCCACGAAGGCGTCCATGGTGGTGAACGCCTCCTCAAGGGTGTGGCCGACGACGAGATCCGTCAAGACCGACGTCGAGGCCTGGCTGATCGAGCAGCCCTGGCCGTCGTAGGAGACGTCGGCGACCTTCCCGTCGTCGAGCTTGACCCGCAGCGTCACCTCGTCGCCGCAGGTCGGGTTGACCTGGAACGACTCGGCGTCGAACGGGTCGCGCAGGCCGCGCCCGTGCGGGTTCTTGTAGTGGTCCAGGATGATCTCCTGGTACATGTTCTCCAGGTTCACCGGGCCACCCCGAAGAACTTCTGCGCCTCGCGCACACCCGCCACCAAGGCGTCCACTTCGGACAGCGTGTTGTACAGGTAGAACGACGCGCGGACGGTCGCCTGGGCGTCGCAGGCCCGGTGCAGCGGCCACGCGCAGTGGTGGCCGACGCGGACGGCGATGCCGAGGCTGTCGAGCACCTGGCCGGCGTCGTGCGGGTGCACGCCGTCGATCACGAACGACACGGTCGCGCCGCGGTCCTTCAGGCCCGTCGGCCCGATGATCCGGACGCCCGGGATCGCGCCGACACCCTCGATGGCCGCCGCGGCCAGCTCGTGCTCGTGGGCGGCGATCCGGTCCATGCCGATGGCCGAGAGGTAGTCGACGGCCGCGCCGAGGCCGATGGCCTGCGACGTCATCGGCACGCCGGCCTCGAACCGCTGCGGCGGCGGCGCGAAGGTCGAGCCTTCCATGCGGACCATCTCGATCATCGATCCGCCGGTGAGGAACGGCGGCATCGCTTCGAGCAGCTCGGTGCGGCCGTACAGGACACCGATGCCGGACGGGCCGAGCATCTTGTGCCCCGAGAACACCGCGAAGTCGACGCCGAGGGCGTGGAAGTCGACCGGGAAGTGGGGTACCGACTGGCAGGCGTCGAGCACGGTCAGCGCGCCGACGGCCTTGGCCTTCTCGACCAGCAGCGGGACGGGGTTGACCGTGCCGAGCACGTTCGACTGGTGCGCGAACGCGACCACCTTGGTGCGCGGCGTGATCAGCTCGTCCACATCGGACAGATCCAGGCGGCCGTCGGGCGTCACCTTGAACCACTTCAGCGTCGCCCCGGTGCGCTGGCACAGCTGCTGCCACGGCACGAGGTTCGCGTGGTGCTCCATCTCGGTGATGACGATCTCGTCACCGGGCCCGACGACGAAACGCGCGGCTTCGGGACCGGCCGTGGCGGCGTTGCTCATCGAGTACGCGACGAGGTTGATGCCCTCGGTCGCGTTCTTGGTGAACACCAGCTCTTCGGGGTCGGCGCCGACGAACTCCGCGATCTTCGCCCGGGCGGACTCGTAGGCGTCGGTCGCCTCTTCGGACAGCTGGTGCGCGCCGCGGTGGACGGCGGCGTTCGACGTGAAGACGTAGTCGCGTTCAGCGTCGAACACCGTTGTCGGGCGTTGCGACGTCGCCCCGGAGTCCAGGTACACCAAGGGCTTCCCGTCGCGAACCGTGCGCGACAGGATGGGGAAGTCGGCCCGGAGGGCCGCCACGTCGAGTGGCACAGAGCTGGCCGAGGTGGTGGTCATCGGGCCGACTCCTCTCGTTCTCGGTGTAGTACTGGGAAAAGCGTCAGAGTGCGGCCGGCTCGGGCTTGCCGACGTACTTGACGTAGCCGTTCTCCTCCAGCTCTTCCGCCAGCTCCTTGCCGCCCGACTCGACGATCTTGCCGCCGGCGAAGACGTGCACGAAGTCCGGCGTGATGTGCCGCAGGATCCGGGTGTAGTGCGTGATCAGCATGACGCCGACCTCGCTCGAAGCCTTGTACGCGTTCACGCCCTCGGACACGACGCGCAGGGCGTCGACGTCCAGACCCGAGTCGGTCTCGTCGAGGATGGCGAACTTCGGCTTGAGCAGCGCCAGCTGCAGGATCTCGTGGCGCTTCTTCTCGCCGCCGGAGAAGCCCTCGTTGACCGAGCGCTCGGCGAACTCCTGCGAGATCTCGAGCTTGCCCATCTCCTCCTTGACCTCCTTGACCCAGTGGCGCAGCTTCGGAGCCTCGCCACGGACCGCGGTGGCCGCGGTGCGGAGGAAGTTGGACATGGACACGCCCGGCACCTCGACGGGGTACTGCATGGCCAGGAACAGGCCGGCGCGGGCGCGCTCGTCGACGCTCATCTCGAGCACGTTCTCACCGTCGAGCAGCACCTCGCCGGAGGTCACCTGGTACTTCGGGTGACCGGCGATCGCGTAGGACAGGGTGGACTTGCCGGAGCCGTTGGGGCCCATGATCGCGTGCGTCTCGCCCGACTTGATCGTCAGGTTGACGCCCTTGAGGATCTCCTTGGCGCCCTCGTCGGTGTTGACCGAGGCGTGCAGGTCCTTGATTTCCAGGGTAGCCATTCTTCGTTTCCTAAAAGTCTGCGGTGGACGGCGTCAGGCGCCAACGGCTTCGAGCTCGGCCTCGATCGCGGCTTCGAGGCGCTCGCGCACCTCCGGGACGTCGATCTTCACCAGGATCTCGTGGAAGAACCCGCGCACGACCAGACGGCGGGCGGCCTCTTCGCCGATCCCGCGCGACTGGAGGTAGAACAACTGCTCGTCGTCGAACCTTCCCGTCGCGCTCGCGTGGCCGGCGCCTTCGATCTCGCCGGTCTCGATCTCGAGGTTCGGCACCGAGTCCGCGCGGGCGCCTGGGGTGAGCACCAGGTTGCGGTTGAACTCGTAGGTGTCGGTGGACTCGGCCGCGGCCCGGATCAGCACGTCGCCGATCCACACCGTGTGCGCGCCCTCGCCCTGCAGCGCGCCCTTGTAGCCCACGCGCGACTTGCAGTTGGGCACCGCGTGGTCGACGAAGAGGCGGTGCTCCTGGTGCTGGCCACCGTCGGCGAAGTAGACGCCGAGCATGTCGACGTCGCCGCCCTTGTCGGTGAAGGTCGCCGTCGGCGAGACGCGGACCAGGTCACCGCCCAGGGTGATCACGGTGTGCCGCAGCGCGGCGTCGCGGCCCAGCTTCAGGTGCTGCTCGGAGACGTGCACCGCGTCGTCGGCCCAGTCCTGGACGCTGACCACGGTGACCTTGGCGCCGTCGCCGATGACGAACTCGACGTTGTCGGCGTAGGTGCCGGAGCCGACGTGGTCCAGCACGACCACGGCCTCGGCGAACGCCTCGGCGCGGACCTGCAGGTGCCCGTAGGCGACCTGGTCCACACCCGGGCCGTGGATGCGCAGCACCGACGGCTTGGACGCCTTCGTCTCCTTGGGCACCGTCACGATGGTGGCCTTCTGGAAGGACGAGTACGCCTGGGCGGCGATCCGGTCGCTCGGGACGCCGGCCTGGCCGAGGCGCGAGTCGTCGCGGCCGACGGTCTCGATCGTCAGCTCGGGCGCGGCGTCGGCTTCGAGGGTGATCTCGCCGGTGGCGGGTGCGCTGCCGTCGTGCAGGCCGCGCAGCCGCTTCATCGGCGTGAAGCGCCAGTTCTCCTCACGGCCGCCCGGGACCTCGAAGGCCTCGACGTCGTAGGAGGTGAAGCGCTCCGCGCGGGAGGCCGCCGGAATGACGGCCCCCTCGCGAAGCGACTCCGAAACGTTGTTCTCGGTAACCGACATGACTAGCCGACGGACCCTTCCATCTGGAGCTCGATCAGGCGGTTCAGCTCGAGCGCGTACTCCATCGGCAGCTCACGCGCGATGGGCTCGACGAACCCGCGCACGATCATCGCCATCGCCTCGGCCTCGTCGAGACCGCGCGACATCAGGTAGAACAGCTGCTCTTCGCTGACCTTCGACACCGTGGCCTCGTGGCCCATGGACACCTCGTCGTTGCGGATGTCCACGTACGGGTACGTGTCCGAGCGCGAGATCGTGTCCACCAGCAGCGCGTCGCACACGACGCTGGAGCGCGAGTGGTGCGCGCGCTTCGCCACGCGGACCAGGCCGCGGTAGGAGGTGCGGCCGCCGCCGCGCGCCACCGACTTCGACACGATGGTCGAGGACGTGTGCGGCGCGAGGTGCTCCATCTTGGCGCCCGCGTCCTGGTGCTGGCCCTCGCCCGCGAACGCGACCGACAGGACCTCGCCCTTGGCGTGCTCGCCCATGAGGAACACCGACGGGTATTTCATCGTCACCTTGGAACCGATGTTGCCGTCGATCCATTCCATGGTCGCGCCCTCTTCGCACTTGGCGCGCTTGGTGACCAGGTTGTAGACGTTGTTCGACCAGTTCTGGATGGTCGTGTAGCGGCAGCGGGCGCCCTTCTTGACGATGATCTCCACGACCGCCGAGTGCAGCGAGTCGGACTGGTAGATCGGCGCCGTGCAGCCTTCGACGTAGTGCACGTAGGCGTCTTCGTCGACGATGATCAGGGTGCGCTCGAACTGGCCCATGTTCTCGGTGTTGATCCGGAAGTAGGCCTGCAGCGGGATGTCCACCTTGACGCCCTTGGGCACGTAGATGAACGAACCGCCGGACCAGACCGCCGTGTTCAGCGCGGAGAACTTGTTGTCACCGGCCGGGATGACCGAGCCGAAGTACTCCTCGAACAGCTCAGGGTGCGTCTTGAGCGCGGTGTCGGTGTCCAGGAAGAGCACGCCCTGGGCCTCGAGGTCCTCGCGGATCGAGTGGTAGACGACCTCGGACTCGTACTGCGCCGCGACACCGGCGACGAGGCGCTGCTTCTCCGCCTCGGGGATGCCCAGCTTGTCGTACGTGTTCTTGATGTCCTCGGGAAGGTCTTCCCAGCTCGCAGCCTGCTTCTCGCTGGAGCGGACGAAGTACTTGATGTTGTCGAAGTCGATCCCGGAGAGGTCCGCACCCCAGTTGGGCATGGGCTTCTTCTCGAAGAGCTTGAGCGCCTTCAGTCGCGCTTCGCGCATCCACTCCGGCTCGGACTTCTTCCCGGAGATGTCGGTGACGACATCTTCGTTCAGCCCGCGACGGGCGCTGGCGCCCGCCTCGTCGGAGTCGGCCCAGCCGAACGCGTACTTGCCCAGGGACTCGATGGTCTCTTCCTGGCTCAAGGGCGCGGTGGTGGGAGTGCGCTGCTCAGCAGCGGCAGTCATGCGGGTTTCCCTCCATTCGGGATCCGTGCTTCGCGCCTCGGGGACAGCGGCTCCGCCGTCCTCGAAGGCTCTGTGCTTCCCGGCTCGGGATGGGCCGGGTGACCCGCCGTAACGGGTACGTGGGTGGTGCACGCGGAATCACCGCGCGCGATGGTCGCCAGCCGCTGGACGTGGGTGCCCAGCAGCCGCGCGAACGCCTCCGTCTCGGCCTCGCAGAGCTGCGGGAACTCCGCGGCCACGTGGGCGACCGGACAGTGGTGCTGACAGAGCTGCGCTCCGACGTTCTGACCCGGGGCGGGCGCGCCGACCTGACGGGTCGACGCAGCGTAGCCCTCCCTGGTCAGCGCGGTCGCGAGGACCTCCGCGCGCGTCGCCGGATCACTCGACCCGGTGATCGCCGCACGGTGCGGCTCGACCAGAGACGCGACGCGACGCTCGGCGAAGGCGCGTACGGCGTCTTCGCCCGCGTGCTCGGCGAGGAAGCGGATGGCGGACACGGCCAGGTCGTCGTAGGCGTGCCCGAACCGCGCGCGGCCGGACTCGGTGAGCAGGAAGAGCTTGGCCGGACGACCTCGCCCACGGGGCCCGCGGCGCGGCGCGTCCCGCGTCTCGGCTTCGCCGTCCGCGAGAAGCGCGTCGAGGTGCCGGCGGACGGCTGTCGGGCTGATCCCGAGCTGCTCGGCGACCACGACAGCGGTCATGGGACCCTGTTCCAGGAGCAGCCGCGCGACCTCGTGCCGGGTCTTGCCCTCGGCGCTGACCTGCGACGGAACATGCGGAAGCGCGGCGCGGGGCATGTCGCCGCCCGCCTGGTCACCCGCCTCCGTCTTTTTCACAACACAAGTGTGTCTTATTTCCCGGCGGTCGGCAAAGGCGGGGTGTCCGGCAGTGACCCGACTCACTCCGGAGCGGCCCCGATACCCTGCACCCGTGGCAGTGGGTGAACAGGACCAGCAAGCGACGGTGCTCGAGACCGGGCACGCCCACCCCGTGACGCTCTCGCCCGTCCGGCCCAGCGAACCCCTCCCCCTCGAAGCGGACGAGCGGCGCGGGCTGAACGTCGTGCGCCGCTTCGGCACGATCGGGTCGCTCTTCCTCGCTCTCGGCTCCCTCGGCGCCGGCGCCGCCCCGGTGATCAACCCGGTGCAGGAGATCCCGGTGCTGCGGCTGTTCACCCGCATCCCGACCGTGTCGCTGGCCATCGCGATCTCCGGCATGGGCATCCTCGTGCTGAGCTGGTTGATGCTCGGGAAGTTCGCCCGGCCCGACCGCGCCCGGCTCGCGTCGCAGGGCCAGCTCGCGCGCACGATCGCCCTGTGGGTGCTGCCGCTGCTGGTCATCCCGCCGCTGTTCTCCCGCGACGTCTACAGCTACCTCGCGCAGAGCGAGATCGTGCACCGCGGCATGGACCCCTACGTCCTCGGCCCGGCGCAGGCCCTCGGCGTCGCCGACCCGTTCACCATGGGCGTGTCGAACATGTGGCGCGAGACACCGGCGCCGTACGGGCCCCTGGTGCTGCGCCTCGGCGGCTGGCTCGCGCCGCTGTCCGGCAACAGCATCGCCGTCGGCGTGCTCCTGCAGCGCGTGCTCGCCCTCGCCGGCGTGGTCCTCATCGTCTGGGCGCTGCCCCGGCTGGCCCGCCGCTTCGGCGTCCAGCCCGCCACCGCGCTGTGGCTCGGTGCCCTGAACCCGCTGCTGATCTTCCACTTCGTCGCCGGCGCCCACAACGACGCGCTCGCCATCGGCCTGATGCTCGCGGGGCTGGAGGTCGGCATCCGGCGGCTGCCGATCCGGGTGAAGGGCGACACGCCACCACCCCTGGCGCGCGGCGAGCTGCTCTACATCGGGCTCGGGGTGGCGATCATCACCTTGGGCGTCGCGGTGAAGCTGCCCGCCCTGTTCGCCTTGCCGTTCTTCGCCGTGATGGTCGCGCGGCGCTGGCACGGCCGGCTCAAGGACCTCTTCTTCGCCGGAGCGCCGATGGCGCTGTGGTTCGGTGTCGTGCTCGTCGCCGTCTGCTTCGGCACCGGCCTCGGCTTCGGCTGGGTCGGCGCGACGTTCGACACCCCCGGCCTGGTCCGCTCCTGGATCTCCCCCACCGCCGAGATCGCCAACCTCTCCGGCGTCCTCGGCATCGCGCTCGGGCTCGGCAACCACACCAACGGCCTGGTGCCGATCCTCGGCGCGCTCGGCTACCTGATCGCCGTCGCCATCACGGTCAAGTTCCTGTGGGACAGCTTCAAGTGGCGCTACCGGCCGATCATCGGCCTCGGCGTCTCCCTCGGCGCGGTGATGATCCTGCAGATCAACCTGCAGCCCTGGTACCTGCTGTGGGCGGTGATCCCCCTCGCGGCCGCGGCCGGGACGTCCCGGTTCCGGGTGGCCGCGGCGGTCGTGTCCGCCGCCCTGCCCTTCCTGCTACCGCCGACCGGCAGCACCTTCGACGGCCGGCCGTACGTGCTTCCGTTCGCCTACGTCGCGGCGATCGTCGTGTGCGGCGGCGGGATGCTGATCGTGCGGCGCCTCGCTCCCGTCTTGCTCTCCAGGCCGTCCCCGCGGGTGCCCGCGCCGGTCGACGCCGTATCGTGACCCGATGTGAGTGCCCCCGCCGTCGAGATCACCGGGCTGGTGAAAAGCTACGGCTCCACCCGCGCGGTCGACGGTCTCGACCTGCGGATGGAGCGCGGCAGCCTGCTCGCCCTGCTCGGCCCCAACGGGGCCGGCAAGACCACCACCGTCGAGGTCTGCGAAGGCTTCCTCCGGGCTGACGCGGGCACGGTCCGCGTGCTCGGCCTCGACCCCGTGCGCGAGTCGGCCGAGCTGCGCCCCCGCGTCGGGATCATGCCCCAGGGCGGCGGCGCGTACCCCGGCGTCCGCGCCGACGAGATGCTCGGTCTGGTCGCCTCCTGCGCGGCCTCCCCGCTGGACCCGGCCTGGCTGCTGGACATCCTCGGGCTGGCCTCGGTGCGGCGGACGCCGTTCAAGCGCCTTTCCGGCGGGCAGCAGCAGCGGCTTTCGCTGGCGTGCGCGCTGGTCGGGCGCCCGGAGCTGGTGTTCCTCGACGAGCCGACCGCGGGCATGGACCCGCAGGCCCGTCGGCTGGTGTGGGACCTGCTGGGCGCGCTGCGCCGCGACGGCGTCTCGGTGCTGCTGACCACGCACTTGATGGAAGAGGCCGAAGCGCTGGCCGACACGGTGGTGATCGTGGACCACGGCAAGGTCGTCGTCTCTGGTGCGCCGCAGTCGTTGACGATCGACGAGAGCGGCAACGCGGGCCTGCGGTTCAAGGCGCGCACGCGGCTGGACACGGCGCTGCTGACGGCGGCGCTGCCGGAGGGCTACGCGGTGCGCGAGTCGGCGCCGGGCACGTACGTCGTGGCCGGCTCGGTCGACCCGCAGGTCGTGTCGACGGTCACGGCGTGGTGCGCGCAGCAGGGCGTGCTGCCGGAGGAGCTGCAGGTCGGCAAGCGGACGCTCGAAGAGGTCTTCCTGGAGCTGACCGGACGGGAGCTGCGGGCATGAGCGTGTTCGAGCCTGGCGTCTTCACCCCGGCGCCCGGACGCGGGTCCCTGGGCCGCATGCTGCGCACGCACGCGCGGGTCGAGGCCAGCCTGACGCTGCGCCACGGCGAGCAGGTCCTGCTGACGTTGCTCATTCCGTTGGCCTTGCTCATCGGGCTGTCCGTGCTGGACATCCTCCCCGCGTCCCAGCTCGGCTCGACGTCCAAAGTGGACTGGATCACGCCGCGGATCCTGGCGCTGGCGGTGATGTCGTCGGCCTTCACCGGCCAGGCGATCGCGCTGGGCTTCGACCGGCGTTACGGAGTGCTGAAGCGCCTTTCGGCGACGGCGTTGCCGCGGTGGTTGCTGGTGGCGGGCCGCCTCGCGGCGGCGCTGGTGGTCGTCGTCCTGCAGTCGGTGATCATCGGGGTGGTGGCGGCTTTCCTGGGGTGGTCGCCGTCCCTGTCGGGGCTTTTTTCGGCGGTTTTGCTGCTGGTGCTGGGGACGTTGGCGTTCGGGGCTCTGGGTGTGCTTTTGGGCGGGGCTTTGCGGGCTGAAGCCGTGCTGGCGCTGGCGAACATCGTCTGGTTCGTACTGCTGCTGGCGGGCGGCATCCTGCTGGCGCCGTCGGCGCTGCCTTCGGGGCTGGCCCAGGTGGTGGAGCTGCTGCCGTCGGGGGCGCTGGCCGAGGGGATGCGGTCCGCTTTGGTCGACGGGGCGTTCGCGCCCGGGCCAATGCTGGTCTTGGCCGTCTGGGCGGTGCTCGCGGGAGCGCTGGCTTCCCGCACGACGAAGCTCACCTGACAGCTTTCTCGGGACCGGTCCCCTCGCCCGCGTCCTAGCGTCGTCCCCCATGGGCTCGCGACGTTTCCTCGTGCTGGTGCTGCCACTCCTGCTGGCCGGCTGCACGACGTTCGCCGGCGGCCGCGCGACACCCGCGACCGTCGTCCCGACGACACCGGGTGTCCCGCGGCCGGGCACCGGCGTCGGGCCGTACCGCAGCGGGGACTGCCTCGAACTCCCCGCGGACGACGGCGAAATCACGAAGGTGGGTTGCGACCGCCCGCACGAGTACGAGGTGATGACGTCGGCGAGCTTCACCCCGGACGTCCCGGCGACGTACCCACCGGACGTGAAGCGCCTCGCCCGGCCGGCCTGCCGGACCGCGCTACCGGCCTACCTGGGCAGCCCGGACGCGGACGCGAGCACCCTGGAAACGTTCGCGCTGTGGCCGAAGGAGCGGGACTGGAGCGCGGGCGCGCGTTGGTACGCGTGCCTGGTCACCGCCCGGGGCGGGGACAACAAGCCGGTGAAGCAGCCGGGCGCGCTCGCCGGGGTGCTGGCGCGCGGGCTCGGCCGGTTCCAGGAGTGCCGGGCGGGCGAGCCGCTCAAGGAGAGCCCGGTCCACGTGGTGCCCTGCACCGGCACGCACCGCTCGGAGGCGCTGCCCGGCGTGCGGGTGCTGGGCCCGGCGACCGATCCACCGGTCGACCTGAACGGCCCGGAGGTACCGAAGGCGATCGCCGACTGCGAGCGGAAGGCGATCGCGTACCTGGGCGGCCGCCGGCCGGGCACCACGTCGACGGTGATCCTCCCGATCCCCCAGGACTGGCCGACGGGCGAGACGACCGCGGTGTGCTGGGTGATCTCGGAGCAGCCGGTGCCGGGTCCGCTGGGCCGCGGCTGAGCCGTGCGTTCGAGGTCTGCCGGCGCCACCGAAGCGACCTGCTGCGCCTTACCCGACCGACGGCCCGAGGCCTGCCGGGCCCACGTCATCGAGGCCTGCCGGGCCACACACGACCGAGACCCGCCGTGTCACTGCTGACCCATGCGTCCGAGGTGCGCCACGCCATCGGCAACCCGCGTCACCAAGGACCACAGCGCCGCACCCCGGCCCCCGCGACCAAGGGCCGCCGCGCCACCCGCACCCCGGGTCACCAAGGCCGCCAGGATCAAGACCCACCGCGTCACACCCGGCGCCCGCGACCGAGGTCCGCCGCCCGCCGTGACCTAGGTCCCTTGTGTCCACGCCTCCGTTCTGGGCGCCGGGACCTGCCGAAAGCCGTATTTCCGCGCGCTCTACCATCGATGGGTGCCGTTCACCAGCCTCGTCGCCCGCCTGCCGTTTCCGTCCGCCGCCGTGCAGCGGGCCGTCGGGATCGCCGCGGTCCTCGCGCAGGCGCTGATCGGCGTCACCGGCTCCATCGTGCGCGTCACCGGCTCGGGCCTCGGCTGCCCGACCTGGCCGCAGTGCGTCGCCGGCAGTCTGGTCCCCGTGAACCACCCGGGCATCCACGCGCTCAACCAGTGGATCGAGTTCGGCAACCGGATGCTCACCGGCGTCGTCATCGCCGTCGCCGCGGTCGCGGTCATCACGGCGTGGCGCGTGCAGATCGACCACCCGAGCCGCACCCGCCTGGTCAAGCTGGCCTGGACGATGCCCGGCGGCGTCGTGCTGCAAGCCGTCGTCGGCGGGATGACCGTGCTCGCCAAGCTCGAGTGGTGGACGGTCGCGATCCACTTCCTCGCCACCACTCCCCTCGTCTGGCTCGCGGTCCTGCTGCTGCGCGCGTTCCGCGAAGGCGACGAGCCCGCCCGCCCGCTGGTCCCCGGCCGCTCGGTTCTGGTCGCGCTCGCCGTCGTGATGTGGCTGGTGCTGGCCGCGGGCACGACGGTGACCGGCGCCGGCCCGCACAGCGGCGACATCAACACCCACCGCCTCGCCGTCTCGGTGGAGACGCTCGCCCAGGTGCACGGCGGACTGCTGGTGCTGCACATGCTGCTTCTGGCGGTGTTCGGCCTGACGCTGCTGCGCGCCGGCGCGCCGAAGGGGCTGTGGCAGCGCTACATCGCGGTGTGGGTGGTGGCGCTCGCGCAGGGCGGGCTCGGCTCGCTGCAGTACGCGCTGGGCGTTCCGGAGGCGATGGTGTCGTTCCACGTCCTCGGCGCGATGGCGGTGATCATCGCGACGGCGTCCCTGTGGACGGGAAGCCGCGACCGCGGTCCGGCCGTCTCCCTGACGGCGGCGCCTAAGGAGCTCGCCACCGCCTGAGCAGCCGGTGGTCATGCCGCCTTAACTCGCACCGCTTAGGGTTGGCCCATGACGACGCGCTCCGCGCCCAAGCCGCTCATCTCCCACCGCCGGGGAACCGGCGAGATGCTCGTGCTGAAGACATTCCTGCTGGTGCCGTTCGCGGCCCTCCTCGTCGCGGTCCCGCTGGTGTGGGGCTGGGGCATGACGTGGATCGACCTGGCCCTGGCGGCGACGTTCTACGTGTTCGCGACGCTCGGGGTGACGGTCGGCTACCACCGCTACTTCACCCACGGCGCGTTCAAGGCATCGCGGCCCCTGCGGGTGATCTTGGCCATCGCGGGCAGCATGGCGGTGCAGGGATCGGTGATCTTCTGGGTGGCGAGCCACCGCCGGCACCACGCGTTCGCCGACCGTGAGGGCGACCCGCACTCGCCGTGGCTGTTCGGCACATCGGCATCGGCGCTGCTGCGCGGCTTCTGGCACGCGCACATGGGCTGGATGTTCGGCCGCGAAGTGACCAACGCGGACCGCTTCGCCCCGGACCTGGTGGCTGACGGCGATCTTCGAGTCGTCAACCGGTACTTCTGGCTGTGGATCACGCTGAGCCTGGCTCTGCCGGCTCTCTTGGGCGGCCTGCTGACGTGGTCCTGGTGGGGCGCGGTGACGGCGTTCTTCTGGGCCGGGTTGGTGCGGATCGCTTTCCTGCACCATGTCAACTGGTCGGTGAACTCGATTTGCCACCTGATCGGGGAGAGGCCGTTCGCGAGCCGCGACAAGGCGGCCAACTTCTGGCCGCTGGCGCTGCTTTCGATGGGCGAGTCCTGGCACAACTCGCACCACGCAGATCCGACCTGTGCGCGGCACGGGGTGCTGCGGGGGCAGGTCGATATCTCGGCGCGAGTGATTCGGACTTTTGAGCAACTCGGGTGGGCTACCGATGTGCGGTGGCCGCGGGCAGACCGTCTTGCCGCGAAGCGGGCGACCACTTAGGCAAGCACAGGTACGATCTTACCGGGTTCACGTCGACACCAAAGAGAGATGCCGTGCTCGATCGTGTCGGCCGCTTCCTGTCTACCGTGAGTCGAATTTTCCCAACCGGCGAAGGAGACTCACGGTGAAGAACAACGATAACCACTGGCGCAGAACACTTGCAGCGGCAGCCATGGTTCTCGCACTGTTCGGAGCGACCGCACTGGCGTCGAGCAGCCACGAACCGACGGCCCCCACCGTCTCCGTCGTCGCAGGTGGCGGCGGCGGCAATACGGGGAACTGATCAGTTCCACCAGGATCGATCTCTCGTGACCGAGGTGACTTCACGTCGGTCACGAGGATTTCCACCTGAACGCCACGCCATAGCTCTCCCGCGGATGGCACCCTTCGAGAAAAGTGTGCTGAACGAAACCGTCCCCGATGGGAAGCAGATGCGGATCACCCTGCGGCGGCTGACAAGTCCGTTCGAATTCGAGCTGCTCCGCGTACCACCAGCACGCCTCGGGGAGCTGCTTCGCATCGAAGTTCAGCTGGATGGTCAAACCCCCGGGTGCGATCCCGTGGTGGTCGACGTCGACGTTGAGCCACCGGCGTTCCTCCTCCAAGTGCCCGTCGAGCGCCTCGGAGACGAATTCGTACCGCTCGCCCTTCCGCAGCGTCCGGCGAAAGCGCAACCGCACCACCGCCGGGCCGCAGGGTGGAGCCGCCACACGACACGCCCACAGAGCCTTCACCGGAAGGTCTCCTGTGTCGTGTTTCCAGCCGATGCGTGCGTGGACGTTGAAACCGTCGACGCCGTCCTCACACGCGACGATGTCGCGTTCAGTGATGCGGCGCTGCACCGTCCGGTGGTGCATCACCGCCCTGACGAGCATGTGCTTCACGAACACCGGCTGCGCCCCCTTCGACGCCGCCCGGGCTCGCCAGCTGACACACCCCGCGTTCGTCGCCTCCACCGCCCCGCGACCGATGTCGACGTAGGGCTGCCAGTCCGGTCCGTCCAGCAAATCGAGTTTATTGGTCAGCGACGCGGCCAACGCCTCGAGCCCCCATCGCCAAGCCTGGTTCATCGGCGTCGTGGTGGTGGGCGGCGGGTCACCGAAGACGCGCGGAAGCACCATCAGCTGCCGGAACCGGTCGCCCAGCTTGGTCTTCCAGACGGTGCCGCCCGGCGCCGGCGGTACCCGGAACGCCGCCATCAGGGTGGCGCGGCGGCGGTCGTTGCCGACCGATCCGATCTCGTCGACGAGCAGACCCCAGATGGCGAACGCGCGCGTCTCGGATACTCCAGCCGACAGCGACGCCGTCGGCTCCACCAATGAGCTGAGCACGTGCGCCGACTCGCTCGCCGGTTCTTCGATCGCCTCGCGAAGGAATCGAAGCGGCTCCCCCTCCTTGCGGGTCGCCAGCCAGCGCAGCGCGGCTTCGACCTCGGCGGGCGAACTCGCTTCGCTCGCCGGTCCCCAGTCCGTCCGGATGCTCAAGGAATCCTCCGCTACTCCGACGAAGATCGACAAGTGCCGAAATTCTGCGAGCAACGGCGAAAATCTGATGACAACCCTTCGACAACGAGAAACCCGCCCTGGAAACAAGAGATCATTCCCGGACCGGCTCACCGCCCGCCACCATTGCCCCGTGCGTACTAGTACACCGATAAAGGGGTAGCACAGTGACCAGAAAGAGGACAAGTGACGAATCCGCGCGGGGCCGAAGCCTCCGGGAATTGATCAAAGTCGGCTTGAGCGGGATCGGCGGGCTCTACCTGATCACCGGCTCCCTAGCCGTGACCGCGATCGGGGCCGTCGTCGCCCTTGCGCTCGCCGCGGTGCGGTGACTACGCCAGCTGCTGCCGCACCGCCGAAGCGAACCGCATTGCCGCCGATGCGTCCGTCTGACGGAAGCCCAACGACGGCTCCGTCAGCTCCAGCTCCAGCAGCAACGGCTTCCCGTCCGCACCACGCACCACATCCACCCGTGCGTACAGCAGCTCCGCACGCAAGATCCCCAGCAAAGCCGACGCCGCGTCCAGGACGTCCTCCGCCAACGCGACCGCGTCCGCGGGCGGCGAGGCCGCGGCCAACGATTCGGACAGGTACAACCCCGAGGCATCCATTGTGGACCCCAGCATCGCGGCCTTGGAGAATGCGTGCGAGTAGAACCCACCCAGGTAAACCAACGCCAGCTCGCCGGAAGTGTCCACGCTGGACTGATACGGCTGAATCAGCGCCGTGTGCCCGTCGGCGTGCAGGGCCTCGACGTGAGAGGTGGCGTCCGCGCCGCCGGCGAACTTGGCCGCACCGCGGGAACCCGCGCCGACCGAAGGCTTCACCACGAAGTCCGACGAAGGGAACCGGGCCGAGTCACCGGGCGAGACCAGGACTGTCGGGACCACCGCCAAACCCGCGTCGAGCAGCTCCGTGAGGTACGACTTGTCCGTGTTCCACCGGACGACGGCCGCGGAGTTGAACAAAGCAGGGACCGACTCGCACCACGACAGGAACTCCGGACGGCGGGAAGCGTAGTCCCACGTCGCCCGCAGGATCACCGCGTCGGCGTCGGCGAACGCGGCACCCGAGTCCCAAGCCGCCCAGGACACCGAGAAACCCAATGACTCCAAAGCGGGCACTACAGCGTCGTCGTCGCCGTCGCCCGAAGGGAGCTCCGCGCAGCCGACCAGGATTGCCGTGCGGCTCACCGGCCGGCCATCTTGCGGCGGTGCTCCGGGCCGATCTTCGTCTGGTTGACCGTCTCCGCGTCCCACGTCGCCGGTGAGAGGTCTTCGACCGCCTCGATCAATGCCGAACCCGTCTCGACGCTGGGCACCACGACGTCACCGAGAGCGCCGTCGGCTCCGACCAGCACTACGCGCGCGCCCGCCCGGCCGATGTTCTCCACCACCGCGCGGGACGGCTTGCCGTGCGCCTTCACGAACTTGCGCGCCGCGCCCAGCTGCGCGCTGGTCGGCGGCGAAACAGTCTCTTCCACGTCCCGAACCATAACCAAAGACCGGCCGGAACGCGGAACAGCGTGGCGTCGGCCATAGTTGTGCCTGGGAGAACCCGACCCCAGGAGGACGCATGCCCACCGCAGTCCAGGTGACGAAGACCGGCGGCCCGGAAGTGCTCGAAGCGGCCGAAGTGGACGTCCGCGCCCCGGAGGCCGGCGAACTGCTGGTCGACGTCGCCGCGGCCGGCGTCAACTACATCGACACCTACCAGCGCCAGGGCATCTACCCGATCGACCTGCCGTTCGTCCTCGGCCTCGAGGGCGCCGGGACGGTCGTCGAAGCCGCCTCCGGGACCGGGTTCGAGGCCGGCGACCGCGTCGCCTGGCAGGGCTCCCTCGGCAGCTACGCGGCGCGCAAGGTCCTCCCCGCGTCGATGGCCGTGAAGGTGCCCGAAGGCGTCTCGCTGGAGACGGCGGCCGCGACCATGCTTCAGGGCATGACGGCGCACTACCTGGTCGCGTCCACGTTCGAGGTCAAGGCGGGCCACGACGTGCTGGTGCACGCGGCCGCGGGTGGCGTCGGCCTGCTGCTGGTGCAGCTGGCGAAGGCGCGCGGCGCCCGCGTGATCGGCACCGTGTCGACCGAGGAGAAGGAGAAGCTCGCCCGCGAGGCCGGCGCCGACGAGGTGATCCGCTACGACCGCGACGACTTCGCGAAGATCACCCGCGAGCTGACCGGCGGCGACGGCGTCGACGTCGTGTACGACGGCGTCGGCAAGGACACCGTCGACGGCAGCCTGGCCAGCCTCAAGATCCGCGGCCTGCTGGCGCTGTTCGGCGCCTCCAGCGGCCCGGTCCCGCCGATCGACCCGCAGCGCCTCAACTCCGGCGGCTCGCTGTACCTCACCCGCCCGACGTCGGCGCACTACACGCGCACCCGCGAGGAGATCGACTGGCGCTCCAAGGAGCTGTTCGACGCGGTCCTCGCGGGCGACCTCACCGTCCGCATCGGCGGCAAGTACCCGCTGGCCGACGCCCGGCGCGCCCACGAGGACCTTCAGGGCCGCCGCACCACCGGCAAGCTCCTGCTCATCCCCTGAAAGCCGTGAAGGCCACCTTGAGGAACGTAGAGTTCCTCAAGGTGGCCTTCACGAACTCGAGGCTCTGCTCTAGGCCGCCGGGACCGCCACCGCGT
Organism: Amycolatopsis sp. NPDC051371; assembly: GCF_040682155.1. NCBI lineage: Bacteria > Bacillati > Actinomycetota > Actinomycetes > Pseudonocardiales > Pseudonocardiaceae > Amycolatopsis > Amycolatopsis sp. NPDC051371. Next base: position 195,379 of record NZ_JBFBAG010000007.1, read on the forward strand.
CGGTGACGAACACCAGCGTCTCGTTCGGCTTGATGCCACGGCCACCCTCGCCGTACGCGAGGTCCGGCGGGATGATCAGCAGGCGGCGGCCGCCCTGCTTGATGCCCTCCAGGCCCTGGTCCCAGCCCGGGATGACCTCGCCCGCGCCCAGGGTGAGGTCGAACGGCTTCTGGCCGAACGAGCTGTCGAGCACCTGCTTGTCCGACCACGTCACCAGGTGGTAGTTCATCTGGAGCTTCTGGCCGGCCTTGGCGCCCGCGCCGGTGCCCGCGGACAGGTCCTTGGTGATCAGCTTCTTCGGCGGGTCGCAGTCGTCCGGGATGGTGATCTCCGGCTTCTCGCCGAACTTCCCCGTCGTCTTGATGTCGTCCGCGGTGCACTCGCGGCCCTTGCTCTGGGTCGCCTGCGCGGCGTCCGACGACGGGACGGGCGGGCCCGCCGGCGCGGCCGTCTGGGTCTTGGCGTCCTGGCCGCACGCGGCCAGCGACAGCGCCGCCGCGGCGACGACCACGATCTTCCCGATCTTCTGCATGCCGGGCACCCTAGCCAAGCACGGAGAGTGCCGGGACGTCGTCACCCGTGGCGACCACGCCGAGCCGCCGCGTAGCGCGCGTCAGGGCCACGTACAGGTCGTTGAGCCCGCGCGGCGAGCCCGCCACGACCTCGTCCGGCGCGACCAGGATCACCGAATCGAACTCGAGGCCCTTCGCCCGCTCGACGGTCAGCACGCTCAGCCGCTCGTCATGCTCCGAAAGCCACGACGACACCTCGTCGAACCGGTGAGTGGGCACCAGTACTGCGACCGTGCCACCGTCCACAGCGGACAGTTCGCCGTCCACCAGCCCGGGCAGCTCCGCGGCGAGGGAAGCCGGCCGCACCGACCAGGGCGCCACCCCGGTCTCCCGCACCGAAGACGGCGCCGACAACGCCGGGTCGACCTCGGCGAGCACGCGGGCCGCGACCGCCATGATCTCGGCGGGCGTGCGGTAGTTCACGGTCAGCTGCTCGAGCCGCCACCGGTCCGCGACGTACGGCGAGAGCGCCTCGCCCCACGACCCCGCGCCGCCGGCCGCGCCCGTCTGCGCGACGTCGCCGACCAGCGTCATCGACCGGTTCGGCGAGCGCCGCATGAGCAGCCGCCAGTCCATCGCCGAGAGCTCCTGGGCCTCGTCGACGATCACGTGCCCGAACGTCCAGGTCCGGTCCTGCGCGGCGCGCTGGGCGGCGGTCAGCTCGCTGCGCTCCACCTGGCGCTCGGCGAACAGCTCGGCGTCGAGGACGTCGGAGACGCGCAGCATTTCCTCGTCGATGATCTCCTCGTCCTGTTCGAGGATGTCGAGCACGCCCTCGGCGTACGCGCGGTCCTCGCGCTCACGGCGTTTGCGCTCGACGCGGGCCTCGGTGTCGTCGACGCCGATCAGCTCGGCCAGCTCGTCGAGCAGCGGCACGTCGGCCGGGGTCCACTTCGTGTCGCGGCCGCTCTCCAGCAGCGCGCGGTCCTCCTCCGGCAGGAGCTTCCGGCCGGCGGCGGAGAGGCGTTCGCGGTCGGCGAACAGGTCGTCGAGCACGCCTTCGGGGGTCAACACGGGCCAGAGCGAGTTCACCGCGGCGGCGATGTTCTCGTCGGCCGCCAGCTCGGCGCGGATGTCCTGCAGGTCCTGGCCGTCGAGGAGGTCGTCCCCCAGCTTCCGGGCGGCCTGGCGGGTCAGCGCGTCGAGGACGTCGGAGACGAACAGGCGCCGCGCCGGGTTGTGCGGGCGCCGCGACCGGCGGGCACGGGTCCGGGCGTCGGCGCACGTCTTGCGGTCGAGCTTGAGGACGTCGTGCTCGTACTCGATTTCCAGGACTGGCTCGGGCACGCGCTGGCGGTCGCGGACGGCGTTGGCGAGCACCTCCGCCATCACCAGCCGGCCCTTCACCTCGGTCGTCTCGCGCGGCTCGACGCCGTCGGCGTCCAGGCCCGGGTAGAGCTGCCCGACGGTGGCGAGCAGCACGCCGGTCTCGCCGAGCGACGGCAGCACCTGGCCGATGTAGCGCAGGAACGTGCTGTTCGGCCCGACGACGAGCACGCCGCGCGTGGTGAGCTGCTGGCGGTGCGTGTAGAGCAGGTAGGCCGCGCGGTGCAGCGCGACGGCGGTCTTGCCCGTGCCCGGGCCGCCCTGCACGACCATGACGCCGCCCAGCGGGGCGCGGATGATGCGGTCCTGCTCGGCCTGGATGGTCGCGACGATGTCGCTCATCTCGCCGGTGCGCCGCTGTTCGAGGGCGGCGAGCAGCGCGGCCTCGCCGGCCAGCCCGAGGTCCTGGCCCTGGTCGGCGGCGGTGAGGTCGAGGATCTCGTCGTCGAAGCCGGTGACCTTGCGGGTCAGCGACCGCAGGTGCCGGCGCCGCCGCACGCCTTCGGGCGACGCGGCGGTGGCGAGGTAGAAGGGCCGCGCGACGGGCGCCCGCCAGTCGACGAGCAGCGGCCGGTAGTCGTCATCTTCGTCGAACAGCCCGAGGCGGCCGATGTAGGTGGTCTCCTCGGCGTTGCCGGGGACGAAGTCGAGCCGCCCGAAGGCCAGGCCCTGCTCGACGGAGCCGAGCTGGGCGAGGCGGTCGGTGTAGAGGGTCGTGGCGACGTCGCGTTCGGTGCGGGCCTGCGGGGTGCCGCCGGTCTGGCGGAGGGTCTCGTCGAGGCGCCGCTGGGCCTCGACGCGTTCGGCGTCGAGCTTCGCGTAGAGGGTGGTGACGTACGCCTGCTCGCGGGCGAGCTCGGCGGTGAAGCCGTCCGAGGACACGGACAAGAGGATCCTGCTTTCGCCTCATGGGAAAGAGCCGAACAAGTCTAACGGCCGCCCCGGCGCGATCATTCCGGCCCGAGGGCGCAGTACGGGTAGACCTCGGTGCGGGCGTCGTCGGCCGCGGCGGGGCCGCCCACGTACGGGATGACCCAGGTCTCCCGCTCCCCTGGTGTACACGACTTGCTGACCGGAGGCTGCCGCTCGACCACGATGTCGTTGCCGTGGGTGTCCCGGAACGTGAGCGGCATGTCGGCCGGGCCGTGGTCGCCCCCGACGATCCGGCCGGTGCGATCGCGGAAGACCACGGCGGTGCCACTGCTGGCCAGCGCCCGGCAGTTCGGGAACGTCTCACGGTAGTGGACGTCGACATAAGCCGGATTGTCCGGGTAGTACCGTGAAGTGCGGAGATAGGTAGCGCCGACCGGACCGAGGCTGCCCACGGCGGCGCGGGGCAGCCAGGTGTTCGATCCCACGCCCGCTTCGACGTCGGCCACTCGGATGTCGTGCTTGTGAGCACCTGTCCCGGCGCCGATCCGCTGGCCGGGCAGGAGCAGGGGAACCTCGACGCTCAGCTCGCCGGGCGTGACTTCGGGAAGCTCGTGACGTGCGGCGTCGAACAGCCGGAACCGCACCGTGATCCGGTACGCGACCTCGGCGCTGGAGTTCTCCAGGACGGCCCCGAGACTGACCAGGTCGAACGGACCCTGACTGAACCCCTGATCGACGACTTCGATCCCCCCTGTCGCGGGCGCCACCGGCGAACTCGCGGGGGCACGATCGGGGATGTCACAACTGTTGTCCGAGGGAGATCCCTCGAACCAGGGCAGCTTCGCTCCGGCGGAAACCACGATGGCGCCGAGGAGAACGACGGCGCCGAGCACCACGAGCAGCCCTTTCTTGTTCATCCGTAGAACCGCTTCCTCAGGGCGCTGACCTTCGCCAGGTAGTCCTGGATCAGGATGGTGACGGCCTCTTCGGCGCGCACCGCGAACTGTTCTTCGGCCAGCTCCCGGACCGTGCTGGGCACGATCTCCACCGCTATCTCCTGCATACCTACGCAGGTCAGGGAGATCCGGCCGTCGCTCGACCTCCCGCCGGCTTCGATCTTCGACCGTTCGTCGAGGAACTCGTGGTCCCGTTCGTCGCGCGGCGTGATGTCGAGGGCGGATTCGTCGATCGCCGCCCGGTACTGACGCAGCCAGCCCGCGTAAACCAGGCGTGCCAAGGCCGCCAGCGAGCGCTCCAGCCCATGTTCGTCGGCGAAGTCGTAGACGCTTTCGCCGAACGTGATCGTGATGTCCGTCCGGTTGCGCAGTTCGGCCTCGATGTCGGCGCCGGGTGCCCGGACTCGTACCCGGATGCCGTCGAGTCGGTCGGCGAGTCTTCCCATGGTCACGTTCCTTCAGTTCGATTCGCCGAGGCCGGCGCTGCCGGTGATCTCGCCTTCCGGAACGGAGGCGAGAGCCGGACGGGCGGAGACGAAATACGAAGGGTTGCTGCCGACCAGCGTCGTGACAGCCGCAATGTGTTTCGCGACCTGTGCCTCTTGGCCCGCAACCGCCTGCGTCAACTGATCGATCGCGGTCTTCATCGAGTTGATGATCTGCAGCGCCGTCTCCCCGCCGCCCTTGGGTGGGTCCGGGACGTTTTCGGGTGGCAGTACCGCCCCGACCTGCGCGGCCGCGCCGATCACCTGCAACGCAAGCGGGGCCGCCGCACCCTCGGTCGCGACGGTGAGGATGGCGGCGGCCGTGGCACCGATCGAAGAAAGCACGGTGAAGGTCACGTTCCACGTGTTCTTGTCACAGCACTTGTTGTCGAACGCGTCCATCGTGGCGTGCGCGATCTTGTCGATGTCGTCCCGGGTCTTCGACCACATCGCCTGGTGAGCCTCCAGTGCCGCTTTGAGGATCGCCGTGAGGATGAACTGGTTGGCGGAAATCGCCGGGAACGGATCGAGGAACTTCTGCTTGAACTGCATCGCGGCCTGCCCCGACCAGTCCTGGAGGTAGTCGCTCGCCGTGTGGATCTTCTCCAGCGTGGGATTGGCCAGGTAGGGGTTCTTGTCGATCGGGTCCTGGTCGATGTGCCCGCCGGACAGGTCGTGCATCGCGGCGGACAGGTCATCGATCATCGGCTGATAGCCGGCCGGATCGGGAACACGGGAAAACGGTTTGAACAAGGGCTCGATCACTTGCTGGTAATAGCCGTCGACACCTTGCCGCGCGTACTCCGGCTCGGTCTCGTGCTCGTCCAATGCCCGTTTGATCGCCAAGAACTTGATCTCGCTCGCGTGGGCCATCAGCTCTCCGAAGCTCACGCGTCACCGCCCCGGCGTGGGCTCGCCGCGTTCCGCGATCAGCTTGTGCAGCTGATCCGCGGCCGTGCGATCGGTCGTCGCGTACATCTCGACGGCCTTGGCCAGGGCCGCGGCGGTGTCGTTCAGATTGGCTTGGGTGTCCGTCATGAACTTCGCCGCGATGCCGTGCAACTCGACCCAGGCAGCGTGCACCGGCCCCAGCGCACCTCCGCCGAAGTGGTCGGGTCGGGCCATCGCGCCGTCCAGCCCGGACCGAGCCAGGCCGTACTTCGCGACGACGTCTCCGTAGACCGCGGAAACCGAGGGTAAATCGTCCTTGGCGACCACGAGCATCCGATAGAGATCGACGGCAAGGTCGACTCCGTGATCAGGCATGGCACCCTCCCCGAGTAAGCCCGACCACGGCAGTCTCCCACAGTGTTCGCGGGCACACCGAGAGTTTCAGAAGGCCGACAGATCGCAGTACGGGTAGACCTCGGCGCCGGGAGCAAGAGCCACCGGCAGTTCCTTCTCCCCCATCGCGCACGAAACGCTCGCCGCGGGTAGTTGCTCGGCGACGGTGATCCGGCCGGCGGTGTCGCGGTGAAGCACGACGGCGCCGCGGCTGGTCAGCGCGCGGCAGTTCGCCGAGGTGTAGCGGACACCTCCGGGGACGACGGTCGCGGTCACCGGGGTGAAGCCGCCCAGTGCCTCGGGCGCGAGCCAGGTCGCCGCGCCGAGCGCGGGCCGGTCGAGCGCGACGCCGATCCGCTGTCCCGGCGTGAGCACCGGCACCACGAGGCGCGTGGCCCCGGAGGTCACCGGGATCCGGTAGGCGGCCAGGGCGCTCGTGTTCTCCAGCACAGCCGCGCCCGGTCCCTGTTCGGCGACCCGAACGGTTCCGCCGTCGGGCGCCGGGCCCGCGACCGCGGTGATCCGCGACGGGATGGCGCAGGCGGTGCCGAGCAGCTCGTTCGTGTCGAGCGACACCTTGCCGCGGCCGATGAACGCCAGGAGGCCGAGGACCACGACGGCCGCCAGCACCGCCAGGATCCGGTCTTTGCCGGGCCGTGGCCTCACGGCCGGTCCGGGCTGATCACCTTGTACACGTCACCCGCGGTCCCGTAGTAGGACCCGGCGACGACGTGGATCGTGGTTCGCGAGTCCGGCTGCCAGTACGTGCGCACCTCGTCCGGGTCGGACGGGTACGGCACCTCGTCGAGCCGCACGCCCCGCTCGGCGAGCACCGCGCCGACCTCGTCGAACGTCACCGGCGCGGGGAAGGCCCCGTAGCGCTCCCGGATCGCCGGGTTGACCAGCTCGGGGTCGCGGTACCGGAGCCGGTGGGCCTGGACCGAGAAGTGCGTCCCGGCCCACGGCTCGCGCGCACTGCCACGCTGCCAGAAGAACTCGACCAGGCCGTGGTCGCGCCCCAGGGAGTGCTTCGAAGGGTTGTCGCCGTAGTCGGCGCCGAGCAGCTCCGCCACCCGCTCGGGTGACCAGGTGTGGTCGGCGCCGAGCACGGTGCCCGACTCGACGACGTCCGCGAAGAACTCCGCCGGACTCAGAACGGCAGGCCGAGGGTGGGCAGGCCGATGGCCGAGTCGACCGCCAGCGCCACGAACACGATCATCAGGTACGTGTTGGACCGGTGGAACAGCGCCATCGGCTTCGTCTCTTCACCACGCCGGACCGCGGCCTGCAGGCTGTGCGCGTAGAAGAGGAACCAGCCGCCCGCCAGGACGGCGAACGAGCCGTACAGCCACGACGTCACCGGGAGCAGCAGCAGCGTCCACGCCACCATCACCCACGAGTAGATGACGATCTGCTTGGCGACGTGCTCGGCCGTGGCCACCACGGGGAGCATCGGGACGCCCGCGCGCTCGTAGTCGTCGCGGTACTTCATGCCCAGCGCCCACGTGTGCGGCGGCGTCCAGAAGAAGATGACGCCGAACATCACGAACGCCGGCCACTGCACGGTGCCGGTGACCGCGGCCCAGCCGATGACGACCGGCATGCAGCCCGCCGCGCCGCCCCAGACGACGTTCTGCGACGTGCGCCGCTTGAGGCCGAGCGTGTAGACGAAGATGTAGAAGAGGATCGTCGCGACCGCCAGGATCGCCGACAGCATGTTGACCGTGAAATAGAGCACGACGGCCGACGCGACGCCCATGACCAAGCCGAAGATCAGCGCGCCGCGCCGCGGCACCGAGTCCTTCACCAGCGGACGGCGCTTCGTGCGGTTCATCACCTTGTCGATGTCCGCGTCGATCACGCAGTTGAGCGCGTTCGCGCTGCCCGCGGCCATCGTCCCGCCGACCAGCGTGGCCAGGACCAGCCACGGCGAGGGGATCTGACGGCCGGCGAGGAACATCGCCGGGATGGTGGTCACCAGGAGGAGCTCGATCACGCGCGGCTTCGCCAGCGCCGCGTAGGCACCGACGACCTGGCGGACGCTTCGCCGGTCACCGTGCGGTCGCTCACCGGTCGGGTGCACGGCGCTGGTGTCGTCACTGCGTCCGTGCGCAGCGTTCACCAACGACATTTCACTCCCTGTGTCAGGTTCGGGGCGGGCACGGGGCCGCAGGCGTGTGGTGCCGCTGAAAACCTGCCGGTCTGAACCCTCGAACGATGTTAGACGTGGTGAATCCCGTGGGTGATCGCGGGTCCTCGAGGGGTCCAAGCACTAGGCTGGCCGCGACGGGCCGCGATTGCCCCTGCGCATGGCCGCGAGCAGGAATATCGTCCCTTCGGGATCGATTGAGATAGATGTGCGTGCGCACGGGTAACCGGAACGAGGAAGACAGCCGCAACAAGAATGACCGGGAGTTGGAGTTCAGTGTCCGATACTGCCCCTACCAGCGAGAACAACCCACTCCTCCGGCGTAACGTCCCCGCCGACTGGACCGAGACCGACACCCGCGCCGTGGACACCGTCCGGGTGCTCGCCGCGGACGCGGTCGAGAACTGTGGCAGCGGCCACCCCGGCACCGCCATGAGCCTGGCGCCGCTGGCCTACACGCTGTTCCAGCGCACCCTCCGGCACGACCCGAACGACCAGAACTGGCCGGGCCGCGACCGGTTCGTGCTGTCGGCCGGGCACTCGAGCCTGACTCTCTACATCCAGCTGTTCCTCGCCGGCTACGGCCTCGAGCTCGAGGACCTCAAGCAGCTGCGCAAGTGGGGCTCCAAGACCCCCGGTCACCCGGAGTACCGGCACACCGACGGCGTCGAGACCACCACCGGCCCGCTGGGGCAGGGCCTGGCGAACGCCGTGGGCATGGCGATGGCCGCCCGCCGCGAGCGCGGCCTGCTCGACCCGGACGCGGCGCCCGGCGAGAGCATCTTCGACCACCACATCTACGCCATCGCCTCCGACGGTGACATCGAAGAGGGCGTCACCTCCGAGGCCTCGTCCATCGCGGGCCGCCAGGAGCTGGGCAACCTGATCCTCTTCTGGGACGACAACAAGATCTCCATCGAGGACGACACGAACATCGCCCTCTCGGAGGACACCGTCGCCCGCTACGAGGCCTACGGGTGGCACACCCAGGTCGTCGAAGGCGGCGAAGACGTCGTCGCGATCGAAGAGGCCATCAAGAACGCGAAGGCCGAAACCGGCCGTCCGTCGTTCATCGCGGTGAAGACCGTGATCGGCTACCCGGCGCCGAAGAAGATGGGCACCGGCAAGGCGCACGGCGCCGCGCTGGGCGGCGAAGAGGTCGCCGCGGTCAAGAAGATCCTCGGCTTCGACCCGGAGCAGTCGTTCCAGGTCGAGGACGACGTGCTCAAGCACACCCGCCAGGCGCTCGAGCGCGGCCGGACCGCGCACGCCGAGTGGACCGAGAAGTTCGAGGCGTGGGGCAAGGCCAACCCGGAGCGCAAGAAGCTGGCGGACCGCATGTCCACCCGCACGCTGCCGGAGGGCTTCGCCGACAACCTGCCGAAGTGGGAGCCGGACGCCAAGGGCGTCGCGACCCGCAAGGCCTCGGGTGAGGTGCTCAACGCCCTCGCCGACCCGCTGCCGGAGCTGTGGGGCGGCTCGGCCGACCTGGCCGAGAGCAACAACACCACGATGAAGGGCGCCGACTCGTTCGGTCCCGAGAAGGCCGCCACCGACATGTGGCAGGCCAACCCGTACGGCCGGACGCTGCACTTCGGCATCCGCGAGCACGCCATGGGCTCGATCCTCAACGGGATCGCGCTGCACGGCGGCACCCGCCCGTACGGCGCGACGTTCCTCATCTTCTCCGACTACATGCGCCCGCCGGTCCGGCTGGCCGCGCTGATGAAGGCGCCGGTCACCTACGTCTGGACGCACGACTCGATCGGGCTCGGCGAAGACGGTCCGACGCACCAGCCGATCGAGCAGCTTTCCGCGCTGCGCGCGATCCCGGGCCTCAACGTCGTCCGCCCGGCGGACGCCAACGAGACCGCGTACGCGTGGAAGGCCGTGCTGGAGGACATCCACCACCCGTCCGGTCTGGCGCTCACCCGCCAGAACGTGCCGGTGCTCGAGGGCACCAGCGCCGAAGGCGTCGCGAAGGGCGGGTACGTCCTGGCTGACGTGGATGACGCTGCCGGCACGCCCGATGTGATCCTGATCGGCACCGGCTCCGAGGTCCAGCTCGCCGTCGAGGCGAAGAAGGTCCTCGAAGCCGACGGCGTCAAGGCGCGCGTCGTTTCGATGCCGTGCGTCGAGTGGTTCGACGCGCAGGACGCGGCCTACCGCGAATCCGTCATCCCGGCCGCCGTGAAGGCCCGCGTGTCCGTCGAGGCGGGCATCGCCCAGTCGTGGCACCGCTTCACGGGTGACGCCGGGGTGAACGTTTCGATCGAGCACTTCGGCGCCTCCGCCGATGCCGCCACACTGTTCCGTGAGTTCGGGTTCACCGCGGAAGCAGTCGTCGAGGCCGCCCGCCGCTCGATCCAGAACACCAAGAATTCCTGAAGGGGATGACAGTAATGAGCAACGACAAGCTCGCGGCGCTGTCCGAGGCCGGTGTATCGATCTGGCTCGACGACCTCTCGCGTGAACGCCTGAACACCGGCAACCTCGCCGACCTGATCCGCGACAAGCACGTCGTCGGCGTGACGACCAACCCGACGATCTTCGCAAACGCGATGTCGAAGGGAGACGCCTACGACGAGCGCACCCGGGAACTCGCGGCCCAGGGCGCCGACGTCGAGGCGACCATCCGGGACCTGACGACGACCGACGTGCGCAACGCCGCGGACCTGTTCCGCGACGTCTACACCGCCACGAACGGCGTCGACGGCCGCGTCTCGATCGAGGTCGACCCGCGCCTGGCCAAGGACACCGGCAAGACGGTGGCCGAGGCCAAGGACCTGTGGAAGACCGTCGACCGGCCGAACGTGCTGATCAAGATCCCGGCCACCGAAGAGGGCCTGCCGGCGATCACCGCCACGCTGGCCGAGGGCATCAGCGTCAACGTCACGCTGATCTTCTCCGTCGAGCGCTACAAGAAGGTCATCGAAGCCTTCTTCACCGGGCTCGAGCAGGCGAAGGCCAACGGTCACGACCTGCGCGGCATCCACTCGGTCGCGTCGTTCTTCGTCTCCCGCGTGGACACCGAGATCGACAAGCGCCTGGACGCGATCGGCACCGACGAGGCCAAGGCCCTGCGCGGCAAGGCCGCCGTCGCCAACGCGCGGCTCGCCTACGCGGCCTTCGAGGAGCGCTTCTCGACGGACCGCTGGAAGGCCCTCGCGGCCGACGGCGCGAACGCGCAGCGCCCGCTGTGGGCCTCGACCGGCGTGAAGAACCCGGACTACTCCCCCACGCTCTACGTCGACGACCTGGTGGTGAAGAACACCGTCAACACCATGCCGGAGAAGACGATGGACGCCGTCGCCGAGCACTCCGACCTCAAGGGCGACCAGGTCACCGGCCGCGGCGCCGAGGCGCAGGAGGTCTTCGACCAGCTCGAGGGCGTCGGCATCGACATCACCGACGTGTTCCTCACGCTGGAGAACGAGGGCGTCGAGAAGTTCGAGAAGTCCTGGGTGGAGCTGCTCGAGACCGTGAACGGCCAGCTCGAAAAGGCGAAGGGCTGAAGCACGACATGACGACAGGCGAAAAGACCGGCGTCGAGATCGTGGACGCCGAACTGGCGGAGCGTGCCGCGCCGCTGGCCGAGCGGCTGGTCGCCGACCAGGCCGCGTCGAAGCTGGCGGCGCAGGACGCGACGCTCTGGGGGACCGAAGCCGAATCCGAGGCGTCGATCCGGCTGTCGTGGACGACGCTGCACAAGTCGTCCCGGCCGCTGATCGGCGAGATCGAGGCGCTGCGGACCGAACTGCGGTCCGAGGGCGTCGATCGGGTCGTGCTGGCCGGCATGGGCGGCTCGTCGCTGGCGCCGGAGGTGATCACCGGGACCGACGGCGTCGCGCTGACCGTGCTCGACACCACCGATCCCGGCCAGGTCGCCGACGCACTCGCCGGCGACCTCGAGCGCACGGTGATCGTGGTGTCGTCGAAGTCGGGCGGCACCGTCGAGACCGACAGCCACCGGCGGATCTTCGCGAAGGCCTTCGCCGACGCGGGGATCGACGCGGCCCGGCGGATCGTGGTCGTCACCGACCCGGGCTCGCCGTTCCAGGAACTGTCCGAAAAGGAGGGTTACCGCAAGACCTTCCTCGCCGACCCGCACGTCGGCGGCCGCTACTCGGCGCTGACCGCGTTCGGGCTCGTCCCGGCCGGCCTCGCCGGCGCGGACGTCGCCCGCCTGCTCGACCAGGCCGCCTCGGTGGCCGAGGAGCTGGCCGCGGACTCCGTCGACAACCCGGGCGTCAAGCTGGCCGCCGCGTGGGCCGCCGCGCACGAAGCGGGTGCCGAGAAGGTCGTCTTGGCCGACTCCGGTTCCGGCATCAAGGGTTTCCCGGACTGGGCCGAGCAGCTGATCGCGGAGTCCACCGGCAAGCAGGGCACCGGGTTGCTGCCCGTGGCCGTCGAGGGCACCGAGGCGCCCGGCTTCGCCGACGCGAAGTCCGACGCCACCCCGGTCGCCATCGGCAGCCCCAAGGGCGCGGCGAAGATCGCCGTCACCGGCTCGCTCGGCGCGCAGATGCTGCTCTGGGAGTTCGCGACGGCGCTGGCCGGCCGGTTGCTCGGGATCAACCCGTTCGACCAGCCCGACGTCGAGACGGCGAAGAAGGCGGCGCGCGCGCTGCTGGACGACCCGGAGAAGCTGAAGGGCGGCGAGGAACCGTCCAATGTGGACGGCCCAGTCGAGATCTTCGGCAGCGACGGGGTTTCCACCGACGGCAAGCTCGTCGACGTGCTCCGCGCGTTCTTCGCGTCCGCGCCCGAAGCCGGCTACATCGCGGTGCAGGCCTACCTCGACCGCCTCGACGACGCGTCGACGGCGCTGCTGCGCGGCGAGATCGCCAAGCGCACCGGCCTGCAGACGACGTTCGGCTGGGGGCCGCGGTTCCTGCACTCCACCGGCCAGTACCACAAGGGCGGGCACCAGAACGGCGTGTTCCTGCAGCTCACCGGCGCCGTCGAGCAGGACCTCGACGTGCCGGACCGGCCGTACACGCTGGGCCAGCTGCAGCACGCCCAGGCCCTCGGTGACGGGCAGGTGCTCGCCGAGCACGGCCGCCCGGTGCTGCGCCTGCACCTGACCGACCGGGCCGCCGGGCTCGCGGCGGTCGTCCGCGCGGTACAGGAGGTCGCTGTTCAGGAGGGGGAAGCATGACTTGGAGCAACCCGCTGCGCGATCCGCGGGACAAGCGGCTTCCGCGCATCGCCGGGCCGTCCAGCCTGGTGATCTTCGGGGTCACCGGCGACCTGGCCCGCAAGAAGCTGATGCCCGCCATCTACGACCTGGCCAACCGCGGGCTGCTGCCCGCCGGCTTCTCGCTCGTCGGGTTCGCCCGGCGCGACTGGGAGCACCAGGACTTCGGCGAGCTCGTGCACGACTCGGTCAAGGAGCACGCGCGGACGCCGTTCAAGGAGTCGGTGTGGAACCGGCTCGCCGAAGGCATCCGGTTCGTCCAGGGCACCTTCGACGACGACGACGCCTTCGACCGGCTCGCGCAGACGGTCAAGGACCTCGACGAGGAGCGCGGCACCGGCGGCAACACCGCGTTCTACCTGTCGATCCCGCCCGGCGCGTTCCCGGTGGTGACCAAGCAGCTGGCCCGTTCCGGGCTGGCGAACGCCGACGAGAAGACGTGGCGGCGCGTCGTCATCGAGAAGCCCTTCGGGCACGACCTGAAGAGCGCCGAAGAGCTGAACGCGATCGTCAACGACGTCTTCCCCGAGGAGTCGGTGTTCCGCATCGACCACTACCTCGGCAAGGAGACGGTGCAGAACATCCTGGCGCTGCGCTTCGCGAACCAGCTGTTCGAGCCGATCTGGAACGCCAACTACGTCGACCACGTGCAGATCACCATGGCCGAGGACATCGGCCTCGGCGGCCGCGCGGGGTACTACGACGGCATCGGCGCGGCCCGTGACGTCATCCAGAACCACCTGCTGCAGCTGCTGGCCTTCACCGCGATGGAGGAGCCGGTCTCGTTCGAGCCGCGCGCCCTGCGCGCGGAGAAGATCAAGGTGCTCTCGGCGACCGGCCCGGTCGGGCCGCTCGGCAAGACGACCGCGCGCGGCCAGTACGCCGGCGGCTGGCAGGGCGGCACGAAGGTGCCCGGCCTGCTGCAGGAAGAGGGCTTCGCGAAGGACTCGAAGACCGAAACCTACGCCGCGGTGACCCTGGAGGTGCAGAGCCGCCGCTGGGCCGGGGTGCCGTTCTACCTGCGCACCGGCAAGCGGCTCGGCCGCCGCGTCACCGAGATCGCCGTCGTGTTCAAGCGGGCGCCGCACCTGCCGTTCGACTCGACGTCGACCGAGGAGCTGGGCCAGAACGCCCTGGTCATCCGGGTCCAGCCGGACGAGGGCATCACGCTGCGGTTCGGCTCGAAGGTGCCGGGGACCACGATGGAGGTCCGCGACGTCACGATGGACTTCGGCTACGGGCACGCGTTCACCGAGTCCTCCCCCGAGGCCTACGAGCGCCTGATCCTCGACGTCCTGCTCGGCGAGCCGTCGCTGTTCCCGGTCAACGAAGAGGTCGAGCTCTCCTGGAAGATCCTCGACCCGATCCTCGAGAACTGGGCCAAGGAAGGGTCGCCGGAGCAGTACCCGCCGGGCACCTGGGGCCCGCCGTCGGCCGACGAAATGCTGGAGCGCACCGGCCGGAAATGGAGGCGCCCGTGATCATCGACCTGCCGTCCACCACGACTTCGGCACTGAACAAGAAGCTGGTGGAGATCCGCGAACAAGGCGGGCAAGTCGCGCTCGGACGCGTCCTGACGCTGGTGATCGTGGCCGACGACGACGCCAACCTCGAAGAGGCCATCGAAGCGGCCAACGGCGCGAGCCGCGAGCACCCGTCGCGGGTGATCGTGGTCGCCAAGGGCGCGCGCACCGCGGCGCCGCGCATCGACGGCCAGATCCGGGTCGGCGGCGACGCCGGCGCGAGCGAGGTCATCGTGCTGCGGCTCTACGGCCCGCTGGCCGCCCAGGGCCAGAGCGCGGTCGTGCCGCTGCTGCTGCCGGACGCGCCGATCGTCACGTGGTGGCCCGGGACCGGTCCGAAGGACCCGGACAAGGACCCGCTCGGCGAGCTGGCCCAGCGCCGGATCACCGACTCGGCCGCGGAGAAGAGCCCGGTCAAGGCGCTGACGACGCGGGCGAAGGCCTACACCGCCGGCGACACCGATCTGGCCTGGACGCGCCTGACGCACTGGCGTGCCCAGCTCGTCTCGGCGCTGGACCTGCCGCCGTTCGAGAAGGTCACTGCCGCGACCGTGACCGGCGAGGCCGACTCGCCGTCCACCGAGCTGCTGGCCGCCTGGCTGGCCGAGTACCTGAAGGTGCCGGTCAAGCGGGTCAAGAGCTCGGGCGCGGCCGGGATCATCTCGGTCACCCTGGAGCGCCGCTCGGGCGCGGTGGAGCTGCACCGGCCGGACGGGCGGGTCGGCACGCTGACCCAGCCGGGCCAGCCGACCCGGCGGATCGCGCTGCAGCGGCGCAGCACCCAGGACTGCCTGATCGAGGAGCTGCGCCGGCTCGACCCCGACGAGGTCTACGAGGCTTCGCTGCACGGCCTCGGCAAGATCACGTCCGGGACCAACGGCAAGACGGGCGCCCCGGCCAAGGCCGACGTCACGTCGCCCGCTGCCGCGGCGGCGGCCGCTTCCGGTTCCAAGAAATGAGCAAGACGGAAGTAGTCGTCTACGCGAACCAGGACCTCCTGGCGGCCGCGGCGGCTGCTCGCCTGGTCACGCGGCTGGTGGACGTCCAGGCGGCCAAGGGTTCGGCATCGCTGGTGCTGACGGGCGGCGGCACCGGTATCGCGGTGCTGTCGGAGCTGCGGGCCTCGTCGGCCCGGGACGCGATCGACTGGTCGCGCCTGGACATCTACTGGGGCGACGAGCGGTTCGTCCCGGCGGACTCGGACGAGCGGAACGAGAAGCAGGCCCGCGAGGCCCTGCTCGACCACGTCCCGCTCGACCCGAAGCGCATCCACGCGATGGCGCCGTCGGACGGCGAGTTCGGCGATGACGTAGACAGTGCTGCCGCGGCTTATGCGGACGTCTTGGCCGCGAACGCGGGCCCGGAGGACCACGGCGACGTCCCGTCGTTCGACATCATGCTGCTCGGCCTGGGCGGCGAGGGGCACACCGCTTCGGTGTTCCCAGAGTCCCCGGCGGTGTACGAGACCGATCGGTCGGTGGTGGCGGTCCGCAACTGCCCCAAGCCGCCGCCGACCCGGGTTTCGCTGACGCTGCCGGCGATCCGGCGGGCCCGGGACGTGTGGTTGATGACGGCCGGCTCGGCGAAGGCGGACGCGGTGGCGTTGGCTTTGGCTGGGGCGGGCGAGGTTCAGTTGCCGGTGGCCGGGGCCCGCGGGCACCGGCGGACGTTGTGGTTGCTCGACCGTGCTGCGGCCGGGAAGCTGACGAAGGTGTATCAGCCGCCTACGGCTTGATTCGTGTTCGGGGAAGGCCCTCTCGGCGGTTGCCGAGGGGGCCTTCTCTTTTGGGCGCCCGAACTGTCGGTGGTCGCCGGTAGCGTGGAAAACGGGGGCTGCTCAGGCGGCTTGGCGGGATTCCCGCTGCTGCGCCCGGCCCCGCAGTCACCTGCCGCCAGATTTCAGCCGCTCCCCCGGTGAAGCTCGCCGCCGATCTACTTCACCCGCCAGCCGCGGCCCAGGTTGCCGAAGATCTCCTCCGCTGCCCGGCGCGGGTTCTCGTGGCCCACGATCAGCTCCCGCGAAGCCAGTGCGAATCGCGCCAGCGCCGCGCAGGACACATCGTCCTCGGGAGCGCCCATCTCCTCCGCGATCGCGCGGGCCAACGTGGTCTCGTGGCGCATCCACATCCGGCGGCCGTAGTCGCGCAGGACCGGCGTGCTCTCGATCAGCCTGATGAACTCGGCGCTCGGGCCGCCGTCGGCACTGTCGCGCAGCATGTGCTCCCGCAGCGCGTCCACGATCGTGTGGCCCGGCGGCCGGCCGCGCACCGCGAGGACCAGCGCCGCCTCGATGTCGTCGTCCTGGTCGAACAGCAGCGCCTCTTTGCTGGGGAAGTACTTGAACAGCGTCGTCACCGAGACGTCCGCAGCATCCGCGACGTCCTTCACCCCGACCTCGTCGTAGCCGCGTTCGAGGAACAGCTCCAACGCGGCGTCGGCCAGCGCCTGCCGGGTCTGCGCCTTCTTGCGCTCGCGGCGCCCGATCACTTCGGTCATGACCTCAGCCTACGTGATAGTGGACTCACTTCAAAAGTTTAGTCGTTGCACTTTTTAAGTCACTATGCTTTTCTGGGCTCAAGGCCGCCGGATCCGCCGGCGGCATCGAACTTCCAGGGGGAAGTCATGAACTCCATCGCGATCGTCGGCGCCGGCCTGGGCGGACTCGCCTGTGCCCGCGTCCTCCAGCTCCACGGCCTCGACGTCACCGTCTTCGAACAGGAAGCCTCGGCCGACGCCCGCACCCAAGGCGGCACGCTCGACCTGCACGGCGACACCGGCCAGGTCGCCCTCCGCACCGCCGGCCTGCACGACGAGTTCCGCCGGCTCGCCCGCCCCGAAGGCCAGCAGATGCGCGCCCTCGACCCGCTCAGCGGCGAAGTCGTCATGGACGAGGTCCCCGCGGAAGGCGACGACTTCCGCCCCGAGATCGACCGCGGCCAGCTCCGCGGCCTCCTTCTCGACTCGCTGCGGCCCGGCACCGTCCGGTGGGGACAGCCGATCGCCGACGTCACCAAGAGCGGGCAGCTCACCTTCGCCGACGGCGTCACCCAGGACTTCGACCTGGTCGTCGGCGCGGACGGCGCGTGGTCCCGCGTCCGCCGGGCCCTCACCGGCGTCCGGCCCGAGTACAGCGGGGTCACGTTCGTCGAGCTCGGCCTCGACGACGCCGATCGCCGCCATCCCGAACTGGCCGCACTCACCGGCCAGGGAACGATGATGACGAAGATCGACGGGAAGGCGCTCGTCGCGCAGCGCAACAGCAACGGCCACATCCGCTGCTACGCCGTCTTCTACGCACCCGAAGACTGGGCCGCCGACCTCGACTTCGCCGACACCGCGGAGGTGCGCGCGCACCTCCAGGAGCGCTTCGCCGGCTGGCACCCGAGCCTGCTCCGGTTCCTGCACGACCTCGACGGCCGGTTCACGCACCGGCCGCTGCACGTCCTCCCGGTGCCGCACGCCTGGACCCACACGCCCGCGCTCACCCTGCTCGGCGACGCGGCGCACTTGATGCCGCCGCTGGGCGTCGGCGCGAACCTGGCCCTACTGGACGGCACCGAGCTCGCGACCGCACTGGCGACCGCGCCGAGCGTCGACGAGGCTGTCCGGACGTACGAAGCCGGAATGCTGCCGCGGTCGATCGAGACGGCGAAGGCCTGCGCCACCGGCCTGCACGACTTGCTCAGCGACGACCTCAGGTCCATGGCGGCCTGAAGACCTACCGCCGGGCGGCCACACGTGGGTAACATGATTCCCACGATGTGGTCGTCCCGATGCACAGTGGAGAGTAGTGCTCTCACTCTCGGTAGCACCCCTTCGTGGCTATCGCCCGAACGGAGCAATCGACTACGGAATTCGGACGCCGAAACTCCGACAACGGGTGAAACTTACCGTCTTCGTACGCGACCTCGTTAGCATCCGCACATTTGTCCGTTGCTGCGCGTCCCGATCGGGCCCTGAGCGCCTCTCACCATCAAGTCCACAAGACGAATGGGGTCGCCAGCGATGAGTACAGAGGGACTCTCGATTCCAGGCATCTCGATCGCCGGCTCGGGGCCATCGGCCGCCGAGCGGGTGCGCAAGCGCGGGCTGACGCTGTTCGGCTCGGTGCCCCGGCCCGCTGTGGTCACGTTCGCCATCGAGGCGGCCGCGGTCATCCTGGCCGTGCTCGACGTCTGGCTGGTGATCCCCGAGAAGGCCCAGCCCTACTCGATCTGGCTCTCCGGCGCCGCGTGCCTCGCGGTGGTGTTCCGCCGGAAGTTCCCGTTCCTCGCCGTGCTCGTCGCGGTCCCCGGCTTCCTGGCCGGCTGGGCGCAACTCGCGTCGATGATCACGCTCGGCATGCTCGCCACCCGCCGCCAGCTGCACTGGCAGGTCTGGGTCGGCGCGGCGCTGGTGTGGTGCTGCCGGTTCGTGCAGTGGCCCCTGGAGGACTTCGCCGAGCTCAGCTGGCGCGAGCACATCCTCGACGGCATCTACGGCGTGCTCGTCGCGGGCATGCCGATCGCGATCGGCCTGCTCATCGGAGCGCGGACCGAGGTTTCGAACAAGCTCGCCGAGCTGGCCACGAGCCGTGATCGCGAGCGCCGCTTCCACGCCGACGCCGTCCGCGCCGAAGAGCGCGCCCGGCTGGCGCGCGAGATGCACGACGTCGTCTCGCACCAGATCACGCTGATCGCGATGCAGGCCGGCGCACTGCAGGCCCAGACCACGGACCACCACGCGCAGGAGACCGCGCAGGTCATCCGCACGCTGTCGAAGCGGACGCTGGAGGAGCTGCGCTCCCTGCTGAGCGTGCTGCGCGCGGGCGCCGACGACGACGGCCCGCGCCCCGGGATCAACGACCTCGACCGGCTGATCCGGACGTCGGAGGTCCCGGTCCACCTGTCGGTGGAGCACCTGCCGGAGGCCCTGCCGAACCAGGTGTCGGCGGCGGCGTACCGGACGGTGCAGGAGTGCCTGACCAACGTCCACAAGCACGCCCCGGGCGCGACGGCGACGATCCGCATCCAAGGTGAGCACGGAGCGCTCAAGATCGAGGTCCGCAACGAGCGCGCGAACCGGCCGGCGGAGTTGCTGCCGTCGGGCGGGCACGGGCTGACGGGCTTGGCCGAGCGGGCTCGCCTGCTGGGCGGGAGCTTCGAGACGTCCGGCATGGAGGACGGCGGCTTCCGGGTTCGGGCCCGGTACCCGCTGGATCGCTGAGGGCGCCCTCCGGCCCCCGGTATCCAGTTTACCGGCGGCGGCCGACGATTTCGGATGCGCAGGAGCTGCGAACGGCGGATTTCGGGCTGTGACGGCCGGAATCCGCCGTTCGCGGCTTTTCTGGACGGGAACTGTCGGTGATCCCCCGTAGCGTGGAAACCGGGGGCTGCTCAGGCGCGGGGAGGCACGGACACTCGCTCGGAAATCTGCTCGGACTCCGGCAGTCGCCTCCCGTATCCGGAGTCGGCTCGCGCACCCGAGGGGCGACTCGCGTAGCTGGAGGATCAGCTCGCGCGCTTGGAGGGTCGCCTCACGCACCCGAAGGGGCGGCTCCCGAACCTGGAGGGTCGGCTCGCGTACCCAGGGAGTCGGCTCGCGTGCTTGAAGAGTCGGCTCGCGTACTTGGAGGGTCAGCTCGCGTGCCTAGAGAGTCGGCTCGCGTGCTTGAAGGGTCGGCTCGCGTATCTGGAGGGTCGGCTCGCGTGCCTAGAGAATCGGCTGGCGTGCCTAGAGGGTCGACACGCGTGACTGGCGGGTCGATGCGGTGCCGGGCCTCGTGTCGGCCCTTGGATCACGCGAGGTGGCGCCTTGATCACGCGCGCGGGCGCGCGGGTGGCCGGGTGAACGCGCGAAAAGCCACCCCGAGGTCTCCCGGGGTGGCTTTCGGCCGGCAACGCTTAGATGATCTCCCGGCGCTGGCGCAGGCGCTCGAGGGCTTCGGCCAGGATGGCCTCGCCGTCGGCGTCGCTGCGTCGCTCCTTCACGTACGCCAGGTGAGTCTTGTAGGGCTCGGTCCGCGGTGCGGCCGGTGGGTTCTTTTCGTCCTGCCCGCCCGGGAGCCCGCAGCGGGGGCAGTCCCACTCGTCGGGGATCTCCGCGTCGAGCGCGAACGACGGCCGGGCTTCGTGGCCGTTGGCGCACCAGTAGCCGACCCGGCGCCGCGGCGCCGATTCACCTCGTTCCGATTCGCCTGTAGGACCGGCACCCACCCGGGTGCCTCGAATCGCGTTACCGCCAACCATGAATCCTCACACCTAGGAATCGGCGGCGCGCCCCCCAATAGGCACGCCGAATCGCTGCGCCCTGCCGTCGTGACCCGGTCGCGATCGACGGTGGGGCGCCGGACGCCTCACACCTTGAGCAGCAGACCCAGGCCCACGATGCTGATCAGCCACACCGCGCCCAGAAGCAGGGTGATCCGGTCGAGGTTCTTCTCGGCCACGCTCGACCCGGCCAGGCTGGACTGCATCCCGCCGCCGAACAGCGACGACAGGCCACCGCCCCGGCCCCGGTGCAGCAGCACCGCGACCACCAGGAAGACGCTGGTGACGATCAACAGGATTTGCAGGAACAGCTTCATGTCATCCTCTGGGCTCTAGGAGAATGCAGGGGCACGGCATGGTCGTTTCCGACCACCACCGTACCCCTGGACTCGTCCACTGCTGTGTGACGGACCGGATACACAGGTTACCCGGTCGTGGCCTCGATCAGGGCAGCGGCCCGCCCGCGGCGAGTGCGCAGAGTTTCGTGAACTCCTCGCCGTCGAGGCTCGCTCCGCCGACCAGGGCACCGTCGATGTTCTCGCAGCCCACCAGCTCGCCGATGTTGCCCGATTTGACCGATCCTCCGTAGAGCACCCGGACGGACGAAGCGACCTCGTCGCCGTACTTCTCCTGGAGGGTCGCGCGGATGGCCTTGCAGACCTCTTCGGCGTCGGCCGAGGAGGCGACCTTGCCGGTGCCGATCGCCCAGACCGGCTCGTACGCGACGACCACGCCGGCGACCTGCTCGGCCTTGAGGCCCTTGAGGCCGTCGACCAGCTGCGTCGTGGTGTGGTGGATGTGCTCGCCGGCCTCGCGGACCTCGAGCTTCTCCCCGATGCAGAGGATCGGCGTGATGCCGTGCTTGAGCGCGGCCTTGACCTTCTTGTTGACCAGCTCGTCGGTCTCGGCGTGGTACTCGCGCCGCTCCGAGTGCCCGACGGTGACGAACTTGCAGCCCAGCTTGGCCAGCATCAGGCCCGAGATGTCACCGGTGTAGGCACCCGAGTCCTGCGGCGCGATGTCCTGCGCGCCGTAGGTGAGCGACAGCTTGTCGCCGTCGACCAGGGTCTGCACGCTGCGGATGTCGGTGAACGGCGGCAGCACCGCCACGTCGACCTTCGCGTAGTACTTCTCCGGCAGCGCGAAGGCGATCTTCTGCACCAGCGCGATCGCCTCGAGGTGGTTCTGGTTCATCTTCCAGTTGCCGGCGATGAACGGCTTGCGTGCCACTAGTTCTTCTCCTCCAGGGCGACCACGCCCGGCAGTTCTTTGCCTTCGAGGTACTCCAGCGAGGCACCGCCGCCGGTGGAGATGTGCGAGAAGCCGTCTTCGGGCAGGCCCAGCTGCCGCACCGCGGCGGCCGAGTCGCCGCCGCCGACCACGGTGAACGCGTCGCTCTTCACGAGCGCCTCCGCGACGGCGCGGGTGCCGCCGGAGAACGCCTCGAACTCGAACACGCCCATCGGACCGTTCCAGAACACGGTCTTGGCGTCGGCCAGCTTGCCCGCGAACAGCTCGCGGGTTTCCGGGCCGATGTCGAGGCCTTCGCGGTCGGCCGGGATCGCGGTGGCGGCGACGACCTCGTGCTCGGCGTCGGCGGCGAACCCCGTCGCGGCCAGGACGTCCACCGGCAGGACCAGCTCGACGCCGCGCTTCTCGGCCTCGGCGAGGAAGCCCTTCACCTGGTCGAGCTGGTCGGCCTGCAGCAGCGAGTTGCCGACCTCGTGGCCCTGGGCCTTAAGGAAGGTGTACGCCATCCCGCCGCCGATCAGCAGCCGGTCGACCTTGGTGAGCAGGTTCGCGATGACGCCTAGCTTGTCGGAGACCTTCGCGCCGCCGAGCACGACCACGTAGGGCCGCTGCACGTCGTCGGTCAGCTTCTTCAGCACGTCCAGCTCGGCCAGCACGAGGCCGCCCGCGTAGGCCGGGAGCACCGAAGCGACTTCGTAGACCGAAGCCTGCTTGCGGTGGACGACGCCGAAGCCGTCGGAGACGAACGCGCCGCCCGGGACGAGCGCGCCCAGCTCGGCGGCCAGCTCGGAGCGATCCACGGCGTCCTTGCTGGTCTCGCGCGCGTCGAAGCGCACGTTCTCCAGCAGGACGACACCGCCGTCGGCGAGGCCGCCGGTCAGCGCCTTCGCGGACTCGCCGACCAGGTCACCGGCCAGCGCGACCTCGGCGCCGAGCAGCTCGGTGAGCCGCGCGGCGACCGGCGCCAGGGTGTACTTGGGGTCCGGCTCGCCCTTGGGGCGGCCGAGGTGTGCGGTGACGACGACCTTCGCGCCCGCGTCGGCGAGCTTCTTGATCGTCGGCAGCGCGGCGCGGACCCGGCCGTCGTCGGTGATGCGGGACCCGTCGAGCGGGACGTTCAGGTCGCTGCGCACCAGCACGTAGCGGCCCTGAACGCCCTCGCCCAGCAGGTCGTCGAGGTTCTTGACGGTCATCCGGCTCAGAGCTTCGAGCCGACGAGCTTGATCAGGTCCGCGAGGCGGTTGGAGTAGCCCCACTCGTTGTCGTACCAGCCGACGACCTTGACCTGGTTGCCGATGACCTTGGTCAGCGGCGAGTCGTAGATGCAGGACGCCGGGTCGGTGACGATGTCCGAGGACACGATCGGGTCGACCGAGTAGCGCAGGATGCCGGCGAGGGGGCCCTCGGCGGCGGCCTTGTAGGCGGCGTTGATCTCGTCGACGGTGGCGGCCTTCTTCAGGGTCACCGTGAGGTCGGTGGCCGAGCCTGTCGGCACCGGGACGCGCAGCGCGTAGCCGTCCAGCTTGCCCAGCAGCTCCGGCAGCACCAGGCCGATCGCCTTCGCGGCGCCGGTCGAGGCGGGCACCACGTTCAGCGCGGCGGCGCGGGCGCGGCGGAGGTCCTTGTGCGGGCCGTCCTGCAGGTTCTGGTCCTGGGTGTACGCGTGGATCGTGGTCATCAGGCCCTGCTCGATGCCGAAGGCGTCGTTGAGGACCTTGGCCAGCGGGCCGAGGCAGTTGGTGGTGCAGGAGGCGTTGGAGATGATGTTCTGCGAGCCGTCGTACTTCTCGTCGTTGACGCCGAGGACGACGGTCAGGTCCTCGCCCTTGGCGGGCGCGGAGATGATGACCTTCTTGGCACCGCCGGCGATGTGCGCCTTGGCGGCGTCGGCGTTGGTGAAGAAGCCGGTCGACTCGACCACGACGTCCACGCCCAGGTCGCCCCAGGGCAGGTTGGCCGGGTCGCGCTCGGCGAGCGCCTTGATGGTCTTGCCGTCGACGACGATGCCCTCGTCGCTGACGCTGACCTCACCCGGGAACCGGCCCAGGATGGAGTCGTACTTCAGCAAGTGGGCCATGGTGGCGACGTCGCCGAGGTCGTTGAAGGCGACGACCTCGATGTCGTGGCCGCTGGCCTGCACGGCGCGGAAGAAGTTGCGGCCGATGCGGCCGAAGCCGTTGACACCTACGCGAACGGTCACTGCTGCCACTCCTCTGAGGATCGGCCGGGAGGCCCGGCCGTGACTTGCGGGCTCGCGGCCACCCTAGCGTGCGGGCATGCGCGTCCCTGACTGCCCTGACGAGACTTCCACCACTTGGCGAACGGGTCAAGAATCGATTAAGAAGCCGGGTGGGTTCGCGAGGGGTTTCCGGGCGGACCACGGCGGACCAGTCAGGGTTGGCGGTTCGCGGCTTGGAACCGGTTCCGGCTGGCTACATGGGGCGTGGACAAGTGGGCAGCGGCGAGCCGGATCGATGACTTGACCGATTCAGACGATGAGCGGCTCTCGGGCCGGAAAAGGCGAGGCCGGAGAAGGTCTCGACGGGCTTCGGGGCGGGCGTGAGGTCGATGACTCGACCGATCCAGCGACGGCCCGTTCAGGGGAGACGGTGGATCCCGGTCAGCCGGGTGAGGGCGGCGAAGCCGTCGTCGGTGCCGGGCCAGTGGGCGCGGACGGCGTCGAGCCCGGCACGGCGGACCACCCCGCGCAGGACGGCGGTGACGATGATGGCGTCGTCGGCGTAACCGAGGACGGGGATGAAGTCGGGGATCACATCGATCGGCATCGCGAGGTAGGCGAGCAGCAGGCCGAGCCGGATCCGGACGCCACGAGGGAGGCTCCGGTCGGCGGCGAGGCGCCGGACGAGCCGGAGCACGTCGGGCAGGAGACGCAGCGCTTCACGCAGCAGCCCGCCCCGCGGCCGGACGATCACGAGCGCGATGAGCAGGGCGAGCCAGGCCAGCAGCAGCGCGGCGAGGATGCCGATGAGGAGGTCCCACCAGGACGACCCGGTCATGGCTGAACCCCAGCCCGCGAGACGACCGCTGCGCGTGGCGTGCCACACCGACCAGCCGGGCTCCCACGTGTGGACCACCCCGTCAAGACCGAACCGCTCACAGGAGAGCTTGGTGCTCGTCGGCAGGACAGCGCGGCCCGTCCTCGCATTGCACCTCCTGGCCCGCCGGTCTCGGCGGTGGGCCTCCGCGCGGTTCCCATCAGCCGGCCAGTTCTCGCTCCAGGGGCGTCCGGAACCGGGGCGTCACCCGGACCTCGCCGAACCACTCCGCGCACCGCTCCGCCGCCACCTCGGCCATCGCCTGGCCTTCCGCACCCACGTCCTCCAGCAGCCGGAACGCGATCTCGCCCGTTCGACGCTGGGCCCACCCGCCGACCACGCGGCCGTTCAGCCACACCGTCGGGCCGATGTTGCCGCTGCGGTCGAACAGCGCCGGGCGGTGCGCGCCCAGGTACCAGTCGCGCTCTTGCCAGCCCATCGGGGTCGGGTCCAGGGCCGGCAGGAACGCCACCCACGGCGGTGGCTCGGGCACCGGCCCGACGTCGTCCGGCAACACGACCCCCGGCACGCCGTCGAGGTCGACCTCCACCGGCGACAACGCGGCCAGGGCCTTCTTCGTCTGCCCGGCCGTCCAGCCCGTCCACCAGCGCAGGTCCGCCGCCGGCGCCGGGCCGTACGCGTGCAGCCAGCGCCGGGCCAGCTCGGCCCGCGCCTCCTCCGCGCTCCACTGGGACAGCCCCGGCACCCAGGAATCCAGGGGGTGCCAGACGTACTGGCTGCTGATCCAGCTCCCCCGCGGACGCCCGCGCGCGATCCGGCCGCCGGCCGCCAGCAGGAACAACACCCGGCTGGTGACGTTCCCGATCGCCTCGTACGGCTTCCCCGCCGCCATCAGCAATTGCTGCCGCAGCCGGGGCTCGTCCTCGCTGAGCTGCTGCGCCGTCGCCGAGCCGCGGGCTCGCAACGCCGCCTCGACCGACGCCTCCACCTCCAGGAGCCACTTCCCCGGCTCCGGCACGTTCTCCGGGTGCCCCTGCTTCCCCAGGTGCTGCTCGAGGAGCTTCCGTTGCTTGACCTCGATGTCCGCGGAACACCCGGCCTGCACGAGCGCCGCGGTGTCCAGCCCGGTGACGAACACCGTGCGGCGCATGCCCAGCAGCCGCAGCAGAGTGCGGTCTTCGTACAAAGCTCGTTCCACCGCGGCGGTCGCCGGGGACGCGAGCCGCGCGCACGCCGAAAGGTGGACGGTCGCCGGGTCGGTGGCGTGCAGGGCCACCACCCCGGCCACGGCGTCCTCGACCGTGGCCGCGGGCGCGGCCAGGTGGTGGCGGACGGCGAGGCGGGCCCGGCGCTGCTCGGTGCTGATCTTGAGAGGAGGCACCCGCTGTTGATACCACCCGGCGCCGACAAAAACGCCTGGTCGTCCGGCCGCACCACGCTTACGCTCGCGACATGGTCTCCGGTGCGCACTTCGCGGCCTTCGCCGCACTGACGTTCTTGATGGTCGTCGTCCCCGGTCCGAGCGTGCTGTTCACCATCAGCCGCGCGCTCACGGTCGGGCGGCGCGACGCGCTGCTCACCGTCGTGGGCAACTCCGTGGGCGTCTACACCCAGGTCGTCGCGGTCGCGTTCGGCCTCGGCGTGCTGGTGACGACGTCGGCCGCGGTGTTCACCACGATCAAGATCGCCGGCGCGATCTACCTGGTCTACCTGGGCATCCAGGCGTTCCGGCACCGGCGGAAGCTCACCGACGCCATGGCCGCGAAGGTGCGCGCCACGCCCGGCCGCGTCCTGACGGTGCTGCGCGACGGGTTCGTCGTCGGCTTCGCGAACCCGAAGTCGATCGTGTTCCTCGCCGCGTTGCTCCCCCAGTTCGTCGACCCGGCTACCGGGTCCGTGCCTGCCCAGATGCTGTTGCTCGGCCTGTGCCTGCCGGCGATCGCGCTGGCCACCGACAGCGCGTGGGCGCTGGTGGCGGGCACCGCCCGGGCGTGGTTCGCCCGCTCACCGAAACGCCTCGAAATGGTCGGCGGCACCGGCGGCCTGGTCATGATCGGCCTCGGCACCACCCTGGCCTTCACCGGCCGGGGTGACTGAGCACCAGCTCCAGCAAGCCCGGGAACGCCGCGTCGAACTCCGGGCGCCGCAAGCGGTTCAGCCGCCGCGGGCCCGCGTCGCGCTGCTCGATCAGGCCCGCCGCGCGCAGCACCGAGAAGTGGTGGCTCAGCGTCGCCTTCGCCACCGGCAGGTCGAACGTGCCGCACGCCTTCGTCCACTCCGGCACTTCGGCGAGCGAGCGCAGGATGCTGCGGCGCACGGGATCGGCGACCGCGGCGAGGGCGTCCTGCAGGGACACCTCCGCCGGGACGCCGTGTGTGAGCCCGCGCGCCCGCGCCGTCGTCACCGCACGGCCTCCGCCAGCGCCGGCCACCACTCGCGGGGCAGGTCGCCGGCCGGGACGACGACCTGGTCCGCGCCCGCCGCCCGGTACTCGCGCAGGCGGGCCACGACCGCGTCGAGGTCGCCGCGCACCGTGAGCCCGTCGACCAGCCGGTCGGAGAGGTCCGCGATGTCGGCGTCGGTGAAGCCCATGCGGCGGAAGTTGTTCGCGTAGCCGGGCATCCCGGCCAGGAACGGCAGCGAACCCGCGCGGGCGCGC
The DNA here is from genome assembly GCF_040682155.1 of Amycolatopsis sp. NPDC051371. NCBI lineage: Bacteria > Bacillati > Actinomycetota > Actinomycetes > Pseudonocardiales > Pseudonocardiaceae > Amycolatopsis > Amycolatopsis sp. NPDC051371. The sequence goes on from NZ_JBFBAG010000007.1 coordinate 222,922, forward strand.
TCGCGGGCCGCCGCCGTGTCCGCTTCCGGGATGACGTTCAGCAGTACCACCAGCTGCTTCCCCGCGCCGAGGATCTCGCGCGCCGAAGCGACGTAGTCCGTCGTCACGAGGAACGGGTACGCACCCGACGCGCGGTCCCGCGCCAGTTCGAGCATCTTCGGGCCCAGCGCCGAGAGGATCCGCACGGACGCGGGGACGGTGTCGTCCAGCTCGTCGAGGTAGTCGTTCAGCGTGGCCAGCGGACGCGGGCCGTGGGCGCCGCCGAGGCCGACGACGAACCGCCCGGCCGGCAGGTCCGAATAAGCCCGCGCGACGTCGGCGGCGGGCACCCGGTCGACCGGCAGGATGCCGCTCGCCACCGGGATCTTCGCGGTCCCGTGGATCACGTCGGCGATCAGCGGCAGGTTGCTGCCCTGCCCGCCCGGCAGCCACAGCGTGGCGTACCCCAGCTCGTCCAGCTCGGCGGCGGCCGCGACGGCCTCCGCCCCGGTCGTGCCCAACGTGGCGCCCAGCGCCCCCAGGTTCGTCATGCGCCCGGCAACCACGGAACCGCGGGAGATGTTCCCGTCAGGCCGTCTGTTCGTCCTCAGCGGAATCCTCGGCGGTCTCGGCGGGCCGGCTGAACATCCGCGTCGCCGAAAGCCGCGCGACGCCGTCGGGGTCGCCCAGGTCGTCCAGGGAGTTGCGGACCGTCGAATCCACCGACAGGTACTTGCGGCCGGCCCGCAGGTCGGCGTCGTTGCGCAGCCGCACGATCAGCGGGAACTCCGACAGCGCGCCCGCGTCGAACAGGCCCGTCGTGTAGATGAGCTGCACGCCCAGCGCCTCGGCCACCGCCCGCTGCAGCTCCAGCAGGTACCCGGCGGACGCGCGGCCGATCGGGTTGTCCAGGAACAGCACGCCGGAGTGCCGGTTGCGGGCCTTGCCGCGGTTGTTGGCGCGCAGCGCGGCGAGCGTGCAGTACAGGATGATCGCCGCGGTCAGCTGCTGGCCGCCCGAGAACACGTCGCGGATCTCCGAGACGCGCTGGCGTTCGGTCCGCAGCACCGAGTCCGGCTTGAGCATGTCGACGCGGAAGCCCTTGGGCGCGGCGGCCCGGACTCCGCGCAGCACCAGGGAAAGCCCGTCGCGCTTGACGTCGCGGCCGTCGGCGGTCTTGCCCACGGCGGCTTCGTCGACGACCTCGCCGAGCTTCTCGGTGAGCGCGTTGTCCTCCAGCTCGGTGAAGCGGATGCGGAGGAACTCCTGCCCGGACCAGTCGCCGAGGCCGTCGGGCAGCCGGGAAACGCGCTGGGCCGAACGCAACGTCCGGAGCGCGCCGTCGACCATGCCCTGCAGGCGCGTGATGATGCCGCCGCGGTGCCGGTCGATCTGCGCGAGGTCGTCGGTGAGCGACCGCAGCCGCGGCCGCAGCGCCTCGGCCCACTCGGCGGCGTGCGCCGGGAGCTGGTCGCGCTTGACCGAGATGACCTGCTGGCGCACCGGCGTGCTCAGCTTCTCGAACCGCTTCTCCGTCGCGTACTGCGCGAGCTGGTCGGCGGCTGCGCGCACGCGGCGGTCGCCCGTGTCGGCGGCTTCCTGGGCCTCGGCGAAGGTGGCGTTGAGACGGCCGTGCTGGGCGCGCGCGGTGTCGACGTCGCCGTCGTAGGCCGCGGCGTCGGTGTCGGTCACCAGGTGGGCCATCGACTCGGCGAGCAGCGAGAAACCCGATGCCGAACTGCGGGCAGATTCCAGGGTCGCTTCTGCGGCGGCCCGGCGTTCCTGCAGCTCTTCCCACTTCCGCGCGGCCGCCGACGCCTCCAGCCCGGCCGCGTCGATCAGCTCGAGGCCGTGTTCGATGTCGCGCGGCTTCTCACCGTTGACGCCGTTCTGCAGCGGCAGCGCGTCCAGCTCGGCCCGCCGCGTCGAGACGAGCCCGATGGCTTCGGTGCGCTCGTCCTCCAGGCCGTCGACGACCCGGCGAGCGCGGGCCAGAGCGGCCGCACGCGCCGAGGCGTCGGAACCGTCGGGCGTCTCCAGCAGTTCGGCGGCCCGCACGCGGACAGCCTCGTCGAGGGACTCCACGGCCGACCCAGCGGCGGCTTCGGCGGATTCGGCCTGCTCCAGCTCGGCCCGCAGGTCGCTGCCGACCTCGACCTTCGCGTACGACTCGGACGCCGACAAATAGGTCCGGCGCAGCGCGTCGACCGGCTCGGACGGCACCGGGCCGTCCGCCGCTTCGGCCGCGCCCGGGACCTCGGCCAGCTCGGCGCGGGCGGTGGTCGCCGTGCGGCGGTGGCCGTCGGCGGTGCGCTGCTCCTCCCCCGCCTGCTCGCGCAGCCGCGCGGCCTTGCCCGCGGCGTCGGCCGCCTGCAGGTCGGCGCGTTCGGCGACCTCGGTGGCGCGCTCGACGTCTTCGGTCCACTCGGCGATCCGCGCGCTGCGGGTCCCCAGTTCGCCGAGCCGTCGCGCCTTCTCCTCGGCTTCGGCCGCGGCCGCCCGCAGTTCCGGGACGCGCTCCCGCAGCGACGCGGCTTTTTCGCTCAACCGCGCGAACTCCGCGTCGGCCTGCTCCAGCGCGGTACGCGCGGTCTCGCGGGCGGTCCGGGCCGCCTGGGCCTGCTCGGCCAGGGTCGCGACGGCGCCGGGCGGGTAATCCTCGCGCCAGGTGGTGAGCTTCCACGTCAGGGCGCCGTCCGCGGACAGCTTGGCGGACAGGGCTTCCAGGCGCCGCTGCCGCTCGGTGTGCCGCCGGGCCACGGCTTCCCGTTCGGCGTCCGCGGCTTCTTCGTCGTACATCGCGGGGTTCGGCGGCACGAGGAACTCGACGCCGGGCGCGGCGGGCACCTCGGCCAGCAGCGCTTCGGTGGTGCCGACGGCGATGATCGCGCTCGGCAGCAGCAGCCGCGTCGTCAGGACCTCGCGGGCCCGGTCCGCGTGCGCGGCGTCGTTCAGGAGCACGCCGGACACCAGCTGCGGCAGGCTCTCCAGCACTTCGGCGCGCCGGGAAGCGTCCAGTTTGGACAGATAGCGCCAGCCGGACCACGCCGTGATCCCGGCTTCTTCCAGGGCGTCCAGCGCGGCTTGGACGTCTTCCGGCGGCGGCAGCAGCCCGCCGGAACCGAGGGCGGAGAGGGCTCGCTCGTCGGCGGACTCCTCCATCCGCAGCGCGGTCTGCTCCTTCTCGACGGACGCGCTCGCTTCGCGCAGCCGTTCCAGCAGCACCGGCAGGTCGCTTTCGAGCGCGACGTCGTCGGCGCCGAGCAGCTCGACCAGGCGGCCCTCGGCGGCGAGCGCGTCGGTGCGGCGGTGGGCGCGGTCGAGGTCCTCGGTGGCGCGCTCGAAGCGGTCCTGGGTGGTGCCCGCGAGCTGGTGCGACTCGTTCACGGCCCGTTGCGCCGCTTGGAGATCCGTCGCGACGCGGTCCAGTTCCTGTTCGCGCCGGGTCAGCTCGGCGGTTGCCGCTTCAGCAGCGCTTCGGGCGGCTCGCGACGCCTCGGCGACGTCGGCCCCCGACGGCAGCAGCCCGGCGCGGACGGCGTTCTGGACCTCTTCGCGCAGCTCGGTGATCCGCGTGGTCAGCCCGCGCGCCTCGGCGCGGCGCCCGGCGGCGAGGTTCGCGGCCTCATCGCGTTCGGTCTGGGCCTTCTCCGCTTCGGCGCGCAACGCACCCGCGTGCGCCTCGGCCTTGTCGGCCTGGCGCTGGGCGTCCTGCGCCAGCGAGTTGAGTCCGCGGGCCAGCGCACCCGCCGCGTCGTTGCGCGCCTGCAGCGCGGGGCGCGCCTTCTCTTCACGGCTGCCGACGAGCTCTCGCAGGTCCTTCGCCTTGCGGGCCGCGTTCAGCTGGTTGAGGACCCGCGCGGTCTCACGCCAGGCCTCTGCCTCGGTTTTCGCCGAAGCGAGTTCGGCGTCGACGCGCTTGCGGGCCTCCTGCGACTCGTCCAGGCGCAGCACCGCGACCAGGCGGCGCAGTTCCGTGACGGCCGCGGCGAGCCGCCGGTGGTCGCCTTCGGCGAGCTTCTCCGCGGACTTGACCTCGGTGACGTGGTCCTCGAGCCCGGACAGCCGCGCGTTCTCCAGCTCGTTCCGGGCGACCACGCGCCCCGCCAGCTCGGCCATGGCGGCCTTGGCCGACTCGGCGATCTTCCGCGACTCCGCGGCGACGCCCTCTTCGGCGGCCAGCGGGCCCAGCAGGTCGAGCGCACCGGCGACGAAATCGCGCTCCGACAACAGATCCCCGCGCTGCGCCAGGTTGTGCGCGTACGTCGAGACGACCTCGGCGAGATCCTTCGGCTCGTCCTCGGAGATCACCGCGCGCAGCAGGAAGTCGACGAACGCGTCGTCGGTGCCGAAGGCGAACGCGTCCGCCGCTTCACCTTCGCCGGCGTTCATCGCACGCTGGTACCGGAACAGCTCGGTGTCGAGGCCGAGGGAATCGAGCCGGCCGGTCCACTCGTGGTGGCGGCGGGTCCAGGACAGTTCCAGCTCGGGCTCGGCCAGCTGGGCGGCGGCGAGCTTGTCGTGGAAGCCGGACATGGTGAGCAGCCGGCCGTCCTGGGTCATCGGCAAGGAATCGAGCCCCAGGGCGGCGGTCGGGCGGAAGCAGTACCAGGAGTCGGCGAGGTTTTCGGAGTCGGCGGACACGACGTGCCCGCGCCATTCGGAGACCTTGCCGGTGATGATCCGGTGCCCGCTCTCGACGTGCAGCCACTCCAGCACGACGTGCGAGACGTCCTTGGCGGCCACGAACTTTTCGAGGACCTTGGTGCTCGTGGTGCCGACGACCTGGCGGCGGCCGGGCAGCATGACCGAGAAGATCAGCTTGATGAGGACGGACTTGCCGCCGCCGTTCTCGAGGAACAGCACGCTCGCCGGCGAGGGGCGGCGCAGCTCGGCCGGGCCGGTCGCGTGGATGCCGGCGCTGAACAACGCGTCCTGCTGGGGTGCGGTGATCTTGGCGCCGACGCCGCTGAAGTCGAGCACGACGTCCTGGTAGCGGGCACCCGCCGGGCCCACCGAATGCAGGCGGACCCGCGAAAGCTCGTACATCTACTCCCCTTTTAGAGCGTGTCCGACGAGGTCGCGCGCAGCGTGCCCCCGGCGTTCGCGACGGCCACGACGTCCAGCGCGAGCAGGTCGTCGAAGGCGGCGTCGGCCGCGAGCTCGCGGACCTGGATCTGGTACCGCGGCGTGGTCCGGTAGGTGCCGCCCTGCTCGTCGCTCACCGGGACCAGGAACCCCTGGTCGGCGAGGAAGCGCAGGGCGCGGCTGACCATGCCGCGGGTGGTGTCGGCGGCCAGGCGGCCGTCCTTGGTGGCGGCCGCGGCGGGCCGGCGGGTGTAGGCGCGCCAGGCCTGTTCCAGCTCGGGCGCGTCGGCCAGCGGGTCGTTGTTCGACTCGGCCGCCGCGGCGCGTTCGTCGAGCATCCGGGCGGCTTCGCGGACCATCGCGTCGACCTGCTCGACGCTGACGCGGCCGATGTAGGTGTCGTTGGCGAGGTCGTCCGGCCGCGGGTAGCCCAGCGCCGCGGTGGCGAGGTGGATCAGGCCGTGCAGGACCTTCTCCGTCTCGCGGCGCTCGCGGATCTTGGCCTGGCGGGCGTAGGAGTCCATCTTGATCTCGAAGACGGACTCGTCGGTGGCCGCGAGGACCGCGCCGGCCTGCTGGTTGACCTCCAGCACCATCAGGCCGAGCCCGGCCGCGACGGCGTGGGTGAGCGCCTTGAACGCGTTGTCCTCGCCGTAGCGGCGCACGAGGTCGCCGTAGACGACGTCACGCGCCGGCAGCTGCTTCGGCCGCATTCCGAAGGCGACCAGCCGGGCCGCGGCTTCGGCGTCCACGCTGCTGTGGGACAGCGCCATTACGCGACTTCCTCTTCTTCGTCGGCACGCTCTACGGCGGCGGTGGACAGGAGCAGGTCGGCGCCGCCGAACTCCGGGTCGTCGAGCAGCGTGCCGTCGTCGACGGCGAGCAGCACCTGCCGGTCGCCCTGGCGCCGGGCCGCGCCGACCCCGGGACTGTAGGCGTGGACCGCGCGCAGCGCGACCAGGGCGGCGAGGCCGGGCTGGCGGCTGCGGCGGGCTTCGTCGAGCAGGCCGGACAGGCGGCGCGGCACCTCGGGCAGGTCGAGCAGCTCGTCGGCCCGGCGCCAGACGTCGTCGCCGAACTTGTCGGTGACCTCGGCGGGCATCAGCTCGGGCTCGGGGATCTCGCCGACGAGCTGGTCGCGTTCGGGCGCGGGCCGCAGGAGCAGCGAAACCAGCGACGACAGCGACGGCACGACCGGCGCGGTGATGCCGGCGGCGGCGTGGAAGAAGTGCTCGACCGGCGCGACGGCGTCGGCCAGCGGCAGCCCGAGCGTCGGCACGAGGAGCTGGCCGAACAGGTCGAGCGTCGCGCGCTGGGGCGGCCCGGAGAACTGCTGGCGGTCCTGCTCGGCGCGGAACACCGCGCCCGCGTCGGCCAGCCGGGACTGCAGGCGGGTGTGCCGCCGGATGCAGTCGCCGACGATGTCGACGAGCTCGGCGGCGCGGCGCTTGCGGTCGAGGTCCTCGGTCTCGTCACGGGCGGTGGTGATGTTCTTGAGGATGGCGTTCTCGGCGCGGAACCGGGCTTCGATGTGGCTGAGCGCGCTGTCGAGCAGCTCCGGGACCTCGCGCTCCCAGTCGACCGACCGGACGTCACGGCGGGTCGCGTCGAGCTTCGCGCGCAGGGTCTCGCCGTACTGGACGGTCCGGTAGCGGGCCTGCTCGGCGGCCAGCTTCGCGTCGGCCAACCGACCGCGGTTGATGAGGTTCTCGAGCTTGACCTCGGCGGCGATCTGGGCCGACTCGACGTCGGTGTCGAGGGCACCGACGAGGACGTTGATCGCCTCGTCGGTGGCGCGGAGGTAGACCTCGCCGTCACGGGCGGCCAGCTCGACGAGCAGCTTGAAGTCGAACTGGCGCCGCTCGTAGCCGCCCGGACCCATCGAGCCGTAGACGCGCCGGAAGCCGCGGTCGGTCGTGCCGACGTTGATCAGGTTGTCGAGGACCCACTTGGCCACGCGGACGTGCTCTTCGGGCATCCGCGACGGCGCCTGCGCCGCGATGAACGGCAGCAGCCGGTCGATGACCTCGTCGTGGCCGGCGCCGGTGTCGAAGTCCATCGCGATGGTGACCTGGTCGATCGTGTGCAGCGCGATCTCGGCCATCTGGTAGACCGTGGCGTCGGCCCAGTCGAGCTTCGCCTTCCGCGCGTCCAGGTCGTGCAACGGCGCGGTGCAGGCCAGCGCCTTGAGGCGGCGTGTCAGCCCTTCGTCGGCCAATCCCATCGCGGCCCGGTCGTCGTCTCGCACAGCAGGCCAGGCTAGTCGGCCACCCTCTGCGCACGCTCGGGTGACAGGTTAACGTCCCCCTCATGCGTGAGATGAGCCGTTCAGAGTGGTGGAAGTTCGCGTCCGAGGGGACCCGGACGGGCAAGCTCGGCCTGGTCCGGGCGAACGGCGCCGCGATCGTCACCCCGATCTGGTTCCTGCTGGACGAGACCCCCGACGGCGACGAGCTGGTCTTCACCACCGGCACCGACACCCTCAAGGGCAAGGCGATCGCCCGCGACCCGCGGATCTCCCTGGTCGTGGACGACCAGGAACCGCCGTACTCCTACCTCCAGTTCACCGCCGAGGCGCGGCTGACCCACGACTACGACGAGATGCTCGCCTGGGCGACCAAGCTGGGCGGCCGGTACATGGGCGCCGACCGGGCCGAGGAGTACGGCAAGCGCAACGCCGTCCCCGAGGAATCGCTGGTCCGGGCGAAGATCACCAAGGTGATCGCGCGGGCCGAGATCGCCGGCTGACCTCGGTCTCGCGGTATCCTCGCCCGTGGGGGTGGGGGTCATGCTTTCAGGTGAGGACAGCAGACGCGACGCCGTCAAGGCGATCATGAGCTCCGGCCAGCGCGAGCTGGTCGCGGAGCTGGAACGCCTCGACGGCGGGGCGCGGTTCGGCCGGGGCCGGGCGCGCCTGCTGGAAAACGGGGACGTCTTCGAACGCGCCGGGGTCTGCGTGACGACCGCGGACGACGGCGGGTTCTTCACCAGCGGCCTGTCGGTCGTGATCCACCCGCGCAATCCGCGGGTTCCCGCCTTCCAGGCGCACTTCCGGTACTGCGAATCCGGGGACACCTGGTGGTTCGGCGGCACCGTGGAGCTCCTCCCGTGCTACGGCTTCGCCGAGGACGCGGCGCACTTCCACCGGGTGCTCAGGCAGCACTGCGACACGCTCGACCCGGCGTTCCACGCGCAGGCGAAGCGCACCGCCGACGACCGGTTCCGGCTGCCGCACCGCGACGAGCCGCACGGGCTCGGCGGCATCGCCTTCGACCACCTGCGCCCGTCCGGCCCGCACGGCTGGCGGCGCGGAGCCGCGTTCACGGCGGCGGGCATCGCCACGATCGCCCCCGCGTACCTGCCGATCGTCCGACGGCGGCGGGACCTGCCGCACGGCGAGCGCGAGCGGCAGTGGCAGCTCCACCGCCGCGGCCGGTACGTCGAATCTGCCCTGTTCCGCGCCGCGTCCGCCACGCGGGCCGACGCCGAGGCGATCCTGCTGGCGCTGCCGCCGCTGGCGCGGTGGGAATCGGGGTTCACGCCGGAGCCGGGGAGTCCCGAAGCGGAACTGGCGTCGTTCCTCGTGCCGCGCGACTGGGCGAGCGAAACCGCCGCCACCGTCAGCTGACGCTCAAGCGCCCCAAGGCCGCCTTGGGTGCGTTCAACGCACCGAAGGCCGCCTTGGGTGCGTTGAGCGCACCGAAGGCCACATTGGGGCGCGGTGTCCGGCGCCGGGCGGGGAAGCGCACCGCTGAGCGGGAAACCCTTCTTCACCAGGGGTGAGCGCCCGTGTCGAGTATTGACACGACCCGCCCGAAGGGTGTGAGATCCGTCCTATAGATAGGAAACTTTCCTAACTATTAGGTCCAGTTCCGGTGGTCCGCCGACCAGTTCCGCCCCGGTCACCCCCTGTCCCCCGACCCACGCAGGAGGCTCCCAGTGGCACCCCGTCCACCGTGGCGCGTGGTACTGGCCGGTACCGCCGTCGCGGCGCTCGGCCTCACCGCGCTCAGTCCGGTAAGCGCTTTCGCAGCAGCGGACACCGACTACGAGTCCGAGAACGCCGTCGTCTCCCAGGGCGTCGTCGAGTCGAACCACGCCGGCTACTCCGGCACCGGGTTCGTCAACTTCGACAACGTCGCCGGCAGTTACGTCGAATACTCCGTGAACGCCGCGCAGGCGGGCACGCACACCCTGACCTTCCGCTACGCCAACGGAACCGCCGACAACCGGCCCGTGAAGCTCGTCGTCGACGGCGGTGACAAGGGCACCGTCGACTTCCCCGGCACCGGCGCGTGGACGACGTGGAAGACCGTCACCGCGAGCGTGCAGCTGACCGCCGGGGTCAACAAGGTCCGCACCACGGCGACCACCGCCAACGGCGGCCCGAACGCCGACAAGCTCACCGACACCTTCGTCGCGCCCACCGACAGCGAACCGCCGTCGCCGCCGTCGAACCTCAAGGCGAGCAACATCCTTCCCACCGCGGCCACGTTCTCCTGGACCGCCGCGACCGACAACGTCGGTGTCGTGCGTTACGAGATCAACCGCGGCGGCAACATCCTCAAGACCGTCGACGGCAACACCACGTCGGCGACCGTGACCAACCTGACCCCGAACACCGCCTACGACATCTCGATCGGCGCGTTCGACGCCGCGGGCAACCCGTCGCAGCAGAGCAACGTGGTCACCTTCACCACGCCGCCCAGCGACGACACCACCCCGCCCACCGTGCCGGGCAACCTGCGCTCCACCGGCGTCACCGCGAACAGCGTTTCCCTGGCGTGGAACGCTTCCACCGACAACGGCGGCACGGTCGCCGGCTACGACGTCTTCCAGGGCGCCACGAAGGTCGCGACCACGACGTCCCTCGGCACGACCGTGACGAACCTGAACCCGAACACCTCGTACACCTTCACGGTCAAGGCGCGCGACCCCGACGGCAACAGCTCCGCGGCGAGCAACGCGGTCACCGCCAAGACGAGCGCTCCGGGCGGCGCCGGGGGCATCCCGGAGTACGACAAGGACATCGCGAAGGTCGACCTCGGCTGGTCGGTGGACTTCCTGCCGAACGGCAACGCGCTGGTGACCGAGCGGGACCGGTTCGAGATCCTGCTGGTGACGCCGTCGGGCCAGAAGACCACGCTGGGCAAGGTGCCGGGCGCGGTCGGCACCAACGGCGAAGGCGGCCTGCTGGGCCTCGCGATTTCGCCGAACTGGGCGAGCGACCGCGCGGTGTACGTCTACCACACCGCATCCGGGGACAACCGGATCGTGAAGATGACCTACGACGGCACCACGCTGTCGTCGACGTCGACGCCGGTGCTGACCGGGATCGCCAAGAACCGCTACCACAACGGCGGGCGCATCAAGTTCGGTCCGGACGGCAAGCTGTACGCCACCGTCGGCGACGCGAAGAACAGCGACAACGCGCAGAACAAGAGCTCGCTCAACGGAAAGATCCTCCGGCTGAACCCCGACGGCTCGGCCCCGAGCGACAACCCGTTCTACGCCACCGGCGGCAACGCCCGGTACGTCTGGAGCTACGGCCACCGCAACCCGCAGGGCCTGGCCTGGGACTCCCGCGGCCAGCTGTGGGCGGCGGAGTTCGGCGAGAGCAGCCAGGACGAGCTCAACCTGATCCAGAAGGGCGGCAACTTCGGCTGGCCTAGCTGTGAAGGCACGCAGGGCAGCTGCAGCGGCTTCATCGCCCCGAAGAAGACGTGGCCGACGTCGCAGGCCGGGCCGAGCGGGCTCGAGATCGTCAACGACTGGATCTACATCGCCGGCGTCACCGGCGAGCAGATGTTCGCCACGCAGATCAACGCGGCGGGCACCGGCATCGGCACGGTGTCGACCCTGTTCTCCGGCCGCTGGGGCCGGCTGCGCTCGGTCACGAAGACCCCGGACGGCGGGCTGTGGCTGACCTCGACGAACAACGACAAGAACGGCGGCACGCCGTCGGTGCTGGACAACGTGATCGTGCGGCTGAAGTTCCCCGGCGGCGCCACACCGGGTGACTTCAAGCTGACCAGCTCCGCCTTCGCCGACAACGCGACCATCCCGGACAAGTACACCTGCGCCGGCGACGGCACGGCGGGCCAGGACCCGTCGCCGCCGCTCACGTGGGGCGCGTCCACCGGCGCGAAGGCCTACGCCGTCGTGTTCGCCGACGTCGCCAACAGCGGCAACAAGCTGCACTGGGCGATCTGGGACATCCCGGCGTCGGCTCGTTCGCTGCCGGAAGGTCTCGGCGCGGGCTACACCGTGCCGAACCAGGGTGGCGCGAAGCAGAAGGCCATGGGCAGCGGGGCGAACGCGCAGAAGTTCTTCGGCCCCTGTCCGGGCGGCTCCAGCCACCCGTACACGTTCACGCTCTACGCCCTGAACACCGCGACGGTTCCCGGCCTGACCTCGTCCTCGACGATGGCCCAGATCGAAACGGCGGTCAAGGGCGCCTCGGCGGGCAGCGTCGTGCTGCGCGGCAAGTCCAGCGCGGCTGCCTAGAAGCCGCGGCAGGGGTGACCGGAGCGGCGCCGGTCACCCCTGCCGCGCTCACCCCTGTTCAGCGAGGCTGCGCAGGTGGCCGTCGACGTCGAAGCCGTGCTCCTCCAGCCGCCGCCGCGCGAGCAGGAGCTCGTCGGGGGTGAACAGGTCGGCGTACTCCGCGTGGAGCATCGTCGCCTCGGAGCTGCGGCCGAGCTGGTTCTTCTCCCAGAGCACGGTGAACCCGCCGGCGGTGCCGGCGCCGCGCAGCAGCAGCCGGGCGGCTTCGACGCCGCCGTGCTCGCGCACCATCCGCTCGAACTGGGCCGGCCGGTACCCGTAGTCCTTCGCCAGGACCCGGCAGCCGTCGAGCAAGTCCTCGGTGAACCGCGCGGCGAGGCGGGGATCGACCGGGACGGGAGCGGCTGGTTCGGGCATGGGACACCTCTCGACGCGATGGCTTCCCTGATTAATCGCGAACGGGAGCGGTTTCGCTACGCCGTTCGGGAAGTCAATCGACAGGAACCACTCTCCGTGTCCTGAATAACGGACAAAAGCGGCAAACGGGAACAGTCGGTGCCCTCTGCCAGGATGGCCGGCATGCGAACCGTGGTCCACGGCGACGTCCACGTCCACTATGGACAGCTCTACGTCCACAGCGAGGGCGGCGAGCCGTTCGAAGGCGATCTTTCGGCGTGCTTCGCCGGTCAGCGCAACGGGCTGTGCGGCGCCGCGGTGGCGGGGACGCTCTTCCTGCTCACCGGCCTGCACACCGGGGAGGTCGGGTTCACCGCGGAGGTGCACGAGACCGAGCCGCCCGACGCCGGCGGGGAGGACGTCGTCGAGGCGTCGTTCCGGGCCGAGGGCCGCGCGATGCTCGTGACCTGGGGCGGCGAGGACTGGTGGGACCTCGAGCTGACGCCCGGCGACTACCGCGTCCGCTACAGCGGGACGGCCATGGACGCCGGCCGCGAGCAGGACACCCGCGTCGACGGCGAACCCGAGCGGGACCGCTACCTGCTGCAGTTCTGGCCCGCGCCGCCGGCGCCCGACGCCGTCGTCCGGCAGCACAGCGCGGCCGCCGCGTACTGGCACGACTTCGCGCGGAAGCTGCCTCCGCCGCCGACGCCCTCGGAACTCGCCGCGGCCGAGGAGGCGCGGCAGCGGGCCGAAGCGGAGGCACGCGCGAAGGCTCAGCACGAGCGGATGCTCCGCGAGTGGGGCGGGACCCTGCCGGACGAGCGGATTCTGGCCCTGCGGCCGGGGTTTCTCCGGGAGTTCGCGAAGCAGGAGCGCGGTTTGACCGGTGACCTCGTGGCGGCGCCGGTCGAAGCTCAGCGCGCGCTGGCCCGTTGGGTCGCTCGGCGGACCTTCGAACGCGCCGGACTGGACGGCGTCGGCTGGATCGCCGAGGGGCTGCGCGCGCTCGAGGACGGCCGGGCGCTACCCCCGCCGTTCGACGACGGGAACGCGGCGTGGGAGCGCCTGCTGTCGGATCCCGACGTGCCGCACACCCTGGTGCGCACGCCGGACGGCCGGCACGACAACGCGTTGCAGCAGGCCATGGCCTTTCCGGCGATCTTCGGCGCGGCGGAGGAAGATCCACTCGAAGCGCTGGGACGCACGCTGTCGGCGGCCGCGGTGACCTTCGGCGATGATCGGGCGGCGTTCTTCGCAGCAGCCCGCGCCGAGCTCACCAGCCGAACAGACCCTCCATGATCCGCGCGCAGCGGGCCGACATGGCCACCGCGTCTTCGTCCGGGCGGTCGATCCACCAGCTGATCAGCGAGTCGACCACGCCGGTCCACACCTGCGCGATCGCTTCGATGTCGACCGGGTCGGCGAGCCCGCGCGACGTCATCAGCTGCGTCGCGCCGAGCAGGGCGAACGCGTCCAGGCGGCGCCGGTAGTCCGCCGCCGCGGCCGCGATGTCGCCGCTGCCCGGAACCGTCTCGTCGCGCAGGAGGCGCCACGCGTAGCGATCGTGGTCGAACGTCGTGAAGATCGCCGAGAGCACCTTCAGCGGCATCTGCTCGGGCTCGCCGCCGCCCGCCATGGTCGTCGCGACGCCCTCGGTCAGCCGGTCGCCCGCGCGGTGCAGGCAGGCCAGGTAGAGCCCGTCCTTCGAGCCGAAGTACTGGTACAGCAACGGCTTCGTGACGCCGACGCGGCGCGCGATCTCGACCATCGACGCGCCCGCGTAGCCCGCCCGGCCGAACTCCTCGGTGCCGGCCACGACGAGCTGGGCCTCCCGCTCTTCGCGGGGCATGCCCTTGGTCCCGACCGCCCTTGACTCCGTCACGCCGGAGAGCCTACCGTGCGTAAAGTGACCCGCGGGTAAGTTACCGTAGGGTCAGATCGAAGGAGGCGACGTGGCCGAGTTCCTGGCGCACCTGCGCGACCCCGTGCTGTTCGCGACCCCGGTGTTCCTGCTGTTCGTGGCGATCGAGATCGTCGCGGTGCACGTGCTCGGGCACGACGACAACGTCATCGGCTACAGCCCGGCCGACACCCGCACGAGCATGCTGATGGGCACCGTCGCGGTCGGGGTCAACGCACTGTTCCGGCTGGTGATGCTCTTCGTCTTCGCCGCGCTGTTCGAGCTCGCGCCGGTCCGGCTCGACCCGCGCGACTGGTGGACGTGGGTGCTCATGCTGCTCGGCCAGGAACTGGTCTTCTACGCCTACCACCGCGCCAGCCACCGCGTGCGGCTGCTGTGGGCGGGCCACCAGGTGCACCACTCCAGCGAACACTACAACTTCTCGACGGCGCTGCGCCAGAAGTGGACGCCGTACTTCCAGCTGCCGTTCTGGTCGGTACTGGCCCTGTGCGGGATCCCGCCGTGGATGATCCTGACCGGCCTGTCGATCGACCTCGTCTACCAGTTCTTCGTGCACACCGAGAAGATCGAAAAGCTGCCGCGCTGGTTCGAATACGTCTTCAACACCCCGTCGCACCACCGGGTCCACCACGGCAGCGACGCCGAGTACCTGGACGCCAACTACGGCGGCATCCTCATCGTCTGGGACCGGATGTTCGGCAGCTTCGTGCCCGAGGGCAGGCGGCCGAAGTACGGGCTGACCAAGAACATCGAGACGTACAACCTGCTCAAGGTCGGCTTCCACGAGTACGGCTCGATCCTGCGCGACCTCCGCGCCGCCCGGACGTGGCGCGAGCGCACGGGCTACGTGCTCGGCCCGCCCGGGTGGCAGCCCGAGCACGTGCCCGGCTGACCTACGCCGTTTCCCGCAGCGCGTGCGCCGGCAGGCTGTCCAGCGGCGGACGCTGCGGGGACGTCAGGTCGGTGAGGACGAGTTCGCGCTCGACGCCGCCGGTCGACGTGCCCCGCTGGAACTGGGCGAGGATCGTCGCGGGCGGCACCGCCGTGACCACGCGGTCGTAGCGCTCCAGGCGGTCGAAGAGCGTCTGCATGATCTGCCCGGACATCCGGCCCAGCGCCTGCGTGCTCTGGTGCCGGTGCACGCGGTGGCCGAGGTCGACCTGGGCGAGCGCGTCGAGGCCGCGCAGCTCCAGCAGGTCGATGAGGTGCCCGATCTCGACGCCGTAGTTGACGACGAACGGGATGCTCTCCAGCACCTCGCGGCGCCCCGCGTACTCACCGGCGAGGGGCTGTACGAACCCGGCCAGCTCCGGCCAGAACATGTTGAGCAGCGGCCGGGCGACGAGCTCGGTGACGCGGCCGCCGCCGTCCGCCTCGGTGCCCAGCGGGCGGTGGTAGAAGCCCTTGACGTAGGCGACCGACGGGTCGGTGAGCAGCGGGCCGAGCAGCCCGGTGACGTAGTCCGTGGTGAAGTCGCGGAGGTCCCCGTCGACGAAGACGACGAGATCACCGGACGTCGCGGCGACGCCCTTCCACAGCGCTTCGCCCTTGCCCTCGCGCGGTTCGAGCCCGGGATGGACGTCGTCCTGCGCGACGACGCGAGCGCCGGCCGCGGCGGCCACCGCGGCGGTGGCGTCGGTGGACCGGCTGTCGACGACGACGATTTCGTCGACGAGCACGCCGTGGAGCTCCTCGCGGATGGCGGTGACGATCGCGCCGACGGTGGCTTCCTCGTCGCGGGCCGGGATGACCACGGAGACGGTGGTGCCGCGCTTGGCCGCGACCAGTTCCTCGATGGTCCGGTCGCCGGCCTTGCTGCTGCGGCGAGCGAGCCAGGTGCCGACCTCCGGCGTCATGTGCAGCCGTGCGTTGCGCATGCTTTCCCCTTCCCTCGGTCGCCTCCGAGGTTCGAGGTCCCGCGTTTCGGCGGTCGCGCCGTGGTGCTACCGCGGTGTTACGAGTCGGCCTCCGCGGCACCGTTCCCGTTAACGGCGCGAGGCTCTAGGCCTCGTCGTCCTCTTCGAGCATCTCCGGCGTGACCGCGGACTCGGTGTCCGGGATGTTCAGGTCCTTGGCCCGCTTGTCCGCCATCGCCAGCAGGCGGCGGATGCGCCCGGCCACCGCGTCCTTCGTCATCTGCGGGTCCGACAGCTGGCCCAGTTCCTCCAGGGACGCCTGCCGGTTCGACAGCCGGAGCTTGCCCGCCGCCAGCAGGTGGTCCGGGGCCGTGTCGCCGAGGATCTCCAAGGCTCGCTGCACCCGGGCCGCCGCCGCCACCGCCGCCCGGGCCGAACGGCGCAGGTTCGCGTCGTCGAAGTTGGCCAGGCGGTTCGCCGTCGCGCGGACCTCGCGGCGCATCCGGCGTTCCTCCCACTGCAGGACGCTCGTGTGCGCGCCCAGGCGGGTCAGCAGCGCGCCGATCGCGTCGCCGTCGCGGACGACCACGCGGTCGGCGCCGCGGACCTCGCGGGACTTCGCCTGGATGCCCATCCGGCGGGCCGCGCCGACGAGCGCCAGTGCCGCCTCCGGGCCCGGGCAGGTCACCTCGAGGGACGACGAACGGCCCGGTTCCGTGAGCGATCCGTGGGCGAGGAACGCGCCTCGCCACGCCGCCTCCGCGTCGGCCACTCCCCCGGACACCACGGCCGCGGGCAGCCCGCGCACCGGGCGGCCGCGCTGGTCGATCAGCCCGGTCTGGCGGGCCAGGCCCTCACCGTCCTTGACGACGCGCACGACGTAGCGGGTGCCCTTGCGCAGGCCGCCGCTGGCGGTGATGACGTGGACGTCCGAATGGTGGCCGTACAGCTCGTGGATCTCCTTGCGCAGCCGTCGCGCGACCGAGCCCGTGTCCAGCTCCGCCTCCACGACCACCCGGCCGGCCACGATGTGCAGCCCGCCGGCGAAGCGAAGCAGCGACGCGACCTCCGCCCGGCGCGGCCCGATCTTCGTGATCTCCAGCCGGCTCAGCTCGTCCTTCACCGCGGCGGTCATCGCCATTACTGCCCCTCCCTGCCTTTCGCTCCTCCCCCGTGCTCCCCGCCCCTGCCGAGACCGAGAGCCTCCCGCATGCATCGCGCGAGCGCATCAGGATCATGCCGTCCCGCCACTTCCGGGTCGCCCACCGCCCCCAGGTGGGCGCGACCGCCGAGCCGTTCGGCCGCGCGCCGGAGATTCGCCGGGTCGGGCACGGAATCGCGGTCCGCGATCACCGCGTCGACCCGCAGATCGGGCGCGTGTTCGAAGAGTACGTCGAGGTGCCGCTCCGGCGAGAACCCCGCGGTTTCCCCCGGCTGGGGGACAAGGTTGAGCACGAGCACCTTCGTCGCGGCGGTCTTCACGAGCGCGTCGTGCAGCCCCGGCACGAGCAAGTGGGGTAAAACGCTCGTGAACCAGGAGCCCGGCCCGAGGAACACGACGTCGGCCTTCAGCACCGCCTCCACCGCTTCCTCGCACGCCTGCGGCGGCCGCCCCGAGTGACCCGGCGAGTGCAGGCTGACGCGCTGCACCTGACCCGGCGTCGACGCCACCGCGACCTGCCCGCGGATGGTGCGCAGCGCCGCCGGGTCCTCGCTGTCGAGGCCGCTGACCTGGCCCACGATCTCCAGGGGCTCCGGTGACATCGGCAGCACCCGGCCCGAGACGCCCATCAGGCGGCAGGCCTCGTCGAGCGCGGCGACCGGGTCGCCGAGCACCTCGAACAGCCCGGCCAGCAGCAGGTTCCCCACCGCGTGCCCGGCCAGCGCGCCGTCGCCGCCGAAGCGGTGCTGGAACACCTCGGCCCACAGCGTGCCGCCGTCTTCCGCCGCGAACGCGGCGAAGGCCTGCCGGAGGTCGCCCGGCGGCAGCAGCCCCAGCTCGCGCCGCAGCCGGCCGGACGACCCGCCGTCGTCGGCCACGGTGACGATCGCGGTGACGTCGGGGGTCACCCGCCGCAACGCGGACAACGTGGCGTGCAGCCCGTGGCCGCCCCCGAGGGCGACCGCGCGCACGTTATTCACGACCAAGGTCGCGGTGCACCACCTTCACGGCCATTCCGTCCTCTTTGGACAGACGCTGGGCGAGCTCCACGGACAGCGCCACGCTGCGGTGCTTGCCGCCGGTGCAGCCGACGGCCAGCGTCAGGTACCGCTTGCCCTCGCGCTTGTAGCCGGCGCCGATCAGCCGCAGCAGCTGGTGGTAGCGGTCGAGGAACTCCTCGGCGCCCTCCTGCGAGAGGACGTAGTTGCGGACCTCGCCGTCGAGGCCCGTGTGTTCGCGCAGCTCCGGGATCCAGAACGGGTTCGGCAGGAACCGGACGTCCATCACCAGGTCGGCGTCCATCGGCAGGCCGTACTTGTAGCCGAACGACAGCACGGTGACCCGGGTCTGGGTGCTCGCCTCGGAGCCGAACGCGTCCTCGATCTTGGCACGCAGGTCGTGCACCGACAGCGACGACGTGTCGAGCACCAGGTCGGCCTCTTCGCGCAGCGGCTCCAGCAGCGTCCGCTCCGCGGTGATGCCGTCGGCGAGCCGGCCGTCACCCTGCATCGGGTGGCCGCGGCGGACGGCCTCGAAGCGCCGCACCAGCACCGCGTCGGTCGCCTCCAGGAACAGCACGCGCGGCTTGTAGCCCCGGGCGTCCAGGTCCTTGATGACCGAGGCGAGGTCGTCGGTGAACGCACGCGAGCGCACGTCCATCACCACGGCCACCTTCGTGATCGCGCCGCGCGCCTGCGCGCCCAGCTCGACCATCGTGGCGATCAGCTCCGGGGGCAGGTTGTCGACGACGAACCAGCCCAGGTCCTCCAGGCACTTGGCCGCCGTGCTGCGGCCCGCCCCGGACAGGCCGGACACGACCGCGACCTCCATGCCGGACCCGCGGATCTCCTCTTGCGCACTCACTGTGTTTCCCTACTCCCCTGCTTTCGGACCCGCACCGGACTCCCCGGCCAGCGCGGCGACCACGGCCTCCGCGGTGCGCCTGCCGAAGCCGGGCACCGCCTCGATCTCTTCGATCCTGGCCTGCTTGAGCTTCTTCACCGAGCCGAAGTGCTTGATCAGGGCGGTGCGGCGAGCCTGCCCCAGCCCGGGCACACTGTCCAATTCGGACGTCACCAGCCGCTTGGAGCGCTTCTCGCGGTGGTAGGCGATGGCGAACCGGTGGGCCTCGTCACGCAGCCGCTGGAGCAGGTACAGCCCCTCCGACGTCCGCGGCAGGATCACCGGGTCGGGGTCGGCGGGCAGCCACACCTCTTCGAGCCGCTTCGCCAGCCCCACCACGGAGATGTCGGTGATGCCGAGCTCGGCCAGCACGTCCGCGGCCGCCGTGGCCTGCGGGCCCGCGCCGTCGACGACCAGCAGGTTCGGCGGGTAGGCGAACTTCTTCGGCCGGCCGGTCTCCGGGTCGAGGCCGGGCTTCGACGAGTCCGTCTCTTCCGCGGTTTCCTTCAGGTAGCGGTAGAACCGCCGGCGCACGACCTCGGCGATCGACGCGACGTCGCCCTCTTCGGCCGCCTCGCGCAGCGCGAAGCGCCGGTACTCGGACTTGCGCGCCAGCCCGTCCTCGAAGACGACGAGCGACGCCACGACGTCGCTGCCCTGGATGTGGCTGATGTCGATGCACTCGATGCGCAGCGGCGCGGTGTCCAGCGCCAGGAACTCCTGCAGCTCGGTGAGCGCCGCCGAGCGTGCCGTCAGATCTCCGGCGCGACGCAGCTTGTGCTGGGTGAACGCCTCCCCCGCGTTGCGCTGGACGGTCTCGGCGAGCGCCTTCTTGTCGCCGCGCTGCGGCACCCGCAGCTGCACCCGCGAACCCCGCAGCCCGGTGAGCCACTCCGCGACCGCGTCGGCGTCCGCGGGCAGTTCCGGCACCAGCACCTCGCGCGGGACCACCGGCCCCGCGTCGACATCGTCACGGGCGTCGAGCTCGGCCTCGTCGCCGTAGAACTGGGTGAGGAAGTGATCGACCAGCGCGGGGACGTCCATCTCCTCGGCCTTGTCGATCACCCAGCCGCGCTGGCCGCGGACCCGGCCCCCGCGCACGTGGAAGACCTGGACCGCGGCTTCGAGGTCGTCGTGGGCGAACGCCACGACGTCGGCGTCCGTGCCGTCGCCGAGCACCACGGCCTGCTTCTCCATGGCCCGCCGGAGCGCGCCGAGGTCGTCGCGCAGCCGGGCGGCGCGCTCGAACTCGAGCTCTTCGGAGGCGGCGGCCATCTCGGTCTCGAGCCGCTTGATCATGACGTCGGTCTTGCCCGCGAGGAAGTCGCAGAAGTCCTCGATGATGTCGCGGTGCTCGTCGGCGGAGACGCGGCCGACGCAGGGCGCCGAGCACTTGTCGATGTAGCCGAGCAGGCAGGGCCGCCCGATCTGCCCGTGGCGCCGGAAGACCCCGGCCGAGCACGTGCGCGCCGGGAACACCCGAAGCAGCAGGTCGAGCGTCTCGCGGATGGCCCACGCGTGCGCGTACGGGCCGAAGTACCGGACACCCTTCTTGCGCGCGCCGCGGTAGACGTGCAGACGCGGGAACTCCTCGTTCAACGTCACCGCGAGCACCGGGTAGCTCTTGTCGTCGCGGTAGCGGACGTTGAACCGCGGGTCGAACTCCTTGATCCAGTTGTACTCGAGCTGCAGCGCCTCGACCTCGGTGCTGACGACGGTCCACTCGACGCTCGCGGCCGTGGTGACCATCTGCCGGGTGCGCGGGTGCAGGCCGGAGAGGTCGGCGAAGTAGGAGTTCAGCCTGCTGCGCAGGCTTTTCGCCTTGCCGACGTAGATGACCCGCTTGGTCGCGTCGCGGAACTTGTACACGCCAGGGGCCTCCGGGATGCTTCCCGGAGCGGGTCGGTAGGTGGTCGGGTCAGCCACCACCCCAGCCTATTTGCCGCCACCGACAGTTCTCGCACGCCCCCGGCCGGGCGGGCGCGAACTGCCCGGATGTGTCCGATCCGCCGGAAGTCGGGTCTTCGCCCGGTTCCGACTTCGGTAGGTGTCGCCCGGGGTGACGCGGTGGTTACTTTCCGACCGGCCGATCCGGCCCCCGTCCGAAAGGATCACCACCGTGAGCCCTCTTCGTATCCTCGGCGCCGCCTCGGCGGCCGCCGTCGCGCTGACCCTCGCCGGTGCCGCGGTCGCCTCCGCGGGCGTCCAGCCGAACATCGTCGGCGGCACGACCTCCCCCGCCGTCTCCTGGGGTGCCCAGGTGTACGTGAACACCGCCGGACGCGACTTCCAAGGCTTCAACTGCTCGGGCACGGTGATCGCCGCCCGCTGGGTGATGACCGCGGTGCACTGCCTCGACCAGGACGGCTCGGGCATGCACGTCAAGGTCGGCAGCAACACGCTGTTCTCCGGCACGCAGATCGCGGTCGACGGGAAGTACGAGTCCCCCAACGGCGACATCGCGCTGCTGCACCTGGCGTCGGCGACCAGCGCGGCGCCGGTCAAGCTGGGCAGCGCGGACCCGGCGACGGGCAGCACCAACCAGCTTTACGGCTGGGGCCGCACCACCCCGACCGGCCCGCCGGCGTCGGCCCTGAAGACGGCGAACGTCCAGGTGACCGGCCGGTCGTCGGACGCGTACGGCGGCCGCGCGATCCAGAGCGTCGGCATCAACGGGTCGGCGTGGAAGGGCGACTCGGGCGGCCCGCAGCTCTCCGGCGGCGTCCAGGTCGGCGTCGCGTCGACGGTCCAGAACCAGAGCGGGACGAACACGCGCGGCACGAACAACTACGCGAGCGTGGCTTCGAGCCGGTCCTGGATCCGGACGACCGCGGGCGTCTGAGGTACTCCGCGTTCCGGGGCGGCGCGGTCTCGCGCCGCCCCGGAACTGTCGGTGGGGTGTGGGATGCTCGCGGGCATGCGGATCGCCACCTGGAACGTGAACTCCATCGTCCCCCGCCTGCCGCGCGTGCTGGAGTTCCTGGAGAAGACGGCGCCGGACGTGCTGTGCCTGCAGGAGCTGAAGAACGCGACGGAGAAGTTCCCGTTCGCCGAGGTCGAGGCGCTGGGCTACGAGGTGGCGGCGTACGGGCTCGGGCGCTGGAACGGCGTGGGGATCGTGTCCCGGGTGGGGCTGTCCGACGTGGTGCGCGGGCTCCCGGGCGAGCCTGAGTTCGACGGGGCCTCCGAGGCGCGCGCGATCGGGGCGACCTGTGGGGGCGTGCGGGTGTGGTCGGTGTACGTGCCGAACGGGCGTGAGCCGGACAACCCCCACTACGCGTACAAGCTGGAGTGGCTGGAGTCTCTGCGGTCCCTGGTGGCTTCGGAGCTTTCCGCGGAGGGTCCGTTCGCGGTGCTCGGGGACTTCAACGTCGCCCCGGCGGACGCGGACGTCTGGGACATCGCGGTGTTCGCGGAGTCGACGCACGTGACGAAGCCGGAGCGGGACGCGCTGGCCCGCCTGCGGGACCTCGGGTTGTCGGACGTCTTCCCGCGGCCGTTGAAGTACGACCACCCCTTCACCTACTGGGACTACCGGGCGGGGAACTTCCCGAACAACAAGGGGATGCGGATCGACCTGGTTTATGGGAACACCGCGTTCACCAGTGCGGTGACGGATTCCTATGTGGACCGGAACATGCGGAAGGGGAAGGGACCTTCGGACCACGCGCCGATCGTGGTGGACCTGAACCTCTGACCCGCCGGGGTCAGCCGCCGGTGGCCGCGCGGTGCAGTTTTCGCAGTGCCCGCACCGCTTCCACCGCCCGCGCCCGGTCCACCGCCTGCACCGCCATCACGGCGTGGTACTCGTCGTCCGGCAGCTCCAGCCGAGCCCACGAAGCACCGTCCGGGAAACTCACCGAAAGCACGTCGTCCCAAGCGAACCGCCGGGTGATCAGCACGTTCCGGACCTCGATGCCCTCGGCATCCGCCCGCACGCGCGCGATCGCGAACAGCATCACGCCGCACGCCAGCAGGATGCCGATGCCGATCATCGCCGCCTGGTCGGAGCGCTGGAAGTGGACGCCCGTGTTGCCGTTGCGCAGCAGCACCGCCACCACCACGAACACCGCCAGCAGCGCCACCGCCAGCACGCTGCACACCATCAGCGCGCGCCGGGGGCGGATCACCAGGAGAGTCTGCACGCTCACACGAAACCCCGCTCGGTCCACGGCTGGCGCAGGCTCCGCAGCACGTGCGCGGAGTCCAGAGCCGCCACCGTCGCCTCGTAGCCCTTGTCCTCCTTGGCCCCCGGGCGGCCCGACCGATCGAGCGCCTGCTCCTGCGTGTCGCACGTCAGGACGCCGTTGCCGACCGGGGTGCTCTCGTCGAGCGCCACCCGGGTCAGGCCCGCCGTCA
The DNA here is from genome assembly GCF_040682155.1 of Amycolatopsis sp. NPDC051371. Taxonomy (NCBI): domain Bacteria; kingdom Bacillati; phylum Actinomycetota; class Actinomycetes; order Pseudonocardiales; family Pseudonocardiaceae; genus Amycolatopsis; species Amycolatopsis sp. NPDC051371. The sequence continues at coordinate 246,095 of NZ_JBFBAG010000007.1, forward strand.
CCGCGTCGCACACGTACTCGAAGTGCGGGGTGCCGCCGCGGATGACCACGCCCAGCGCGACCACCGCGTCGTGGTTGCGGGCCAGCGCCTGCGCCACCACCGGGAGCTCGATCGCGCCCGCGACGTGGACCACCGTCGGCTCGTCCTCGAGCTCCGCCTCCTTCGCCGCGGCCAGCGCGCGCTCCAGCAGGACGTCGGTGATGTCCGCGTTCCAGCGGGTGGCCACGATGCCGAGCTTCAGGGACTTGCAGCCGGTCAGGTCCAGCGAAACGTCGGGACGGCCTTCGCCGCTCACAGTGCTCCTCCGTCGGGGTGCTCGGCGCCCGCGCCGACCTGGTCGTAGTGCTCCAGCTGGGCCAGGTCGTGCCCCATCCGGTCGCGCTTGGTCCGCAGGTAGCGCAGGTTCTCCGGGTTCGGCGAGATCGGCAGCGGCACCCGCCCGGTGACGCGCAGGCCGTAGCCCTCCAGGCCGATCCGCTTGGCCGGGTTGTTCGACAGGAGCCGCATGGTGCGGACGCCGAGGTCGCAGAGGATCTGCGCGCCGGTGCCGTAGTCGCGGGCGTCGGCCGGGACGCCCAGCGCCAGGTTCGCGTCGACCGTGTCGGCGCCGTCGTCCTGCAGCTGGTAGGCCTGCAGCTTGTGCAGCAGGCCGATGCCGCGGCCTTCGTGGCCGCGGATGTAGAGCACGACGCCGCGGCCTTCGGCGGCCACCGCTTCCAGGGCCGCCTCCAGCTGCGGGCCGCAGTCGCAGCGCAGCGAGCCGAAGACGTCGCCGGTCAGGCACTCGGAGTGGACGCGCACGAGGATGTCCTGGCCGTCGCCGATCTCGCCGTAGACGAACGCGACGTGCTCGATGCCGTCCAGCAGCGAGTCGTAGCCGACCGCGCGGAACGTGCCCGCGGCCAGCGGGATGCGCGCTTCCGCGACGCGCTCGACCTGCTTCTCGGTGCGACGGCGGTAGGCGATCAGGTCGGCGATGGTGATGATCGCCAGGTCGTGGTCGGCCGCGAACACCTCGAGCTCGTCGCGGCGGGCCATGTCGCCCTCTTCCTTCTGCGACACGATCTCGCAGAGCACGCCCGCCGGCGCGAGCCCGGCCATCCGGGCCAGGTCGACCGACGCCTCGGTGTGCCCGGGCCGGCGCAGCACGCCGCCCTCCTTCGCGCGCAGCGGCACGACGTGGCCGGGCCGGCGGAAGTCCTTCGCGGTCGACGCCGGGTCGGCGAGCAGCCGGGTCGTGTGCGCGCGGTCGGCGGCGGAGATGCCGGTGCTGATGCCGTCGGCGGCGTCCACCGTGACGCTGTACGCGGTGCCCCGCGCGTCCTGGTTCGTGTGGTACATCGGCGGCAGGTCCAGCCGGTCGGCCTCGGCCTCGGTCAGCGCCACGCAGACGTAGCCCGAGGTGTAGCGGACCATGAACGCCAGCAGCTCCGGCGTCGCCTTCTCCGCCGCGAAGATGAGGTCGCCTTCGTTCTCGCGGTCTTCGTCGTCGACCACGACGACCGCACGGCCCGCCGCGATGTCCGCGATCGCCCGCTCGATGGCGTCGGCGTCGAACACCGCCCCGGTTCCGCACGGGGTCCAGCCCGCTTCGGGCTCTGCCGCACTCGACTCACTCATGACCGCTCCTCCGTGCCGCTGTCCCGATTCTGCACCTGGTCGCGGATATGCGCCTCGGCCAGCTTCTCCACGTACTTCGCGACCACGTCGACCTCGAGGTTCACCGGGTCGCCGGCCTCCCGGCCGCCGAGGGTGGTCACCTCGAGGGTGGTCGGGATCAGCGCGACCTTGAACTGGTCGCCGGAGACCGCGGCGACGGTCAGGGAGATCCCGTCGACCGCGATCGAGCCCTTCTCGACCACGTACCGCGCGAGGTGCTCCGGCAGCGCGAACGTCGTGACGCCGTTCTCGTCGCGGCCGAGGAACACGCCGGTCCCGTCCACGTGGCCCTGCATGATGTGCCCGCCGAGCCGGCCGCCGGCCGGGGTGGCGCGTTCGAGGTTGACCCGGTCGCCGGTCGCGACCTTGGCCAGGCTCGAGCGCTGGAGCGTCTCGTTCACGACGTCGACGGTGAACTCGCCGTCGGCCACGTCGACGACCGTGAGGCACACTCCGCTGACCGCGATCGAGTCGCCGTGCCCGGCGTCGCTGGTGACCAGCGGGCCGCGTACGCGCAGCCGTGCCGCGTTGGTCAGCTGTTCGACCGCGGTGATCTCGCCGATCTCCTCGACTATGCCGGTGAACACGTCCGCTGCCTCCTTGTGAGCCGGTCCTTCCATCCAACACCCGACGCGGCCCGGAGGCTTCTCCGGTGCCGCGGCGGTGTCAGCCGGCGCGGCCGCGGGCCGCCTGCTCGCGCAGCGCGGCGACCGCCTTGCCGGGGTCGCCGGCGCCGTAGACGGCGGACCCGGCGACGAAGCAGTCGACGCCCGCCTCGGCGGCCTGCTCGATGGTCTCGGCGTTGATCCCGCCGTCGATCTCGACGACCAGCTTCAGGTGGCCGGTGTCGACCAGCCGGCGCGCGGTGCGCACCTTCTCCAGCACGTCGGTGATGAACGACTGCCCGCCGAAGCCCGGCTCGACCGACATGACCAGCAGCGTGTCGTAGTGCTTGAGCGCGTCGAGCCACGGCTCGAGCGCGGTGCCCGGCTTGAGCGACAGGCCCGCCTTGGCGCCCGCGGCGCGCAGGTTCTTGGCCAACGCGATCGGGTCCTTCGCGGCTTCGGCGTGCACGGTGACGTTGTAGGCGCCGGCCTCGGCGTACCCGATCGCCCAGCGGTCCGGGTCGTCGATCATCAGGTGGCAGTCGATGGGCACGTCGGTGCTCTTCAGCAGCGCCTTGACCACGGGCAGGCCGAGGGTCAGGTTGGGCACGAAGTGCGCGTCCATGACGTCGACGTGGACCCAGTCGGCGCGGGTCTCCACGCCGCCGGCCACGGCGGCGATCTCCTCGCCGAGCCGGGCGAAGTCCGCGGACAGGATGCTGGGGGCGATCAGAGGTCGGTCTGCCACGTCCCGAGTGTAGGAGGCCGGTGCTAACGGTTGCTAACCGGTTGTGACGGATCTGGCGTAGGACCAGGATCTGGCTCCGGAGAGGGAGGTCGCGGCCGGCCCGGCCGCCCTACGCTCGCCGCATGCCCGGATTCCTCCTGTCCCTGACCCGGATCGGCAGCTACCGCAGCCTGCTCCACGCCGCCGCGGGGGCCGCCGTAGCGATGCCGGTGGCCCCCTTCGCGCTTGCCGCGGCGGTGGCCGTCGAAGCCGATTCCCGGGTTCGCGCGCTCGTCGCGCTGCTCGCCCTGGCCGTGCTGATGGGGCTGCTGGGCCTGCTGGGACCGGTGCGGCGCCTCGGCATCGGCCTGGCGAACACGCTGCTCGGCACCACCGTCCCCGCGCCCGGAAGCCGGCCGGACATCGCGACGCGGCTGCGGTCCGGGCTGTGGCTCGCGCTGCACACCGCGGCCAGCGGGATCCTGTTCACCGTGCTGGCCTTCCTGGGCCTCGGGCTGCTCGTGCCCGCCGTCTGGCTGACGGGCGGGCAGGACACGATCTCGCTGTTCTGGTCGGGGGTCCCGCTCGGGGCGTGGACGATCCCGTTCGGGCTGGTGGTGGCGTTCGCGGCGGTGGCCATGACCGCGGCCGCCACCTTCGGCCTCCGGGCCGCCGCGACCGCGCTGCTGGGCCCGTCCGACGCCGAACGCGCGGCGCTCGCCGAACGCCGCGCCGCCGTGCTCGCCCAGCGCAACCGGCTGGCCCGCGAGCTGCACGACTCGATCGGGCACACGCTCACGACGTCGACCATCCAGGCGGCTGCCGCCGCCGACCTGGTCGAGGCCGACCCGGCCCAGGTGCGGCGCGCACTCGGCAGGATCGAAGAAGCGTCTCGAAGCGCCCTCGAGGACCTCGACCACGTCCTCGGCCTGCTGCGCGAAGAACCCGCGGCGAAGGAGCCGACGCGCACGCTCGCCGAGGTGGATGTCCTCGCCGTGCGCGCCCGCGACGCCGGGCTCGACGTCCGGCTGACCGTCACTGGACCGGTCGCGGCGCTGCCCGCCGCGGTGTCGCGCGAGGGCTACCGGATCGTCCAGGAGGGCCTGACCAACGCGCTGCGCCACGCCGGCCCGGGCGCGGTCGACGTCCGCGTCGAGGCCGGGCCCGAGCGCCTGGCGATCGCCGTCGTCAACACGCTGCCCGGCGTGGGCCCGCGGCCCGGGCGGCGCGGGCTGACCGGGCTCGCCGAGCGCGTCGAAGCCCTGCGCGGCGAGCTCGACGCGGGTCCGGACGGCGAGCGGTGGCGGCTGCGCGCGACCATCCCGCTGCGGGCGGGCGCATGACGCCGACCGTGCTCCTGGCCGACGACGAGCCGCTGGTCCGCACCGGCCTGCGGGCGCTGCTGGAGCAGCAGGGCATCACCGTCGTCGGCGAAGCGGCCGACGGCTCGGAGGTGCTGCCCGCGGTCCGCCGCACCCGGCCGGACGTCGTCCTGATGGACGTCCGGATGCCCGGCACCGACGGCATCGAGGCCACCCGGCAGCTGCTCGCGGAGACAACCGAGCCGCCGAAGGTCCTCGTCGTCACGACGTTCGACAACGACGACTACGTGCACGAGGCGCTGCTGGCCGGGGCGAGCGGGTTCCTGCTGAAGCGGGCTCGCAAGGAGGAGATCGCGCACGCCGTCCGGACCGTCGCCACCGGCGAGTCGCTGCTGTTCCCCGAGGCGATCCGGCGGCTGGTGACCGCCCGTGGTGTCCGGCACGAACGGTACGCGCGGGCCGCGAAAACGCTCACCCGGCGGGAGGCCGAGGTGCTCCGGCTGGTCGCGACCGGACTGTCCAACCAGGACATCGCGGCCGCGCTCGTGATCAGCCTCGAGACCGTGAAGACCCACGTGGGCAACATCTTCGGCAAGCTCGGCGCGGCCAACCGCAGCCAGGCGGTGGTCATGGCGTACGAAGCGGGCGTCGTCAGGCCCGGGCACCTCGCCGGTCAATAACCGACGTGCTCCCGGTCACCTCCGTGAAGCCAGGTGTTCGATCAGCCGCCACCCGCCGCTCACCTCTCGTCCGTGCACGCCACACATGCACCAGGACTAATAGCCCGTGTCCGGAATCCGGGCTCTTACCTCCCGAAGTCCCCGAAGAGGAGAAACATGGCTTCGCTGCTCACCGGCCGCCGCCGGTGGCTGGTCGCGGGCGCGCTCGGCGCCGCGCTGGTCGCCGCCGCCCCGGTCGCTATCGCCGCCAACGGCTCCGACAGCGACAACGCGCGCTCGTCGGCCGGCACCGGTGACCGCACCAACGACGTCCGCTCCGCGATCCAGGGCGGCAGTGCCCGCAACGTCATCCTGTTCCTGGGTGACGGCATGGGCCAGTCGGAGATCACCTCCGCGCGCAACTACGAGCGCGGCGCCGCCGGCCGGCTCGCGATGGACGAGCTGCCGCTGACCGGCGACTACACCACCTACGCCGTGGAGCAGAACAACCCCGGCAAGCCGAACTACGTGACCGACTCGGCCGCGTCCGGCACCGGCTGGGCCACCGGCGTCAAGACCTACAACGGCGCCATCTCCGTCGACGCGTACGGCAACCCCGTGCCGACGATCCTCGAGCTGGCCAAGCGCGGCGGCCTGCGCACCGGCGACGTCACCACCGCCGAGGTCCAGGACGCGACCCCGGCCGTGCTGGGTGCGCACGTCGTCAGCCGCGACTGCAAGGGCCCGGTCGAGACGACCGCCAAGTGCGCCGTCAACGCCAAGGAGAAGGGCGGCGCCGGCTCGATCTCCGAGCAGCTCGTCCAGACCCGCCCCGACGTCCTGCTGGGCGGCGGCGCGACGTACTTCGACCAGACGGTCACCGCCGGCAAGTTCAAGGGCAAGACCGTTCTGGACCAGGCCAAGGCGGCCGGCTACAACGTCGTCAACACCGCGGCGGACCTCGCGGCGGCCAAGAAGGGCAAGCCGGTCCTCGGCCTGTTCGCCAAGAACAACATGCCGGTGAACTGGACGGGCCCGGCCGCGGTCCACGGCGGCACCGCGCCGGCGCGGTGCACCGCCAACCCGGCGCTGCCGAAGACCCAGCCGAAGCTGGCCGACCAGACCCGCAAAGCGCTCGAGCTGCTCGACGACCGGCACTCGGACAAGGGCTTCTTCCTGCAGGTCGAGGGCGCGAGCATCGACAAGCAGGACCACGCCGCCGACCCGTGCGGCCAGATCGGCGAGACGATCGACTTCGACGCGGCGATCGCGGCGGGCACGGCGTTCGCCCGCAGCCACCCCGACACGCTGGTGCTGGTGACCGCCGACCACGGCCACAGCAGCCAGATCGTCGAGCCGACCGCCACCCCGGGCCTGACCGCCACGCTGATCACCAACGAGGGCTCGAACATGACCCTCGCGTACGGCACCGCCGAAACCGGCGGCTCGCAGTCGCACACGGGCACCCAGGTCCGCATCGCGGCCATGGGCCCGCAGGCGGCCAACATCGTCGGCCTGACCAACCAGACCGACCTGTTCGGCACCCTGAAGCGCGGCTGGATGATGAGCCGGGCGGATCGGCTGGCCGCACCTTCCCTGCTAATGCAGGAACGATCGGCGCTGCGTTTGTCACCAGAAAACTAGTGTG
>NZ_JBFBAG010000008.1:0-250574 GCF_040682155.1 Amycolatopsis sp. NPDC051371
GCCGCACCCCCCGCCCCCCGGTCCCTATCACACCCGCAGGTGCCGCGCCCGGGGGGGGGGGGGGGCCCCCCCCCCCCCCACCACCGTCAACGCCAGCGCGACGAGCGCCTTGCCAATCCGGCCGAAAGCAGGCGGACACGGTCCGCAGCCGATCCGCGCCAGGCGAGGGTTTCCGCCGTGACTGCCGGTCGGATTGGTAACGATAGGCACACCGCGCATTTAGCTGTTGCCTCCCGACTTCGCCGTGGCCTTGCGGGCCCGGATGGTCGCGCCGGCCCCGACGCCGAGACCGACGGCGCCGACGAGCAGGCCCGCCCCGGCGAGCCAGCGGGCCGTGTTGTCCGACGTCCCCGCGGCGGCTTCGGTGTGCTCGCCGGTCGTCGACGCCGTGTCCGCGGACATCCCGGCGTGCTCGTCGCCTTCCGCCGCCTTCGCGGCCAGCTTCACGACCGGTGCCGGGTGCTCCGGCTCCTCGCCGCCCGCGGGGGTCGCCTGGGTCCAGTCGACCACCTTGCCGTCGCTGTAGGTCTGGTGCGCGGGGAACTCGACCTGGTCCACGTTGGTCGGCAGCGGGCCGAAGCTGACCGAGAACTCCTGGTAGTCCGTGGCCTTGAGCTCACTGCCCGGCTGCGCGGTCCACGTCACCGCGGTGACGGCTTCGGTGATCTGGGTGCCGTTGTCCTTGGTGATCGGGGTCGGCAGTTTCGACTTCGTGACCTCGGCGGTCCAGCCGGGGACCGGCTTGGTCCGTACCGAGCCGACGCCGTAGTCGGCCTTGAAGTCGACGGCGACCTTGGTGGTCATGGTGGTCGGCTCTTCGCTCGGCACGCGGAACACGATCGCGGCGTACCCGCCCTTCGTGGGCTGCGGGCCGTAGACGTTGGCGGTGACGTGCGCCGAGGCGACGCCCGCGCCGAGGAGGCCGGCGACACCGACGGTGGCGGCGAGGAAGCCGGCGCGCTTGAAGACGTGCTGGGACATGGGTTCACTCCTGATGAACTCAAGAAAGGGGAACGGCTCGATTCGGGGACCGGGCCGTCGCGGGGGGATGAGCTGGGTGTCAGGAGCAGACGGGTGGGCCGCGCCGCCCGCGGATCCGGCGCAGGTCGACGCCGACGAGGTGGCCCGGCGCGTCGACGCGCACCGGCACGAGCGCGGGGGCCGCCGGGATCGGCAGCGAGCTGAGCAGCCGCGGCAGGATCGCGCGCAGCACGGCGAGAACCGTGAGGAGCATCGCGTCCGCGCGGGCGAGCAGGAGCGCCGTGAGCAAGGTCGCGACGGCGTGGGCCGTGACCATGCCGAGCCCGGTGCTGCCGGGCATCGCGTCCATGTCGTGGACGTGGTGGTCGGCCAGCGTGGTGAGCAGCAGGTGCATCACGAGCTGAGCGGCGCCGAGCAGGGCGATCGTGGCGACCGTCCCGCGCGCCTTGCGGGCCAGCGCGGTCGTGGTCCAGCCGAAGAGACCGGCGAGCAGCACGGTCATCGCCGGGTCGGGCAGGCCGCCGTCGGCGAGCCGGTGCGCGGTCACGGACAGTGCTGTGGCGCACACGGCGAGCGACATGCCCCGGGTAGCACCGAGCACGGCGGGACGCCGTGCCGGAACGCTCATGAGGAGCAGCCTAAGGGACCTGCTCCCGCGTGAACGTGTGATTCCGTGAAGTGAGCACACACCGAGTTCACGGACCGCGCCACGCCGTGGTTCAGGTCATTTGTTGCCGATCACGGCCGGGAAGGCCAAGGTGGGCGGAACCGGTGGGCCGAAACGGGGGTTTGGCCCGGCCTCGCGCTGGGTACTGAGCCGTCGGTCAGGAATTAGCCCGTTCGGGTGAAGGCCTGCACAAAGGCGGGAGAGCGGACACGGATGAACCTCTTCGACTACATCTCCGACCGGGCGAGCAAGCTCTGGTTGGAGGCTTACCTGCACACCAGCATGGTGGTGCAGTGCACGATCCTCGCGGCGGTGCTGGGCGTGCTGATCGGGGTCGCGGTCTACCGCAGCCCGGTCGGTTCGGCGGTGGCCACGGCGCTGGCGAGCACGATCCTGACGGTCCCGTCGTTCGCCCTCCTGGGCCTGCTGATCCCGATCTCGGGACTCGGTCCGACGACGGCCGTGATCGCGCTGGTGCTCTACGGCCTCCTGCCGATCGTCCGGAACACCATCGTCGGGCTCGACGGCGTCGACCCGGCGATCACGGATGCCGCGCGCGGGATCGGGATGAGCCGCTTCGGCGTGCTCACCCGGGTCGAGCTGCGGCTGGCCTGGCCGGCGATCCTCACCGGCATGCGGGTGGCCACGCAGATGCTGATGGGCATCGCCGTGATCGCCGCCTACGCGAAGGGTCCCGGCTTCGGCGCGGAGGTCTTTTCCGGGCTCACGAACGCGGGGAGCACGAACTCCCTGAACCAAGCCGTCGCCGGCACGGTCGGGGTCGTCATCCTCGCCCTGCTGCTCGACGGCGTTTACGTCCTGATCAAGCGCTTCACCATTTCTAGGGGTGTCCGTGGCTGAGAACGAGGAAGTCTCCGGCGTCGAGATCGAGCTGGAGCACGTGACCAAGCGGTACCCCGGGACCCGTGAAGCGGCGGTCGACGACTTCTCCATGGTCGTGCCCGCCGGCAAGATCGTGGTTTTCGTCGGTCCGTCCGGTTGCGGCAAGACCACGACGATGCGGATGATCAACCGGTTGGTCCAGCCGACGTCCGGCAAGATCACCATCGGCGGCGACGACGCGCTGAAGCTCGACGTCGACACCCTGCGCCGCCGGACCGGCTACGCGATCCAGCAGGCCGGCCTGTTCCCGCACTTCACCGTGACGCAGAACATCGGGGTCGTGCCGGGCCTGCTCGGCTGGGACAAGAAGAAGGTCAACGACCGGGTCGAGGAGATGATGGACCTGGTCGGGCTCGACCCGGCCGAATTCCGCGACCGCTTCCCGCGGCAGCTCTCCGGTGGCCAGCAGCAGCGCGTCGGCGTCGCCCGCGCGCTGGCGGCGGACCCACCGGTGCTGCTGATGGACGAGCCGTTCGGCGCGGTCGACCCGATCACCCGCGGCAACCTGCAGGACGAGCTGCTGCGGCTGCAGACGGAGCTGAAGAAGACGATCGTGTTCGTCACGCACGACTTCGACGAGGCCGTGAAGCTCGGCGACAAGATCGCGGTGCTCGGCAACCAGTCGTCGATCATGCAGTACGACACGCCCGAGGCGATCCTGGCCAACCCGGCGAACGACACGGTCGCCGGCTTCGTCGGCGCGGGCGCGTCGCTGAAGCAGCTGACCCTGCTGCGGGTCCGGGACGTCGAGCTGGCGCAGGACGCGCTGACCGTGTCGGTCTCCGACGACCCGGCCGAGCTGCGCAAGAAGCTGGAGGACGGGCGCAAGCACTTCGCGCTGGTCCTGGACGCCCGCCGCCGCCCGACGCGCTGGGTGCACGTCCGCGACCTGACCCCGGGGGCGTCGCTGGCCACCGCGGGCAAGCCGCTGCGGGACATCGTCAGCCTGCAGTCGACGCTGCAGGACGCGCTCGAGGCGATGCTCGCCGAAGGCGGTTCGGTGCCGGTGACCGGTGCGCGCGGCGAGTACGCGGGCACCATCCAGCTGGACACCGTGATCGCGACCATCCAGCAGCTGCGCGAGGAGCACACGAACAGCGAGGAGGTGTCCGCATGACGGTTGCCGTCGATACCGGTTTCAGTACCGAGTCCGGCTCCAAGCGCGCGGAACGCGTCCGGCTGTTCGCCCAGCCCGTCGTGGTGCTGGTCATCGTCGCGGTGACGCTGATCTGGGTGTTCTCCAGCGGGCTGACCGCGACCGAGAAGGAGACGCTCAACGCGTCTTCGCTGTTCACGGCGCTGTGGGACCACGTGCTGATGACGCTCGTGGTGACGGCGATCGTCGTCCTGGTCGCCGTGCCGCTCGGCGTGATCGTGACACGGCCGTGGGCGCGCTTCCTCGCGCCGATCTTCCTGGCGATCGCCAACATCGGCCAGGCCGCGCCCGCGCTCGGCGTGCTGGTGCTGTGGTTCATCGTCACCGGCGCGGTCGGCGGGCTGTGGGTGGCGGCGCTGCCGCTCGCCTTCTACTCGCTGCTGCCGGTGCTGCGGAACACGATGGTCGGCATCCAGCAGGTCGACGAGTCGCTGATCGACGCCGGCCGCGGCATCGGGATGTCGGCGACCGCGGTGCTGTGGCGGGTCGAACTGCCGCTCGCCGTCCCGCTGATCCTGGCCGGCCTGCGCACGTCGCTCGTCCTGGCCGTCGGCACGGCGACGTTCGGCATGTTCGTCAACGCCGGCGGGTTCGGGCTGCTGATCGACACCGGTTACAAGCTGAACCTGACCTCGGTGCTGGTGACCGGCTCGGTGCTGGCCGTCGCGCTGGCGCTGCTGGTCGACTGGCTGGGCGCGGTCGCCGAACAGTTCTTCGGACCGAAGGGGCTGCGATGAAACTGCGGCGCATTACGGCAGTCCTCGGCGTGGCGGTACTGGGCGCGACGCTCTCCGCGTGCGGCCTGACGGTCAACCAGGCGGTGCCCTACGACATCCAGCCCGGCACGATCCAGCCGATCCCGTCGCTGCAGGGCCTGAAGGTGACGGTGGGGTCCAAGGACTTCACCGAGAACATCATCCTGGCGTACCTGTCCGAGATGGCGCTGTCCGCGGCGGGCGCGGACGTCGTCGACCTGTCCGACATCAAGGGGTCCAACTCGTCGCGGCAGGCGCTGCTGTCCGGCCAGACCGACGTCACGTGGGAGTACACCGGTACCGGCTGGATCAACTACCAGGGCAACGAGCTCCCGGTGCCCGGTGGTGAGAAGGCCCAGTACGAGGCGACGGCCAAGGCGGACGAAGAGAAGTTCGGCGTCACGTGGCTGAACTACTCGCCGCTCAACGACCAGTACGCGTTCGCCGTCACCGAGGAGTACGGCGCGAAGAACAACCTGAAGACGACGTCCGACCTCGCGGCGTTCATCAAGCAGAAGCCCGACCAGGCGGTGTTCTGCCTGGAGACGGAGTTCACCAGCCGCCAGGACGGCTTCCCGGCCGCGGTGAAGGCCTACGGCTTCCAGAACCCGAAGATCGAGAACTTCGGCATCGGCACGATCTACTCGGCGGTCGCGGGCGGCACGTGCCCGGTCGGCGAGGTGTTCACCACCGACGGCCGGATCTCCGGGCTGAACCTGCGGGTGCTCGAGGACGACAAGAAGGCGTTCCCGCAGTACAACGCGGTCCCGACGCTGCGCACGGAGTTCGTCAAGGCGCACCCGGAGATCCGCGGCCCGCTGGAAACGGTCGGCGCGGCGCTCACCAACGAGCAGATGGTCCAGCTGTGCAAGCAGGTGGACGTCGACGGCCAGGACCCGGGCAAGGTGGCCCACGCCTGGATGGTCTCGAAGGGTTTCGTCAAGTAGCCCAGGCCGAGCTTTCACGTGAAAGCTCGGCGCCCAGGTCGTAGCTTTCGCGTGAAAGCTACGACCTGGGGGGCCGGGTCAGATCCCCAGCCGGTGCAGCAGCTTGCCTTCGAGCCGCTCCAGCTCGCCGTGCACCGCGCGGTGCACGGACTTCCGCCGCGCCGCCGGCATCCGCTCCGCCGCCCGGACCGACGCCGACAGCTGCTCCAGCGTGCTCAGCGAGTCCTTCGCGAACTCCTGGTCGGCCTTCGACGCCTTCTCGGACTTCTGGAGATCGCGGCAGCCGTCGGCGACGCCGGCCATGCGGGCGTGCAGAGCCGCGCCACGACCGGTGTACGAGCCCAGCTGATCCACCGCGACGCCGAGCTTGCGTGCCTGGTAGCGGTCGTACAGCTCCCGCGCGGAGCCCGCCGCGCGCACCGCGAACGGCGCGACCACCGGGATCACGACGGGACCGAGCACCTTCGCCACCGCGATCGCGTTCTTCGCCTTCTTGGGGGTGAACCTGGCTTCACCCTCGACCTTGGCCTTGCGCGCCATGGCACCTCCTGCGACGTGTCGAGGTCGAACTTACTGGTCGCCCGGGTGGCGGGCATGTCGGCTCGGCGGTGGGAATCTAGAGTGATCTCCATGAGAGGCGAGGTGGTACTCGACGCGGGAGCGGTCAGCCGCTGCCGCCGCCGCGTGCACCTGGAGCACGACCCGGCGATGCGCGAGGTACCGCTTTCCCCGCCGGACCCCACCGCGCAGCAGCGGATCGACGACGCGACCGCCCACCGCGAGGACATCGTCACGCGGCTGATGGCGGCCAACCCCGGCCACTGGGTGAAGATCGCCCGCGACCTCACGGCCCACGAGCGCGTCGAGCTCACCGAACAGGCCTTCGCCGCCGAGGCCGCCTACATCTGGGGCGCGTTGCTGCCGGTCGACCCGGCCGGGCACCGGCGCGGCGGCATCGACCTGCTCGTGCGCACCGGCCGCGGCTACGTGCCGGTGCTCGTCGTGCGCCACCGCATCACCGACCGCGGCACCGGCGCCATCGTGACCGGGCCGACCGACCTCGACCCGGCGCACCGCGGTGCCGACGAGAGCCGCAAGGTCCGGTCGCAGCCGCGCGACCAGCTCCGGCTCGTGCACATCCGCCGCATGCTGCAGACGCTCGGGCAGGCCGACGAGAGCCTCACCCTCGGCGGCGTCATCGGCCTCGACGCCGACGTCGTCGTCTGGCACGACCTCACCGCGGGTACCTGGCCGGGCGGGCGCAGCGCGCTCACCGAGTACCAGGTCCGGTTCGCCGACCGGCTCGCGATCGCCACCGCGGCCGCGAACGGCGAGGAGCCGCTGGCCGAGCCGTCGCGCGTGCTGGAGTGCCGCCGCTGCCCGTGGTGGCCGACGTGCGAGGTGGTGCTCACCGAGACCCGCGACGTCAGCCTCGTGGTCCGCGGCGAGGACGCGGTGGAGCTGCGCCGCGCCGGCGTGTCCACTGTGGACAAGCTGGCCGCGCTCGACCCCACCGGCGACGCGCCGGAGGTCAACTGGACCGGCGTGACGTTCCCGGACGCCGTCGTGCTCGCCCGCGCGTGGCTGGCCGACCTGACGCTGGTGCGCCGCGTCGACCGCGTCGAGGTCCCGCGCGCCGACGTCGAGGTCGACGTCGACATGGAGAGCTTCGGCGACGCCGGCGCGTACCTCTGGGGCTGCCTGCTGACCGGCGCCGACATCGGGCTGGCGCCCGGCTACCGCGCCTTCGCGACGTGGGACCCGCTGCCCACCGACGACGAGGCGCGGTCCTTCGCGGAGTTCTGGGCCTGGCTCACCGACGTCCGCGAGCGCACCGAAGCGGCCGGGCTGACGTTCCGCGCCTACTGCTACAACGCGCTCGCCGAGAACCGCTGGCTCTTCGGCTCGGTCGAGCGCTTCGGCGACCACCCGGGCGTCCCCGCGAAGAAGGAAATTCAGTCCTTTGTGGACTCCGAGGAGTGGGTCGACCTCTTCCGCAGCGTCACCGACCAGTTCCTGTGCTCCCAGGGCAAGGGCCTGAAGGTGATCGCCCCGGTCGCCGGGTTCTCCTGGCGCGATCCGGAGGCGGGCGGCGAGGCGTCGATGCGCTGGTACCGCGACGCCGTCGGCATGGACGGCGAGACACCGGACGCCGCCCAGCGCGAACGGCTGCTGAGCTACAACGAGGACGACGTCCTGGCGACGCGCGCGCTGCGGGAGTGGATCGACGCGCGGGCGCAGACCGAAGTCCCGTACATGTTCGATCTCTGAGTAGTTCGTCGACTAAGACACTCGGCCCCGACCAGGCGATCACCCTGCTACGGCAGCGGCTCGGAGGTAGGAACCGATGGAGACCACTCGCAAGCACAAGGTGCCCGAGATGGAGGGCTTCCAGGCGCGCTGGTACGCCAAGAACCGGGGCACCGAGCCGCAGCTCGCGCAGTACCGGCGCCAGGCCGCCGAGGTCACGTCCGGGCTGACGGAGGGCGCCGACGTACTGGAGGTGGCGCCCGGGCCGGGCTTCTTCGCCGTCGAGCTGGCGAAGCGCGGCTTCCGCGTCACCGGGCTCGACATCAGCCACACGATGGTCGAGATCGCGCTGGAACAGGCGCGGAAGGACGGGGTGGGCGTCGACTTCCGGCAGGGCGACGTCACGCACGCGCCGTTCGCGGACGAGTCGTTCGACTTCCTGGTCTGCCAGGCCGCGTTCAAGAACTTCCGGCAGCCGGTGGCGGCGCTGAACGAGATGCACCGGGTGCTGCGCCCGGGCGGGTTCGCGGTGATCCACGACCTGAACCACGAGGCCACCGGCGCGGACATCGACCGCGAGGTGGCGGGGATGAACGTCGGCGCGGTCAGCGGCTTCACCGTCCGGCGGACGCTGGGGTGGCTGCGGCGCCGGGCGTTCACGCGCGAGCAGTTCGAGGCGCTGGCCGCGGAGAGCGCTTTCGGCGGCTGCTCGGTGACGACCGACGGCATCGGCCTGGAGGTCCGCCTCTCCCGCTGATCAAGACCGCCGGGGCACGAGCCGTGCCCCGGCGGGACGGGTCAGCGCGGGGCCATCCGGAGCGAGCCGTCCATGCGGACGACCTCGCCGTTCAGGTAGTCGTGGTCGATGAGCGACAGCGCGAGCTGCGCGTACTCGTCCGGCCGCGCGAGGCGCTTCGGGAACGGGATGCCGGCGGCGAGCGTCGCGCGGAACTCGTCGCTGACGGTGGCGAGCATCGGGGTGTCGACGATGCCCGGCGCGATGGTCAGCACGCGGATGCCGTGCGAAGCCAGGTCGCGCGCCGCGGGCAGCGTCATGCCGACGACCCCGCCCTTGGACGACGAGTAGGCGACCTGCCCGATCTGGCCGTCGAAGGCGGCGATCGACGCGGTGTTGATGACGACGCCGCGGGCGTTGTCCTCGAGCGGCTCGGTCTTGGCGATCGCTTCGGACGCGACGGTCAGCACGTTGAACGTGCCGATCAGGTTGATCTGGATGACCTTCGCGTACAGCGCGAGGTCGTGCCGGCCCTTCTTGGACAGGATCCGCGCGGACGGCCCGATGCCGGCGCAGTTCACCACGGTCCGCAGCGGCGCGCCCGACCCGGCCGCGGTCGCGACGGCCGCCTCGACCTGCTCGACGTCGGTCACGTCGGCCTCGACGTAGGTGATGCCGTCGACCTGCTCGGCCTTCTCGATGGACGGCGCCAAGTCGAGCGCGAACACCCGCGCGCCCTTGGCCGCGAGGGCCTTCGCCGTCGCCCCGCCGAGGCCGGACGCGCCCCCGGTGACGAGCGCCGCGGTGTCGGTGATCTGCATCTTTGCGGTTCCCTTCGCTGCTCTGACTCCGATCACAGGTTAACGCTCGTTCGCACGGGCGGTTCGTGTCTTCGCTCACCGCTCTCGGGGGCGACCGTTCCCGTTAGCGTCGTGGTCAACTCCGGCTGTCACCTTCAGCACCATGACGCCAGCTCGGATCGTGGTGGTAGGTACCGGTTACGTCGGCTTGACCACGGGGGCCTGCCTGGCCAGTCTGGGTCATTGCGTCACTTGCGTGGACGTCGATCGCGCGAAGGTGTCCCGCCTGGCCGCGGGGCGCGTCGACATCCTCGAACCGGGGCTGACCGACCTGGTCGCCCGCGGGATTTCGACCGGCCGCCTCCAGTTCGTGGTCGGTGCGCGTGACGCGGTCCGCGACGCCCAGGCGGTGTTCCTCTGCGTGCCGACGCCGATGGGCGCGGGCGGCTCCGCGGACCTGCGCGCGGTCGAGGCCGTGGCCGCCGAGATCGGCGACGTCCTGCCCGCCGGTTGCGCGCTGGTCACCAAGTCGACCGTGCCGGTCGGCACGTCGAAGCGGATCCAGGAGATGCTCGGCCGCACCGACGTGCCGGTGGTGTCGAACCCCGAGTTCCTCCGCGAAGGCACCGCGGTCGCGGACTTCCTGGGCCCGGACCGGATCGTCGTCGGGTCGGCCGACTTCGCCGCCGCCCACTGGGTCGGCGAGCTGTACGCCGAGCTGGACGCGCCGGTCGTCGTCGCCGACGCGGCGAGCGCGGAGCTCGTGAAGTACGCCGCGAACTGCTACCTCGCGCTGAAGCTCTCGTACGTCAACTCGATCGCCGAGCTCTGCGAACGGCTCGGCGCGGACATCGACCTCGTCACCGAGGGCATGGGCCACGACCGCCGGATCGGCCGGACATTCCTCAAGCCCGGCCCGGGCTGGGGCGGCTCGTGCCTGCCGAAGGACACGAGTGCGCTGGTCAAGGTGGCCGAGTCGGTGAACTACGACTTCAAGATGCTGACCTCGGCCATCGACGAGAACATCGCCCAGCGCGACCGGATCGTCGCGAAGATCGCCGGCGCGGTCGGCGGCACGCTGGCCGGCGCCCGGATCGGCGTGCTCGGCCTGGCGTTCAAGGCGGGTACGAACGACCTGCGCGACTCGCCCGCGCTCGCCGTGGCGTCGGTGCTGGGCGCGCTCGGCGCCGAGCTGACCGCCTACGACCCGGCCGTCGACGGCGGGATCGACGGGATGACCGTGGTCGACGACGCCTACCAGGTCGCGAAGGACGCGGACGTCGTCGTCGTGCTGACCGAGTGGGCCGAGTTCAAGCACCTCGACTGGGCGGCGATGGCCCAGCTCATGGACGGCATCGACGTCGTCGACACGCGCAACCTGCTCGACCCGCGGGTGATCGTCGAGGCAGGGCTCTCCTGGCAGGGCGTCGGGCGGCCGCGGGCGACGGCGCGAATCAAGGTGTCTTGACGCGCGTCTGTTGGCTAGGCTGGCCGCACGGCATCGCGTGTCGGTCACCGGCTGGGTGAGGCATGGAGGTGGCGGGAGTGCCCCGGAGGCATTTCACTCGTGTCAGTATCCGTTTCCGTTGAATTGAATCATTTGATCGTCCCGTCCCGGAACAACCGGGAATCCGCCGAATTCCTGGCGAACCTGCTCGGCCTCGAAGTCGGGGAGGAATGGGGTCCGTTCGTCCCCGTCGAGACGCGCAACGGCGTCCGGCTGGACTTCGCGACCATCCCCGAAGAGGACCTGCGCCTGCAGCACTACTGCTTCCTGATCCCGGAGGACGACTTCGACGCCGTGTTCGCGCGGCTCGTCGAAACGGGCGTGACGTACCACGCCGACCCGATGGGAAAGCAGCTCGGCGAAATCAACCACAACCACGGCGGCCGCGGGGTCTATTTCCTCGATCCCGGCGGCAACGGGATGGAAATCATCACGCAGCCGTACGAGCCGGAACGGCGTCGCCCGACGTCTTGGTAAACGCTGTCTGGTAAAAGTTCCTTAGCAATGCGTACTATCGGGGCATGTTCACGACGAGGCCGGAGCTGGCCGGCACCTTCGGGATGGTGGCATCGACGCACTGGCTGGCTTCGGCCACCGGGATGGCGGTGCTGGAAGACGGCGGCAACGCGTTCGACGCGGCGGTCGCCGCCGGGTTCGTCCTGCAGGTCGCCGAACCGCACCTCTGCGGACCGGCGGGCCAGGTACCAGGCCTTTTCGTGACGGCGGACGACCCGACCCCGCGGGCGCTGGCCGGTCAAGGCCCGTCGCCCGCGGGGGCCACGCCCGAGCACTTCGCGTCGCTGGGGCTGGAGCTGATCCCGGGCAGCGGCCTGCTCCCGGCGACCGTCCCCGGCGCTTGGGACGGCTGGCTCCTGCTGCTTCGCGACTACGGCACGAAGTCGCTTCGCGAGGTGCTGACGTACGCGATCGGCTACGCGCGCAACGGCGTCCCGCTGGTATCGCGGGTCGGCGACACGATCCGCGCCGTCGAGCGGCTGTTCACCGAGCATTGGCCGACGTCGGCGGCGCTCTGGATGCCGGACGGCAAGCCTGCTGCCGGCCTGCACCGAAACCCTGTCTTGGCGGACACCTGGGAGCGGCTGCTGCGCGAGGCGGAGTCTGTTTCGGGCCGGGAAGCGCAGATCGACGCGGGACGTCGTGCTTGGTCACAGGGTTTCGTCGCCGAGGCGATCGAGGAGTTCAGCAAGCAGGCGTTCCGCGACGACTCCGGCCGCGACCACGCCGGCCTGCTGACCGGCGACGACCTGGCGTCGTGGTCGGCGTCGTACGAGGAACCGGCGTCGGTGGACGTCGGCGACTGGCGCCTGGTCAAGATGGGTGGCTGGACGCAGGGTCCGGCGTTGCTGCAGCAGGCGCTGCTGATGCACGGCTTCGGCGACGAGCTGTCCTATGTGGACGGCGTGCCGTCGGAGCGCACGGTGCACCTGGCGACCGAAGCGGCGAAGCTGGCCTTCGCGGACCGAGAGGCCTGGTACGGCGACACGGACGTGCCGCTGGACGTGCTGCTTTCCGCGTCCTACACGGATTCCCGGCGGGCACTGATCGGTGATTCCGCGTCTGCCGAGCTTCGCCCGGGAGACGCTCGTGGTCCCGCCCGGCTCCCGGCGATTCTGGACTCACTGCAAGGAGTGCAGGCGGAAGGCGGCGCGACGGGCGAGCCGACGGTCGGCCCCCAGGGCCAGACCCGCGGCGACACGGTGCACCTCGACGTCGTCGACGCGGCGGGCAACCTGGTGTCGCTGACGCCGTCGGGCGGCTGGCTGCAGTCGAGCCCGACGATCCCGTCGCTGGGCTTCTGCCTCGATTCGCGCGGGCAGATGTTCTGGCTGGAGCAGGGCCTGCCGAACTCCCTGGCGCCCGGCAAGCGTCCGCGCATCACGCTGTCGCCGTCCCTGGCCCTGCGCGACGGCGTTCCGACGCTGGCGTTCGGCACTCCGGGCGGCGACCAGCAGGACCAGTGGCAGTTGTGCTTCTGGCTGGCCCACGTGTACGGCGGCCTGAATCTCCAGGAGTCGATCGATTCGCCGGCGTGGCACACGACGGCGTTCCCGAGCTCGTTCTACCCGCGTTCGTGGAACCCGCGCGAGCTGGTGGTGGAGTCCCGGCTGGGAGCGTCCACTTTGGACGCCCTGCGCGCCCGCGGCCACTCACTGGTCGACGCGGGCGACTGGGCGCTCGGCCGGTTGTCGGCGGTCTCGCGCTCTGATGGTCTTCTTCGCGCGGCGGCCAACGCCCGCGGCATGCAGGGTTACGCCGCGGGCCGCTAGCCGAGGTCGTGAGTGAGAAACAGTGTTCTAACACTGTTTCTCACTCACGACCCGCCGGCTGCTGCCAGAGCCAGAACTCGATGCCCTGGTTGTCCGTGCAGTCGGCGGTCAGCCCGTACGGGTGGTTCTCGACTTCGCCCGCCTGGCCGCCTTGTTCGCCGACCCGGGTCAGGGCCGCGTCGAGGTCGTCCACCGCGAACATCAGCTTCCAGCCGACCTGGCGGCCCGGCCCGCCCCAGAGGCCGCCCGGACGGCCGTGGCCCTCGATGCCCCAGGCGCCTTCGGTCGAGCCGGGGGAGAACTGCCAGCCGAGCACCGCGCCGTAGAACGTCTTCGCGGGCTCGGCGTCCGGGACCTGGAACGTGAAGTACATCGACTCGCCCTGCTTCGGCTGCGGCTCGGGCTTCGGCGACGCCTGCGAGACGAGCCACCGCTGGCCGAACGGATCGCGGAACGAGCCGCCCCGCCCGTACGACGAGTCGCTCACCGCGCGGATGAGCGTCGCGCCCAGCTCCAGCGCCCGGGCCACGCTGACGTCCGCGTCCGGCACCTCCACCCGCACCGACGCGCCCCCCGCCTGCGGCGCGACGTGCCCGATCTCCGGGTATTCCTCGGCGAGCATCAGCACCGCGTCGCCGATGGCCAGCTCGGCGTGCCCGATGCGGCCGTCGTCCATGAGGATCGGCTCGCCGCGCCGCACGGCGCCGAAGACCTCGACGTAGAAGTCGAGCGCGGCGCGCGCGTCGGACACCGCGAGGTAGGGCGTCAACGAGCGCAGTTCGGCGGTGCTCGCCGGCGCCTCTGAAGTGGTGGTCATATCGGCTCCGTTCAAGATGACGCGACGCAGGTTGTCGCGCAGTTCGGCGGCGAAGTCCGGGTCGGGACCGACCCGCTCGGAGGGCCGGCGAAGCGCGTCGAAAGGCTCAGGCATCGCGACCCTCCTTCTCCTCGTAAGCGCGCCGGAACGCGGCACGGGCCCGCACGAGCAACGCCTCGGTGGCGTGCACGCTGCGCCCCAGGTGGCCGGCGACCTCGGGCACGCCCAAGCCGTCGACGTACCGCAGGGTCAGGGCCGCGCGGTGGTGCGACCCGAGGGATTCGAGCACCTGTCTCGCGCGCAGGGCGTCGAGCCGCTCGTCCCACGGGTCCACGACGTCCTGATCACTGACGGTGCTGTCGGCCACCAGCCGCAGCCCGCGTTCCTCACGTTCTTTGCGCCGCCAGTGGTCGGCGAGCTTGTGCCGGGCGACGCCGATCAGCCACCCGGTGCTCACTGGAGGTGCGTACTCCTTGCGACAGGCGGCGACCGCCCCGAGGAACGTCTCGGAAGTGAGCTCCTCGGCGAGCGTCCGATCACCGCACCGGGACAGCAGGTACCCGTAGACCTCCGGCAGCGCGGTCTCGTAGAGCCCGAGCAGCGCGAAGGCCGGGTCCGGTCGCACCCGTGGTTCCGTCACACCCTCATAGTCGTCCGGCGCGCGACTTTTCCGACGGGTGAACGCCGGACTTTTTCAGCCCCGCGGATCCGGCAGCCGCCGCGCGGTGATCGCCACGATCGTCGCCAGTACCGCCACCACCCCGATCACCAGCGCGAACGCGTCCCGGCTTCCCAGCGAGCCCGAAAGCGCCGCGTACAGACTCCCCAAAGTCGCCACTCCCAAAGCCAGCGACGTCTGCTGGTTCGTCGTCATCACACCCGACCCGACCCCGGCCAGATCCGTCGGGACGTGCGACAGCACGATCCGGAACAGCGTCGTCATCGCCAAGGCGTTCCCGGCACCGATCGCCACCATCGCCGGCGCGAGATCCAAGATCGTCACGTTCGGCCAAGTCGCCAGCGTCGTGCACAGCAGCGCCACCATGCCCAGCGCCGTGATCGCGCCGCCCACCGGGACGACCTTCTGCCCGTAGCGCGCCACCAGGCGGCTGCTCAGCATCGACACCGTGAAGTACGCGACCGCCAACGGCGTCAGCGCGCCGCCCGCGCCGAGCGGCCCGAAGTGCAGACCTTCCTGCAGCGTCATCGCGAACACGAACATGAACGAGCCGAACGCGCCGAAGAACGGCACCGCCACCATCAAGCCACGCCGGACGCTCGGCAGCCGCATCACCGACGGCGGCAGCAGCGGGGTTCCGCCCAGCCGCTCCAGGCGCCGTTCGACGTGCACCAGAGCCGCGGCCGAGAACGGCGACAGCGCCAGCAGCACGATCGACCACACCGGCCAGCCCAGGGCGCGGCCCTCCATCAGCGGGACCAGCAACGACAGCAGGGTCGTCGCCAGCAACAACGTCCCGAGGCGGTCGACGCCCAGCGGGTTGTGCGCGCGGCTCTCCGGCAGTCGGCGCGCCATCACCAGCACCACCAGGCCGATCGGCACGTTCACCAGGAAAATGGGGCGCCAGCCGGTGCCGAACAGGTCCGCCGCCACCAGACCGCCGCCCAGCAATTGCCCGACGACCGTCGACAGGCCGCCCGTCGCTCCGAAAAGCCCCAGCGCGCGCGAACGCTCTTCGCCGGACGTCGTCGCCTGGATGATCGAGAGGACCTGCGGCAGCAGCATCGCCGACGCCGCCCCCTGCGCGGCGCGGGCGATCACCAGCGTGGTCGCCGTCGGGGCGATTCCGCAGGCCAGGGACGTCAACGTGAAGAGCCACAGCCCCGCGAAGAACAGCCGCCGCCTGCCGAACGAGTCGCCGAGGCGGCCGCCGACCACCAGCAGCACCGCGTACGCGATGCCGTAGGCGGCCACCACCAGTTCGAGGGTCGCCGTGGACGCGTGGAGGTCGGCATCGATCGTCGGCAGCGCGACGTTGACGATGAAGAAGTCGATGATCGGCAGTGCCGCCCCCAGCAGCACCGTGACCAGGCCGGCGGGGGTCAGTCCCGGCCGGGCAGGGGCGCCGAGGGTGCTCGGCGCGAGTTCAGTCGTGGTCATGAGTACTACGATCACCCCGAAGTTAAACTGGTACCAGTTGCTGTTTATCCAGGTACCACCACTACCTGGTACCAGTTTCGAGCGCGTGCGATCCTGGCACCATGACCACCGCCGTCGAATCCGAGCTCCGCCGCCAAGAGCTGGCGAGGTTCCTGCGCAGCCGGCGTGAGCGGATCACGCCCGAGCAGGTCGGCCTCCCGTTGCTGGGCCGCCGCCGGACGCCGGGGCTGCGCCGCGAAGAGGTCGCGCAGCTCGCCGGCGTCGGGGTCACCTGGTACACGTGGCTCGAGCAGGGCCGCGACATCAACGCGTCCGAGCAGGTGCTGCAGGCGATCGCGCGCACGCTGCGCCTCGACCCGCACGAGCACACGCACCTCTTCCGCCTGGCCGGCGCGCCCGAGCCGGAGAGCGAGAAGGACTGCCAGGTCATCTCTCCGCAGCTGGACATGATGCTGAAGAAGCTGGAGCCGTACCCGGTCGCGGTGCGCAACGCCCGCTGCGACCTGCTCGGCTACAACCGCGGCTACACCTGGTTGATGGGCGACGTCGACGGGATCCCGTTCGAGGATCGCAACACCCTGGTCCAGTGCCTGCTCAACCCGCAGTGGCGCGAGCGGATGCTCGACTGGGACACGAACATCCCGCGCGTCATCGCGTCCTTCCGCGCGGCGATGGCCGAGCACGTCGCGGAGCCGGCGTGGAAGAACCTGGTCAAGCGCCTCAAGGCGGAGTCGCCGCTGTTCGCCGAGCTCTGGCCGCACCACGACGTCAACTCCGAGCCGATCCGCACCAAGCGATACATGCACCCTGACGTCGGGCTGCTGCGGTTCAACTTCACCTACCTCTACTCGGGCCGCCGCTCGGAGATCACGGTGTCGACCTACACCCCGGCCGACGAGGAGACGGCGGCGAAGCTGCCGCTCATGTTCGAGTGACTACGACGCCGGACGTACGCCGGGAGTCGCTTCAGGACGGACGCGCCGCGGCCCGGTGACCGGTAGCTTTCGCAGCATGAGATGGCCGAGCACGTCCCCGTGGGTGGGGCGCGTCGTGCGCACGGTCATCGTCCTGGGGTTCGTGCTCGGGGCGACCAGCGCGTCTTCGCGGTGGCAGCCCGGGGCGACGCCGCTGACCCCGCCCGGCGTCGCTTGGCTGGCCGCGACCGTCCTGACCCTGCTGCTGGTCCACCGCTTCCCGCTGACGCTCTTCCTGGTCACGGCCGCCTCGGCGTTCGGCTACTACGCCTCCGGCCTGCCCGGCGGGCCGGTCATCCTCGTGCCGACCATCGCGTTGTTCGTGCTGACCCGCCAGCGTGGGCCGCTCACCGCGGGCAGCACCGGCTCGGCGGCGCTGGCCGCGGCCTACCTCGCGCACGTCGTCACGACCAGGTCGTTCACGCTGGAGGCCGGCGCCGGGTTCGTCGTCGTGTGGCTGATCGCCGTCATCGGGGTCGGGACGGCCGTCCGCTACCAGCTCGACGCGCTCGCCGCGCGCCGCGAGCAGGCCGACGAGCACCGCCACCGGCTCGCCGAGCAGGAACGGCTCCGGATCGCCCGCGAGGTGCACGACGTCGTCGCGCACAGCCTCGCCATGATCAACGTCCAGGCGGGCGTCGCCGCGCACGTCGCCGACCGGCGGCCCGAGCAGGCGAAGGAGGCGCTGCTCAACATCAAGGCGGCCAGCGCGTCCGCGCTCAAGGACCTGCGCGCGACCCTGGCCGTGCTGCGCTCGGGCGAGGACAAGGCGCCCGCGCCGAGCCTCGCCCAGGCCGCCGAGCTGCTGGAACACGCGCGCGACGCCGGGCTCACGGTCGACGTCCACGGCGAGGCCGGCGACCTCCCGGCGCCCGTGGACGCGGCCGCGTACCGGATCCTGCAGGAGTCGCTGACGAACGTCGTCCGGCACGCCGACCAGCCGAACCACGTCGAGGTCCGGTTCGAACGGCAGCCGGGGACCTTCACGATGAGGGTGTGCGACGACGGCCGCGGCACCGCCCAGCCGACGCCGGGCCACGGCCTGCGGGGCATGTGCGAACGCGCCGCCGCGCTCGGCGGCCGGTGCACCGCCGGGCCGGTCGACGGCGGTTTCGAAGTGTGCGTCGAGCTACCGATCGAGGGGGAAGCATGATCCGCGTCCTGCTGGCCGACGACCAGGTCCTGGTCCGCGCCGGGTTCCGCGTGCTGCTGGAGACCGAGGACGGCTTCGAGGTCGTCGGCGAGGCCGGCGACGGCGAGCAGGCGGTCGCCGGAGCGATCGAACACCGGCCGGACATCGTGGTGATGGACGTCCGGATGCCGGGCGTCGACGGCCTCGAAGCCACCCGCCGGATCACCGCGAACCCCGACCTCGCCGGGACGAAGGTACTGGTCTTGACCACTTTCGACGTCGACGAGTACGTCTACGAAGCCCTGCGCTCGGGCGCCAGCGGGTTCCTGCTGAAGGACACCGAGCCGGTCGAGCTGCTGCGCGCGCTGCGGGTGGTGGCGAGCGGTGAAGCGCTGCTGGCGCCGACGGTGACGCGGCGGCTGATCCAGGAGTTCGTCGGCCGCCCGGAGAACCGGCGCATCGACACGAGCGCCGTCCGCGAGATCACCGACCGCGAGCGCGAAGTGCTGGGACTGGTGGCGGGCGGCATGTCGAACGACGAGATCGCGGCCCAGCTCGTGATCTCCACGGCGACGGCGCGCACCCACGTCAGCCGCATCATGACGAAGATCGGCGCCCGCGACCGGGCGCAGCTGGTGGTGCTCGCCTACGAGTCGGGTCTGGTCACCCCGCGCCACTCCGCCTGACCCGGCGCACCACGCGGAACGCGCGGACCAGGAACACGACAGCGAGGACAGAGACCAGGCAGATCCAGATCACGGCGCCTCCTCTCCCGGCCGATGCTCTGCTCAGTGGGCGTCCGGGAGTGGGACGGCGTTCATCGACACGGCGGAAGTCACACCTTCGGGTCAAGCTGCCGGCCGCCCGGGGAAGGCTCCACAAACCCCACTTCTTCCGCTACGTTGCGGATCAACCGCAAACCGCAACCTCGCAGGTCGGCCCTTCGTGCCAGACTGATGCCCCGAACGGTGGATGGGGGTCGAGCATGACCTGGCAGGATGATCTGCGCCGACTCGACGCGGACCTGGCAGCCGGGCGGATCGAGCCTGCGACGCACCGCAAGCAACGGGACGAGCTCCTCGCCGCCGCGTCCGGTTCTACAGTGCCCTCGCCGGTGCCTTCGCCGTTGCGCCGGCCGGGTGGGCCACGCTCCTGGCAGAGCACCAACCCCGCGTCCGTCCCGCCGGCCGAGCCGGCTCTCACGCCGCGGCCCGTGCCGCGGCCGGTGACTCCGCAGGAACGGCCCTGGATGCGGTCGCCGCAGGCCGCGAAAACGCCGTCACCGAGCGGGATTCCCGTCCTGCCGGACCACATGACCACCGCGCCGAGCCCGGCCGACATCGTCCCGACCAGGTACCTGCGCGTCGACGGCCAGGTGCCGCAGCCGCCGCCGCTGAGCCGGTTCCCGCCGGTCGCGACGGACGCCGGCGCGCCACCGGACCCGGAGGCCGAGCCCGGCCGGCACCGGCACCGGTTCGCCGGAGTCGGCGGCGAAGACCGGCAGGGCCGGCCGGTCTGGCTGTTCCTCACCCTCGGGGTGGTGCTGGTCCTCGTCCTCGTCGTCGCGGGCACCTACTGGCTCGGCACCCGGACCGACGACCCGTCGGACGCCGCGCTGCCGCCGATGCCGACGACCGCCGCGCCGCCGACGAACAGCGCCCTCGACCCGTCGATCCCGCTCGCCGAGCGGCTGCCGGCGCTGCCGGGCAAGCCGAACGACGCCAATTCGACGATGTCGGTCGACAAGGCGCTCGAGGCCAAGGTCATCACCCAAGCCGACGCGAAGCAGCTTCAAGCCCACAACGCCCGGGAGATCATCTTCCGCGCGTCGTCCGACCAAGCGAAGGCGCGGAACGGGAACCTGCTGATGGCGATCCCGACGCTGTCCGTCTTCGACGCGAAGCACCTCGCGGCGGCGCTGCGGAACAACCTCTCCGGGGCGCACCTGGCCGCCACCCGGATCGGCCCCACCGACGACGACCTGATGTACACGCAGCGGGGGAGCGACGGCTGGGTCGCCATCCTCTGGTACTCCTCGGGAGCTGTCGTGGTGGGTGTCGGCGTGTCCCAGCGGGAAACCGGGGATTCGGCCGAGCTGCGGGTCCGGCTCGAGGCGATCCGCGACAGCGTCACGGCCGTCCTGCCGCCCGGCTGAACGGCCGGCCGCGGGCGCCCGGGTGACAAGGGGACCCGCAGGTCGGCCGGGGTGGCTTGAAGTGCACAATGTGCATGGCATTCGGACAGGCGAAGTCGGATCGGCCGGTGGCCGGCCGATCGGACCGGAATAAGGGGGCTCCTGGTGTCCTGGCAGGAGGAGCTGCGTCGGCTCGACGAGGAGCTCGCGGCGGGAAAACTGTCCGCGGACGACTACCGGCTCCGGCGCGACCAGGTGCTTTCGTCGGCCGTCGGCGTGGAGAACCAGCAGCTGCCGCAGCAGCCGTCGACGTCCAGTGCGGACGAGACCCAGGTGATCACTCCGATCAGCCCGCCCGGCGGGATCCCGCAGCCGAACCAGGCGGGCGGTGACGCCGAGCGCACCCAGGCGGTGGCCTGGCACGCGCAGCAGCAGGCCCAGCCCGGTGGTGCCGGAGCGACCGCCTTCGTGCCGCCGGTGCAGTCGCAGCCGTTCTCGCCGCCCGGCGGGTTCGCGCCGCCGCCGAACACCGACGACAGCCCCGAGCGCACCCAGGTGGTCCGCAACACCGGCGAGTACCAGCCGAACTACGGCGAATACACGCAGCAGCCGCCCGCGCAGCCGGGCTGGAACCAGGTGCCGCCGGGGTCCGCCGCGCCGCCGTGGGGCGGCGGCGATGCCGGAGCGCAGCACGGTGCGAACGACCTGAGCTGGATGCGCCAGGGCCCCGAGTCCTACTTCGAGACGAAGAGCAAGTCCGGCAAGAAGAAGGGCATCAGCATCGTTGCGGCCGTGCTGGTCGTCCTGCTCGCCGGCTTCGCCATCTGGTGGTTCGGCCTGCGCGGCGACTCGAACTCCGTCGCGAACCCGTCCACGTCGAACAGCCCGACGTCGGCGCCGTCGACCACCGCACCGCCGCCGAGCGTCGCGCCGACCCGGGTGCCGCCGATGCCGGGCAAGGCCAGTGAGAAGAACGGCACGATGGGCGTCGACGACGCCGTCGACAAGGAGTTCCTGACCGCGGCCGAGGCGGACTCGATCAAGTCCACCGGCTCCGCGTACGTCACCTGCCAGGCGTCGACCAACACGCCGTTCGACTATTCGGTCCTGCTGGTGAACACCAAGAGTGTCGAGGACGCGAACCGCCTCGCGAAGGCCATGCAGAAGCCGGCGGCGAGCACGAACCTCCAGCCGGTCGGCGACCACGCCGGGCTCCCGCAGTCCGTCGCGGTCTTCAAGGCGGTCCTGTCTGACCACACCGCCTACCGCGCGGTGTACGTCTCCGGCGCCGCCGTGCTGCGCATCGACGTCAACCAGGCGCCCGCCACGGACACGGCCGTGACCAAGGAGTTCCAGGGCGTCATGAAGGCGATGCTGGAGAACGTTCCGAACTCGTGACCGGTGCCCGGGTGACCACGCCGCTCCGGTCCCTCGTCGACCACGACGAGCACGGCTGCACGGTGCTGTCGACCGGCGTCTCGGACTACGCCGACGGCGCCGAGGACTTCGTCACGGCGTTGCTGGAGAACGCGCAGGACCGCGGGTCCCTCAGCGACGAGCTGACCCTTGCCGCGCGCACCTGGCCCGAGCGCTACCACCTCGATCACGGCCGGGCGAACGTCTTGCGCGGCTTGCGGTTGCCGGAGGGCGCCGCGGTGCTGGAGATCGGCTGCGGCACCGGCGCGGTGACCCGTTACCTCGCCGAGTGTTGCGGGTCCGTGGACGCCGTCGAGCCGGTGCCGAGCCGCGCGCGGGGCGCCCGGGCCCGGACTCGCGACTTCGGTGACGTCGAGGTCTTCATCGGTGGTATCGAAGACGTTCCCGCGACCGAGGCGTACGACGTCGTGGTCGTCGTCGGCGTGCTCGAGTACGTGGGTGCGGGCGGCAACGACGACGACAGTTACGTCGGCTTCCTGCGCGCGGCGCACGCGCGGCTGCGCCCGGGCGGGACGCTGGTGCTCGCGATCGAGAACCAGCTGGGCGTCAAATACCTTTGCGGGGCCGCCGAAGACCACACCGGCATCCCGTGGGACGGCGTCGCCGGGTACCCGGCGGGCGGTGTCGCGCGGACGTTCTCCCGCAACCGGCTCCTGGACCTGGTGGCCCGCGCCGGGTTCGCCGGCACGACCGTGCTCGGCGCGTTCCCGGACTACAAGCTGACGCGAGCCGTGCTGTCCGACGAGCTGCTCGCCACCCGGCCCCGGCTGGCCACGCAGCTGCCGGGGTTCCCCAGCCCGGACTGGACGGGCAGCGGGGACCGCGTCGTGGACGAGCAGCGCGTGTGGAGTGAGCTCGTGGACGCCGGATTGGCGCCGCACCACAGCAATTCGTTCCTGGTGCTGGCCGCGAAGGACGGCGAGGAGCGGCTCTGGCAGGACGGCGCGCTGGCCGTCTTCTTCAGCACGGACCGGGCCGCCGACTTCTGCACCCGGTCGGTCGTGGAACGAGACGGCGACGTCCTGCGCGTGCGCCGGACGCCGCTGGCCGCGCACCCCGCCGCCGCCCACGGTGTCCGCATCGTGTCCACAGTGGACGAAGTCTTGGACGCGCCGACCGTGCTCGAGCTCGCGATGGCGCACCCCGGGCGGCGGACCGAACTGTTCACCCGCTGGCGCGATCTCGTCGTCGCCCGGGCCGGGGAGCTCGGCCCGCGGTTGTGGGACTTGACGCCGCAGAACCTGCTCGTGACTCCGTCCGAGCTCGTCCCGATCGACCTCGAGTGGTCGGTCGACGGGTGCACGGCGGCCGACGTCCTCGCCCGCGGCGTCCTGATCACCGCCGACGAACTGGCCCGCGGCGGCCACGCGCCGGGGCCGACCGTCGGAGACGTCGTGCGCGACCTGTGCCACCGGCTCGAGCTCGACGAAGCCGCCGTGCTGCGGGCCACCGCGGTCGAGGCGCGCTTCCAGGTCGTCCGCCAGGCGGGCCGCTGCGACGCCGGCTACCTGGCCGAGCGGACCGCCGAGCTGCGCCAGGCCTGGACCGACCGGCTCGCCGAGCCGGTCGGTCGCTGAACCCTCAGGCGCGCATGGACTCCGGCAGCATGCGGCGCATCGCGCGGCGGGTCGGTTCCTCGAAGTAGCGGTGCAGGACGTGCGCGATCAGGACGGTCAGCGCGAGGAAGCCGAGCACGATCAGCCGGTACTCCCAGCTGGTCGGCATGTCCGTCAGCTTCAGCTTGGTCTGGATGACGTGCCGCATCACGTCGATGACCAGCCAGTGGACCAGGTACAACGCGAACGAGATCTTGCCGCCCCAGATCAGGACCTTCGTGCGCAGCAGCCACGACAACGGTTCCCGGCTGCTGACCGCGAGGGTGCCGATGAGCAGCAGGAACAGGGGCACCACGACCACCGTCTCGGCCGAGCCCCACATCAGGTGGCCGTTGATCCGCCAGTCCAGGCCCATGTTGTAGCGGCGGAACGGGTCGAAGTGCTGCACCAGGAAGATGACCGCGACGATGACCGCGAACACCAGCGTCGGGCGCAGGAACCACGGCAGCCGCGCGGAACGGCCGCAACGCATCACGATCAACGCGGTGAACGCCCCGCCGAAGAACTCCGTCAGGACGCGCAGCGGGATCATCCCCGGCACCAGCGCGTTGTTGAACAGCAGCAGGTCGCTGCCGTCCTCCATGGTCACCCCGATCGCGACGATCGGGAACACCGAAACCAGCGCGCACAGCACCAGCGAGCGCAGGCGAACCGTCTGCAGCATCTTGGCCAGCACCGCGACCGCGACGCTGAACACCAGGTACGCCAGCCATTCCGCGCTCAGCGACCAGTCCACCGGGTTCCACTGGTCCGGTTCGATGAACCACCCCTGGATCAGCAGGACGTGCTCGAGGAACCGGGCCGGGCTGGCCGCCGCCTGGATGCTCGCGTCGGCGTTGGCCTGCAGCGAGTACGCGCGGTAGAGCGCCCAGCCGAGCAGCACCAGGAACATCACCGGCCAGATCCGGCTCAGGCGCAGCCAGAGGAACCCGAGCGCCTTGCGCGGTGTCCACGGCTCGGTCATCCGGTCGAGGTGGGTGTAGGTCATGATGAAGCCGCTGAGCACGAAGAACAGGTCGACGCCGAGGTGCCCGGCGTCGAACAGCGGCGCCAGCCGGCCGAGGAACGGGAACGACGAGACCAGCTCCGGGCGGAAGTGGAACGTCAGCACCCAGAGCGCCGCCAGCGCACGGACCCCGGTCAGCTGCGGGATGAACGACGGCAGCGACCCGGAGTCGGCCGGCTTCGCCGGTTCCGGGCGTGCCTCCGGCGGAGCGGGGCGCTCGGCCGTGATCGCCGGGAGCACGTCCGTCGTCTCGGTTCTGTCCATGTCCTACCGTTTCGCGTTGGCGGCGGCCCAGGCGCGCTGGGGATCGAGGTCGAGTGGCCGGGCCGGCGGGTCCGGCACCGTGCGGGACAGCAGGACCTGCTGCACCAGCTCCGTGCGGTCGCCCCGGCCGGCGACCCCGAGCCAGAAGCTGTGGTGCTCCAAGCCTTCCGACCACGGGTCTTCCGGCCAGCCGCCGAGCTTCTCGAGCACGGTCCGCCGGACCAGGTAGCCGCTCCCCAGGTAGGGCAGCCGGGCCAGCCGCCGCGCCTCCGGCGGGAGCGCGCCGACCAGGCCCCGCTCGGCGTCCGCGACCGGGCCGTGGGCCACGTCCGCGCCCGCCCGCACCGCGGCGAGCAGCCGTTCGACCAGGTGGGGCGAGCATCGCACACCCGCGTCGAGCACCAGCAGCAGGTCGGCGTCGGACGCGGCGAGGAGCCGGTTGTACGCGTGGCCGGTGCCCCGGGGAACGGGGTGGTGGAGCACGTCGTAGGGCTTCGGCCCGGGCGGCTCCGCGGTGCCGTCCTGGCAGACGAGGACCCGCGCCGGAACCGTCGTCCCGCGAGCGAGGTCGTCGACGAGCGCGGCGACACCCGGGTCCGCGACCCGCCGGACGACGAGCACGTCGAGGTCGTCCGCCCGCGTCGCGGTCCCCGGCGTGAGGGGCAGTGCGGCCGGGGTGAGGACTCCGCCGTCCGTGCGCCGGGCGGTTTCCGCGCGCTCCACGGTGAGCCGGGCCGCGAGCCGCCGGTCCGGGCCGGGTTCGGCGCCGAGAGAGGACTCGCCGAGGAACCGCGGGTCCCAGCTCGGGGTGTCCACGGCCAGTGGCCCCTCGGCCGGCACGACGACCGCGGCCGCTTTGCGGAGCGGACGCTCCGAACGAACCGGCGCCCCGTGCCGCTCCGCGAGGTCCGCGGCCAGCTCCAGCAGGGCCCGGGCCGACGGGCCCATGTCCAGCTCTTCCTTGACGAAGCGGTAGGCCTCGGCGCGGATCGACCGCTCCAGTTCGCCGTCGCGCAGCATCGCCGCCGTGGCCGCGCCCACGACGGTTTCCCGGGCCACCAGCAGGTGCTGCCCGGCGGTGAACGGCGCGAGGTCGCGGCTGGGCTCGGTGACGACGACGCAGCCGTTGCAGGCCGCCTCCAGCACCCGCACCCACTCCAGGGCCCGGGACGCCTCGCGGTGCAGGTTCAGCAGCACCCGGCTGCGGGCCAGGTGTTCGTGCTTCGCCCGGCCCATCAGGAAGTCCGGGCGCGGCTTGACCATCGGCTCGTGCGGCGGCGTCAGCAGCCGGACCTCGAAGTCGTCCAGGTCGCGGGCGGCGCGGGCCAGCAACGCGGAGCGCCGGTGCTCGGCGGTGCCGAGGTAGGTGACGTCGATGTCGCGCGGCGCGTCCGGGTCACCGCCCCACCGGTCCCACAGCGGGGTGTAGCCGAGCTGGAACCGGCGGACGTCGTGGCCGCGCCGCACCAGCTCGCTGCTGGAGTCGGCGTTGATGTCCACCGCGCCGCCGAACTCGGGGAGCAGGGCGGCGCTGGTGTCGAAGGTCCGCGTGCCGGGGTGCTCGACGCAGAACGCGATCGTGCGGCGCAGCTGGTCCGGCCGGGGCCGCTGCCGCTCGGGCAGCACCACCAGGTACTCGTGCGGGACGACGACGAACACCGTGTCGTCGTCCCCTTCGGGCAGCGGACCGACGTGCGTCTCGGCCCGGCCGCCCGCCGTGCGCACGGCGTCGGCGACGACTTCGAAGAGCTCTTCCATGAAGGCGCTGCCGCCCGGCGCGGACGCCAGCACCAGTCGGGGATCGGCCACCGTCAGCGGGTCTTCCGGCGGACCGTGCGCAGCGGCGCGGTGACCCGCCAGCTGATCGTCTGCCGGTGCGCTTCGAGCTCCTGGGCGAGCTCGGCGATCCGGCTGCGCAGCTGTGCCGCGTCCCGGTCGTCCGTCGGCGCGATCTCGGGCAGGTCGGCGCCGTGGAGCGTGAGCTCGGCCTGCAGCAGGTCCATCCGCAGCTGGTCGCGCTCCAGCCGGGTGCGGTCCAGTTCCTGGCGGGCGAGATCGCGGTCGCGGCGCAGGGCGTCCAGCTCGACGCGGGCCTCGGAGGCCTCGTCGACCTGCCGCCGCAGGTCGTCGTTCGCGCGGGCGTCCTCGACCAGCCGTTCCTGCACGCGCAGGGCCTCGCGCAGGTCGGCGTCGGCGCCGCGGAGCCGGCCGAGCAGCCGTTCGCGCTCGGCCATCAGCACCGAGCGCTCGGCGCGCAGCTGCAGCAGCTCGGCCCGTACGGACGCCGGCACGGCGTACTCGACCGGTGCGTCTTCGGCTTCGCGGTCGACCGCGCCTGTGCCATCTTCGGAGCTCATGCGTCCCGTTCCTCGGTACCGGTGCCTCGGGCGAGGCTCTTCAAGATGGTGGAGAACTCCTGCCCGTAGTGCGCGGAGTCCAGGAAAGCGCCGACGCCGGCCCGGGCCCGCTCGGCGATCCGCTCGCGGGCCTCCGGCGGCGTGTCCAGCGCCCGCAGCAGGCCGACGGTCAGCGCGTTGAGGTCGTTGGGCAGGAACAACCAGCCGCTTTCGCCGTCGCTGACGATCTCGCGGGTGCCGAAGACGTCGGCGGCCACCACGGGCAGGCCGAACGCCATCGCCTCGAGGATCGAGCGGGGCAGCGACTCGATGTCGGAGCTGTTGACGAACAGGTCCGCCGCGCGCAGCCACTGCCGCGGGTCGCGGCAGATCGGCACTAGGCTGACCGAACCGCTCAGCCCGGCCGCCTCGACGTAGTCCTGCAGCGCGTCGCAGTACGGCGACTCGTGGGTCCCGACGATCACCAGGTGGGCGTCCGGGTGCGTCACCCGGACCTGCTCGAAGGCCAGTAGCAGCGGTGCCTGGCCCTTGCGCGGCTCGCTGACGCCGATGTTGAGCAGCACGGTCGCCGTCTCCGGCAGCCCGAGTTCGCGCCGGGCCTCTTCCTTGGTGGCGTACTGCGCCTGCTGGACCGGGACGAGGTCGATGCCGTACCGGACGGTGACGCACCGCCGCGGCCGCGATCGGGGCAGGAACATCTCGCGCGTGGCGTCGGCGACGAACAGGAGCGTGTCGGCGTCCGCCAGGCAGTGCTCCCAGCGCTCGCGCACCAGCGGGTCGAGCCCGTCCATGCCCCAGTTCAGGTAGGCGAAGTCCTCCAGGCTGAAGCTTTCGTGGATGACCCACGCCACCGGCAGGCCCGCGCGCTTCGCCGCCTCGACCCCGGCGAACATGCCGAGGGTGTTCACCAGCACGACCCCGGCGCCGGACGCGGTGGCCAGCATGGCCAGCTCACTGACGTAGGCGGCGTACTGCGTCGCGTCCTGGACGCGGTGATGGCCGGTGACGTGCACGGTGACGCCGAGGTCCTCCAGCTCCGCGCGCAGCGGCCCGTCTTCGGGGGAGACGAGCGTGACCTTGTGCTCGTGCGTGCCCACCAGGTGGCGCAGCAGCTCGCTGAGCCAGAACTGGCCGCCGCCGACGCGCAGGCTGTGCGTGACGACCAGGACGTGGTTGGCGTCCACGGCGGCCTTCACGCGGCCGAGCAGCTCTTCGCTGAACGCCGACGCGCGGGCCGCGGCCTCGGCGTCGCGCCGGTCCGCCGCCCGGCGGCGCAGCGTCGCGTACCGGACCGGCGAGGTCCACTCGCGCCCGTCCCGGGTCCAGGCCCGCACCCGCAGGCTCACCTTCCGCCGGTCGCCGGGGGCCAGCGGCAGGGGCACGCGGGCCTCGTACCCGCTCAGCCCGGCCTGCCGGACCTGGCCCGGCAGGTTCCGGGTGACGTCCGGCCGCGGCAGCATCAGCCGGGCGCGCTGCGGAGCGGCGCCGTCGACCTCCACCTCGATCCGGCTGGGCAGCCTGCCGTCGAGCAGCAGCCACCCCGAGACGACGACCAGGTCGCCGGCGAGCTCGGCGTCCGCCGCCGGAAAGTCGATCTCCCCCAGCTGCGTGGGCATCCGGTAGCTGCTCTCCGGCCAGACCGCCGCCCGGCTGAGCTCGGTGCCGTCGGGCGCGGTGACCGTCGCCTCGACGCCGGCCGGCTGGTCCACGTCGACCTCGGCCCGCCAGACCCAGGTCGGCCAGTCCACGGGCACGCCGGGCACGGCCGTCGTGCCGGGCTCCCAGTGCACCCGGGCGATCTGCCCGCCGAGCCGGACGGTGCTGCCGTCCGGCCCGCTCGGCGAGACCAGCCAGCCGCCGACCGCGACCCGGCCGGCGGTGATCGAGGCACTGCCGGTGTCCACACCGGCGAGCCACGGCAGCTCCCGCACGATCATCCGATTCCTTCGTCCATGCGCTGGCGCGCGCTCACTGCCGGGGATGTTTCGCGAGCTGCTCACTCAGCGTCTTCACCACGGCCGGGGCCAGAATAGGGCTTTGCCCGCCGATGAGGTTGCGTTCCGCGATTTCGACGACGACGACGTCGCTGTCGGCGAGTTTCGCCGCGGCCGCCGCCGTGTCCTGCGAGACGTAGTCGGAGTGCATGATCGTCATGTCCGTGAACGCGGCCGCGAAGTACATGTTGGCGAAGCCGGTGAACGAGTCCCCGATCATCGCGACCTTGTCGGGGACGGTGCCGGGGACCGCCGGGCCGTGCAGCTCGATGGGCACGGTGTTCGGCTGGCCGAAGAAGGTGCGCGTGCGGTCGGCGCCGCCGTCCGGGGCCAGGCTCTCCAGCTCGGCGGGCTCGCTGCCGGTGCGGCCGATCAGCGGCGGCAGATCCGTCTGCTTGTCGAACTTCTCCTTCGGCGCGGTCCGCCAGGTGCCGGTGACGCCGGGACGCAGGTCCTCGGCCAAGGCCCGGACCATCGTGAGTCCGCCGTGGAACTGCCAGTGGGTGTCCTGCTTGAAGTAGATCGGGGACCCCTGGCGCTGCGACTCGGCGAGCAGCGGCCCGCGCAGGTCCAGGTAGCCGACGTCGTCGTTGAGGCGCTGCCACATCGTCCGGGCCGCGACCGGGGCGCAGTCCTTGCCGGGGTACTGGTCCGGCAGGTACTGCGGGAAGATGTCCGACTTGTCCGGCGGCACGATGAGCACCAGCCGCCGTCCCGACGCCTCGACCGCCCGGCGGAACCCGAGCAGCTCGTCCACCACGGTGGCCGGCGGGATGATCGGGTTGCACTTGGCGTACAGGTCGTTGCCGAGGAACAGCCAGCCGTCGCGGCCTTCGACGACCGGCGGGTAGTTGCTGTTGGTCTGCCCCTGCGACTGGCCGGTTTCCGGGCGGGCGGGCGGCGGCTGGCTCGGCACCGGGCCGACCCCCGGTGCGGGGGGTTTCGCGCCCAGCGCCGGAGGCTCGCCGAACACGGACCGGCTGATCCCGTCTTCGGCCTGGATGGCGGCCTGGCGGCCGGGCAGCCAGTCGGTCGCCCAGGCGCTGAGCCCGCCGAAGAAGCCCCAGCCGTCGGACAGGCTCGGGAAGTCGTGGAGCTTGCGGTTTTCGAACTCGGCGGGCGGGCCGAACAGGCCGAGCGAAACCACGGGCGTCAGGAAGAAGATGACCGCGCAGACCAGGGCGATCCGCTGGCGGCCGTGGCGCGGGCGGTACATCGAGTGGTCCCTCGGCAACCAAGCCTCGTGGACCGAGAGGGGCTGGATCCGCTTCTCCGGCTCCCCGCCCCTCAAGTGCACCGACACTCGTTCACCATAGCCGACGGCCGGTTCGCCGGATCCTCACGCCCGAGTTCGCGGCTGTCACCTCGTCGGACGCCGAAAACTGTCGTACATATGTTCTAAAATGGGCGTTGTCCAGGGGAGATGCCGCCCGCACCCGCGGGTGGCGTGATGGAGGAAGGCAGGGCCATGGCCTACATCACCCTGCCCACGTTCGTGGGCTACAGCGCGAGTACCGGTCCGTCGCGGTCGTCGTTCGTCCGGCGGCAGCGCCGGTTGTACGAAGACCCGGCGCGAGCGGCGTTCAACTACTACCGGAGGGCGGCGAACGCCGTGCGGTCCGGGCGGGCGGCCGGGCAGGACGCGACGGCGTTGCGCGCCCTCGTCAACGCCGCCGACGACCGGACGAAACCGCACTACGCCGCGATAGCCGAAGGCTGGCTGCGGTACCTCGGCCGGAAGTCGCCGCGGCTGGTCGAGGTCGGGCGCGGCCGCTGCCGGATCGGGGACCTCGAGATCGGCGTGAGCCCGCACCTCGGGCTTCGCAAGAGCGACGGCCGCCGGTACGCGACCTGGCTCTACTTCAAGGAGGAACCGCTGACGAAGGACTCGGCGCAGCTGGCGCTGTGGGTGCTGGAGCAGGCGATGCCGGACGTCCTGCCGGGCGGCCACGCGCTGGTCGTCGACGTCCGCCGGAGCAAGGAGTTCCAGCTCTCCGCCCGCGACCGTGAACGGCTGCGGCCCTGGGCCCGCGCCGAGGCTTCGGCGTTCCTCACGCTCTGGGACGCCGCCTGAGCCGGGGAGGCGCCGGGGTCGTCCGGCGCCTCCCTTAGCATCGCCCCCGAGCGTCAGGGGGGCGACGATGAGACTGGTCGCGGGACGGTACGCGATCTCGGCGGAGCTGGGCCGGGGCGGCATGGGCGTCGTCTGGCGCGCCGAGGACAAGGTGCTCGGGCGGCCCGTCGCGCTGAAGGAACTGGCCACCCCGCCGGGCGCGTCGCCGGCGCACCTCGAGCGGGTCATGCGCGAGGCGCGCACCGCGGGGCGGCTCAACGACCCCGGTGTGGTCACGGTCTACGACGTCGTCAGCGAGCACGGCGCGACCTTCATCGTCATGGAACTGGTGATCGCGCCGACGCTCGCCGACGTCGTCGGGCGCGAAGGACCGCTGGCGAACGACCGCGTCGCCGCGCTCGGCCTGCAGGTGCTGAGCGCGCTGGAGAGCGCGCACGCGGCCGGCGTCGTACACCGGGACGTCAAGCCCAGCAACATCATGGTGCTGCCCGGCGACCGCGTGAAGCTCGCCGACTTCGGCATCGCGCGGGCGATGGACGACCCTTCGCTGACACAGACCGGCGGCGTCATGGGCTCGCCCGGCTACATGGCGCCCGAGCTGTTCGCCGGGGCCGGGCCGTCGCCCGCGTCGGACCTCTGGTCGCTGGGCGCGACGCTCTTCCACGCCGCCGAAGGCCGGGCGCCCTTCCAGCGCACCACCACGGCCGCGACCCTGCACGCGATCATGTACGACCAGCCGGTGCTGGAGCGCTGCCGCGGGCCGCTCGCCGACGCCGTCCGCGGATTGCTCACGCAGTCCGCTTCGGACCGGCTGGGCGCGGCCGGGCTGCGGGGGTTGCTTTCCGCCGCGCGCAGCGCGATCGCCGACTCGCCGACGCAGGCGGTCGACCCGGCGTCGTTGCCGACGATCGTCTTCGAGCCGGTGACGGCGAAGGCGGCCGCGCCGTCACCGACCACAGTGGACTGGAAGCCGCCGCGGAAGAAGCGGCTGCCGCTGGTTTTGACCGGGGTGACGGTCGCGGTGATCGCGGCTCTCGGCGCGATCTTCCTCCTCAAGCCCGACAGCACCACGCCGGTCGCCGCGGGTGCTCCGGGTCCGGCTTCGACGTCGTCGGCCGCGCCGTCGACGACCAAGAAACCCAGCACCAAGAAGCCCACGACGTCGCCGAGCGCGTCCGTGTTGCCCGGCGCGAGTTCCGCCACGCCACCGCCGTCGTCGACCGCCGGCGACAAGCCGCACCCGGCCGAGGTGCCGCTGATCCGCTACCACCACCCTGAAGGCGGGCACTTCAGCGGCACGAAGAAAGTCGGCCCGCCGGCCGGTTTCACCAAGGAGGGCGTGTTCGGTGCGCTCGTCGCGACGGCCGAACCCGGCACGCGGAAGTTGTTCGCCTGCAAGGTGAAGGACCAGAAGGACTGGTTCACCTCGACCGACCAGAGCGGCAAGTGCGAAGGCCAGCAGTCACTCGGCCTGCTCGGGCACCTCTACGCCAACCCGCCCTCCTGGGCGGGCGCGCGGGCGCTCTACCGCTGCAACGCGGGCGCGAGCCACTTCGACTCGCTCGACGCCGGCTGCGAGGGGAAGACCAAGGAGTTCCTGATGGGCTACGTCATCGTCTGAAGCACTTCGGCCACCAGGTCCGGCCGCGTGACGAACGGGTGATGCGGCACGGGCAGCTCGACGACCTCGGTCGCGCGCTGGGCCTGGTCTCGTTGCGTCTCGGGCAGCGTCGCCCGATCCTCGGCGCAGACGATGTAGGTGGACGGGATCTCGCGCCACGCGGCGGTCGTCGTCCGCTGGCCGAACACCGCCTCGTTCTGGACCGTGAGCCGGGCCGCGGCGCCGGCGTACGTGGCGTCGTCGAAGTCCTGGGCGAAGAGCGGCCGCACGAATTCCTCCCGGACGCTCGCGGTGCCGTCGCCGTGGCTGACGTGCACCGGGGGCGGGTGTTCGAGTGGCTCGGCGGCGCCGAAGTCCGCGAGCGCCTCGCCGGCGTCCGGCAGGAACGACGTCACGTAGACGAGCCGGCGGACCGCGGGATGGTTCCCGGCTTCTGTGATCACCATCCCTCCGTACGAGTGTCCGACGAGCAGAACAGGCTCGTCGGAGGCGTCGAGCAGCGCGCGGACGGCCGCGGCGTCGTCGTGGAGATCGCCGCGCGGCTCGGCCTCGCAGCTCGGCAGCACCGCCGCTGAGCTGCGCAGACCGTGCCGGGCGAGGACGTCCGCCGTCGGCTGCCACCACCAGGCGCCGTCCCTGACGAACGCACCGTGGACGAAGAGGACTCGCATGGTGACAATCTGGCAGAACCCACCCGGTCGAGTGACACAGTTCGCGGCGAGCGAATGAGGACTGGACAAACCGGAGGCCGAACACGAAGCTTTCGCGTGTTCTTTCGTGCCCGGCCGAGTCAGAGGTCGTAACAGTGAATGCTGCCTGGGAAGCCGTCTCCCGCGTCGCCGACGAACCCGCCTGGTACTGGGTGTACGACAAGCTGGGATTTTGGCCGAGCACCTACGCCCACGCCTGGCCGGGCTTCCGCGAGCCGTCGCCCTCGCGGACCTGGGACCTTTCGCCCGGCGACCTGGACCGCGCCTCGGCCGAGTTCCGCCTAGGCCCGTACGCCGTCGAGGAGCACCAGGTCTCGGCGATCGCGCTGGCCGCGTTCCGCGAGGCCTGCGGCCCCGACGACTGGATGTGGGCGCTGCACTGGCAGCACCAGTCCTACCGCCTCCGCCCGCACCTGATGACCCCGGGCGCGCGCTGGCCGGTGCAGGTGTTCCCGCGCGCGGACTACCACCTGTTCCTGTCCGCGGACTTCTCGTTCGGCACGCTCGGCCACCCCTGGGAGCGCACGCTCTGCGTGTTCGGCGAGAAGCTGGTGCCGGCGTTCGAGCGGCACGGCGAAGGGGTGCTGACGAACGTCCTGCGCAGTGACGGGAAGCCGTCCGCGCTGGCCCGCTGAGCTCGCGGTTGATCTCTTGCTACCGTTCTGCGGGTGTTCGAATATCACGGCTGGGTGACCATCCAGGCGACCGCGAGCGGCGACGACGACGCGGCGCTCCTGGAGCGCCTGGTCGACCGCGTACACCGCGCTATCCGCGACGCGGGTGACTTCGACCTGGTCGACCTCCGCTGGAGCGCGGGCATGCCGATGCTCCACTTCGCGGGTTTCGACAAGCACGGCGGCCGCCTGGCCCCGGAGCTCCTGGAGCTGTTCACCAGAGCGGGCGAGCTGGCCCCGGGTTCGTACGGCCTCCTGCACATCTGGGACGACCAGGACCCCGAGCACGACAACGAGTTCCGCGTGTACCGCATGGCACGCGGCCAGGTGACGGAACGCGAAGACCCCCACCTGACCCCGGTGGCCCCGACGGTCCTGGACGTCTACGAGCTGTAGCCACATCGCAACCGCGGCTGAGTAGTACTGCTCAAGACACCCGCGGGACCCGGCGAGACCGTGGTCACATGACCAAATCCGGAACTTCGTCCCCCACCACGACGGCCTTCTACATCCAGGCGGCGATCTCGTTCGGCCTGGCGATGGCGGCGGTCATCGGCGGGATCGCGTACCTGCCGGTCGACGGCTGGATCCGCGGTTTCCTCGCCCTCGGCGCGCTCTACCTGGTCACCTCCACCTTCACGCTCGCCAAGTGCGTGCGCGACAGACAGGAGGAGACCTCGGTGGTCTCCCGCGTCGACCAGGCCCGGCTCGACAAGCTCCTCGCCGAGCACGATCCCTTCCAGACCCCCGTGGTGTAGCGAAACGGCCGTCGGCGTCCAGCACGCGCATCACCCGAAGAGGTGGCATCGCGGGAACGCGGCCGGAACGCCAGATGAAAACAGTTGCCGAATCCGGACGGACCCGGCCGGGAAGTAACGGGGACCTCCGGCCGACGGTCACCCGCGAGCCGGGACCGGGAGCCCAACGACAAAGAACCGCTGCCCGGGTGGCCCGAGCAGCGGTTCTTCGATCTTGAGCGGATGACGGGATTCGAACCCGCGACCCTCACCTTGGCAAGGTGATGCGCTACCAGCTGCGCTACATCCGCACTGCCTTGCTGATGGGAGAACTCTATACCCTGCCGACACTGCTCCGATGAGCGGGTCCCCCGGTGCCCTGACCCGGTGCTTCGGTGTCACAGCTGGCGTACAAGGGGTGACGACGGCTGATTCCCTCCGTATGGTGTCCCCATTCGACCGAATGGGGAGACCTTCGGGGAGGAGGTGCCGGGCCGGATGACCGAGCTGGGCACGGCGCCGCCACCAGCGGCCTCGGAATCCGACGAGCAGGCACTGCTGCAACGACTTCGAAACGGCGAAGACGCCGCGTTCGGGGAGCTGTTCGAGTTGCACGCCGCCGCCGTCCGGAGACTCGCGCAGAGCCTGGCTTCCGACCGGTCCGAGGCCGAGGACATCACCGCGGAGACGTTCTTCCGCGTGCTCCAGGCCCTCCGCCGGGGCGCCGGCCCCAGGGACTACGTCCGCGCCTACCTCCTGACCGTCGCCCGCCGCGTCTCCTGGGAGTGGCACGGCGCCCGCCGCGACGTCCCCGTTTCCGACGACGAGCTGACCTTCCGCGCCGGCGCGGGTGCCGACACGCACGCCCGCACGGCCGAGCACACCCTGATCACGACCGCGTTCACCAGCCTGCCCGAGCGCTGGCGGACCGTCCTGTGGCAGACCGAGGTCGAGGGCGAGCAGCCCGCCATGGTCGCCCCCCACTTCGGGCTGAGCGCGAACGCCACCGCGGCGCTGGCCCGGCGTGCCCGTCAGGGCCTGCGCGCGGCGTACCTGCAGGCACACCTTTCGGTGAATCGCGGGCCGGACTCGTGCCGCGCGGTCGTCGAGAAGCTCGGCGGGTTCACCGCGGGCAGCGTCACCGGCGCCGAAGCCGAGCGGATCAAGGCGCACCTGCACGGCTGCCCGTCGTGCCGCGCCACCCAGGACGAACTTCGCGACGTCTGCTCGTCGCTGCGCGCGCACGCCGGCGTGCTGGTGCTGCTGGTGCCGGCGGCGGGTGCCGCCGCGAGCGGCAGCGGCGCGCTGGCCGGGCTCGGCGCGACGATCAAGGGCGTGCTGGTCGGGTCGAAGGTCAAGGTCGGGCTCGCGCTGGCGTCGACCGCGGCCGTGGGCGCCGTCGGTGTCGCGGCCGGTCCCGTCCTGTTCGGGACGACGCCGGTGCAGGACGTCGGGCTGACCGGCGGCGCGCCCGAGCTCGTGGTGGTGCCGCCGACCGAGTCACACCACCAGCCGCCCCCGCAGCCGCAGCAGAACCCCCGGATCGGTTTCGGCGTGCTCAACGGCCGCGGAACGGGGGTCACCGTCCCGGTGCGGCAACGCACCGGCGGCCGCCAGCTGGGGGCGAACGAGGTGCCGGGCCTGCCGGCGGGCGACGTCCCGGCCGGGGACGCCGGTACGGGGACGGACCAGGGCACGAACGGCGACGCCCCGCGCGACGACCTGTCGTCCTCCACCTTCGGCGTGCCCGACCACTCGACGACGTCGCCGCGGCTGGACTCCTCGAGCCCGGAGATGACGAAGTCCAGCGACGAGACGGTGCCGGAGAGCGCCGACGCACCCGAGCTGTCGCCGTCCGGCCGTCCGGAGAGCACCACGACGACGGCGCCGGGCAAGCCGGAGCCGACCGGCACCGAACCGTCGTCCACCGAGCCCTCGACGACGGTGACGCCGACGTCCGGGAAGCCGTGGCCGAGCAGCGCCTCCAGCGTCACTGGTTCGGGCGAATCGGCGGATTCGGCGTCGACCGGCTCATCGGCTCCCTGAACTGCGGTGATCAACTTCGCCGGGTGGGATGTCCGATTCCTCCCTCGCGCGGGCGAGCCCGGGCACGGTACCGTTGTGCTGCTCACCCTGCGGGCGCCCCGGGAGGCAACTGAATGAACCGGCTGGTACGCGGCGAAGACGGCCGCGACTGGGTGGTCCGTGCCCAGATGGAATGGCGCGCACCGGCGACGGCCGACGACTTCGAGCACGACGTCGCCGGCAGCTACGGCCCCGGCATCGCGATGATCGTCGTGACGGCGCTGCTGGCCGTGATCCTCGTGGTGTGGACGCCGAACGAGGTCAACATCCCCGCGTGGGTGTTGCTGGCGCTGCTGCTCATCGTGCTGTTCTTCCCGCTGCGGTGGATCCTGCGCCGGCCGTGGACGGTGGTCGCGGAGACCGAGGGCGACATGACCGGCGACCGGCCGTCCGAGCGCTGGGTCGGCACCATCCGCGGCATGTTCACCGTGCAGGGTGAGGTCAAGAAGATCTCCAAGACGATCCAGCGCCACTCGCTGCCGGACTTCGACGGGCCGCTGCACCCGGTCGAGTAGCCGGTACCGGATTTCGGCCGAAGGGGTGAAACTGGGGGCATGCCCGAACTGCCCGAGGTCGAAGCCCTGGCGCACCACCTGCGCGAGAACGCCGTTGGCCGGACGATCTTCCGCATCGATGTCGCATCGCTGAGCGTCCTGAAGACGGCGACCCCGCCGTGGACCGACCTGCACGGCCGCGAGATCACCGGCGCGACCCGGCACGGCAAGCACCTCGACGTCGTCGCGGGTGACCTGCACCTGGTCGTCCACCTGGCGCGCGCCGGCTGGCTGCGCTGGTCCGACGGGCTGGCCGCGGCGCCGCTCAAGCCGGGAAAGGGCCCGATCTCGCTGCGCGTGCACCTCGAGTCCGCCACCGGGCCCGGCTTCGACCTCACCGAAGCGGGCACGAAGAAGGGCCTCGCGGCGTGGGTCGTGAAGGACCCGCAGGAGATCGCGAGCGTGGCGCGTCTCGGGCCGGACGCCCTCTCCCTGGACGCCGTCCAGCTGCGCGAGCTGTTCGCCGGGAGGAACACCCGGCTGAAGTGGGCGCTGACCGACCAGTCGCTGATCGCCGGCATCGGCAACGCCTATTCCGACGAGATCATGCACCGCGCGAAGCTCTCCCCATACGCGACGATCGGCAAGCTCGACGAGGGCGCCCTGGAGACCCTGGCGGAGGCGATCGTCGAGATCGAGTCCGACGCGGTCGGGCGCTCGGTGGGCCAGAAGGCGGCGCGCCTGAAGGGCGAGAAGCGCTCGGGCCTGCGGGTCCACGCGCGCACCGGCCTCCCGTGCCCGGTCTGCGGCGACACGATCCGCGAGATCTCGTTCGCCGACAAGTCGTTCCAGTACTGCCCGACCTGCCAGACGGGCGGCAAGCCACTGGCCGACCGCCGGATGTCGCGGCTACTCAAGTAGCCAGGTGACACCTGTGGTCAGC
This sequence comes from Amycolatopsis sp. NPDC051371, assembly GCF_040682155.1. Taxonomy (NCBI): domain Bacteria; kingdom Bacillati; phylum Actinomycetota; class Actinomycetes; order Pseudonocardiales; family Pseudonocardiaceae; genus Amycolatopsis; species Amycolatopsis sp. NPDC051371. The sequence continues at coordinate 38,179 of NZ_JBFBAG010000008.1, forward strand.
ACGTCACGCACCGGGATTCCCCCGTTCGGCCGCACGTGCTGTGCCGCCGGTGGTCCGGACCTCGGCGACGCCGCGATCGCCGACAGCGAAACCGGCCTCTTCCTGGGACTTTCGCCGGATCCGGTGGAACAGGACGCCGCTCCCGCGTGTTGCGGACTGTGACTGGTCGGCTGGTCAACCGACTCTTAGTAGGGTCACTCCAACCCTCGGTCATCACAGTTGGACAGAAAGTGGGATCAGGCCTTGCACCCGGTTGGTCGAGCGCAGAGCATGGACGCCGTGTCCGGGTTTCCGCTTGCGCAGGTCGTCCCCTGGGGTGTCGCGGCCCTGCTCGGCATCGTGGTGATCGTGCTGCTCGTGAAGCAGCGCAAACCGGCCAGCGTGGTGGAGGACGCCATGCTGCAGGCGGTGCACCGGATGTCGAAGGCCGCGCCGAACCTCCGTTCGGGCCTGGACGAGGACGCCGCTGACAAGATCACCACCCAGCTGCTGCAGATGCTCGACTGCGTCGCCGTCGGCATCACCGACAGCGAGGGCACGCTGCTGTCCTGGGACGGCGAGGCGAACGAGCACTACGTAGACCTCGTCGACGCGATCGGCGCGGCGATCCGCAAGCACCGTCGTGAGGTCGTCGCGCACGACCGGATGCCGTGCAACCACCGGGGCACCTGCCGGATGAAGACCGCCGTCATCGTGCCGCTGCTGGTCGAGGGCGAGACCGAGGCGGCGCTGATCGTCGTCGGCCGCACCCGCGGGCGGCTGGTGCAGATGGCCGACGCCGTCGCCCAGTTCGTCTGCACGCAGTTCGAGCTGTCCCGGCTCGACGAGTCGAAGCAGCAGCTCCAGCAGGCCGAGATCAAGGCGCTGCGCGCGCAGATCTCGCCGCACTTCGTCTACAACGCGCTCAACACGATTTCCGCGCTGATCCGCACGGACCCCGAAGAGGCACGAGAGCTGCTTCAGGACTTCGCCGACTTCACGCGCTACTCGTTCCGCTCGTCGGGCATGTTCACCTCGCTCGCCGAGGAGCTGCGCAACATCGACCGCTACCTGACGATCGAGAACGCCCGCTTCGGCGGCCGGCTCGAGGTGCGGATGAAGATCGCGCCCGAGGTGCTCAGCGTCGTCGTGCCGTTCCTGATCATCCAGCCGCTCGTCGAAAACGCGGTCAAGCACGGCTTGGCCAGCAAGCCCAGCGGCGGCTGCGTCACGGTGATCGCGCAGGACCACGGCACCGAGGCGCTGATCAGCGTCGAGGACGACGGCATCGGCATGGACCCGCGGCGGCTCAAGGACGTCAAGAACGCGCACAGCACCGGCGCGCACGTCGGGCTCGGCAACATCAGCCAGCGCATGCAGCAGGTCTTCGGCAACGACTACGCGGTGATGGTCGAGACCGCGCCCGGCGCGGGCATGAAGGTGACGCTGCGGGTGCCGAAGTTCGTCCCCGGCGTCCGCCCGAACATGCCGGACTACAGCTCCGAAAACGACACCGCGCAAGCTGACGTCCCGTCGCAGGGCGGCCCGGCCCAGCTCAACGGCTCCGAGGTGAACGGTGTCAACGGCACGCGCTCCGGCATCCTCCCCATGGGCTGAATCCCGCTAGCCTGGCCTTATGAGCGTTACGGACAAACTGGCTTCGCGGATCCCGGTGCTCGCCGACCGCGTGGAGCGCAAGGACGTCGTGGCCGTGGTGAAGCTGCACGGCGTGATCACGCCGTCGCCGTCCCCGCTGGCCAGGGGCGCGATCAACCTCGCCGCCATCGAGACGGCGCTGACGAGGGCGTTCGGCCACGACCGGCTGAAGGCGGTCGCGCTGCTGATCAACTCGCCGGGCGGCGCGCCGACGCAGTCCGGGCTGGTCGCGGAGCGGATCCGGCAGCTGGCCGACGAGAAGGGCGTGCCGGTGCTGGCGTTCTGCGAGGACGTCGCGGCCTCCGGCGGGTACTGGCTGGCCTGCGCGGCCGACGAGATCTACGCGCACCGCACGTCGATGGTCGGCTCGATCGGCGTGATCAGCGGCGGCTTCGGCTTCACCGGCCTGCTGGAGCGCTTCGGCATCGAGCGGCGCCTGCACACGGCGGGCGCGAACAAGTCGCGCCTCGACCCGTTCTCGCCGGAGAAGCCCGAAGACGTCGAGTGGCTGAAGAAGATGCACACCCAGCTCCACGAGCTGTTCGTGAGCTGGGTGAAGGAGCGCCGCGGCGACCGGCTGACGGAGACGGAAGACCTGTTCACCGGCGACGTCTGGCTCGGCGCGAAGGCGCTGGAGCGGGGCCTGATCGACGGTCTGGGCAGCCTCCGCCAGATCATCACCGAGCGCTACCCGGACGCCGACATCTCGGTGGCCGAGCCGAAGAAGCCGCTGCTGGCCCGCCTCGGCATCGGCGCCCCGGCCGCGGCGTCGGTGCTGGACGCGGTGACGCAGAAGGCGGCGTGGTCCCGCTTCGGCCTCTGACGAACGACTTGCCAAGACTTCTGAAAAAGTTCAGAATAGTTGCATGGCTACCACCGAGGTGCAGTGGAGCGAGTTGCAGCGCGATCCCAAGAGTGTCGCTGCTCTCGCCGACGAGGGCGACGTCCGAGTCCGTCGCCGCGACGGTGCTGCCCTGCTGCTGACCAGGGAGGACAGGGCGCACTCGGCTTCGGAAGGCTCTGTCGCGGCCGCGCGTGCGCTGCGCAACGTGCTGGCTCACCTGCCGCAGGACGTGGCGGCGGCGGCGCTCCTCGACGAGTTTCCGTGGGTGGATGTCCTGCCCGAGGCGGAGCGCGCGCAGTTCGTCCGGGACTTCGCGCGCGCCTTTCAGGCTTCCGCGGAGCTGGGGCAGTGGTCGGTTCTCGCCCAGACGATCACCGAATGGCGCAGCACCGCGGCCATTCACGCCGACCCGGCACTCGCCGGCAAGCTCACCGGTCCGATCGACGAAGACTTCGGTCCCGTGCCGGGTCCCACGGACATCTGAACAGTGCCCGCGAAACGCGGCGACCGAGTCGCCCCGCCCGCGCGACCTGGTGGCTGGGAGGCACGCTTCGCGACCTCCGAGGCAGCGAAAGGCTGGGAAGCACTTTGTCAGGCGGCGAGGTCGAACACGTGGGAGGCGTGGATCGTCCTGACTGAGCGCCCCACGTCTCCGGAAAATCCAGCGCGCCAGCACAAGTTGAAGGGTGCCTTCGCCACGCGTGAAGTCGGTGGGCGGACGCTCGATCAGTGGCAGTACGAAGTGACTGCGGGCGGGCGGGTCTGGTACTGCCCCGATCCGAGCAGGCGGGTTGTCTGGGTGGTCCTTGCGAGTACAGGGCATCCGAAAGGCACCGAGTGAAACCGCTGTCCGGTTTGAGTACTTCCGGGCAGAATTTGTGACCTGGATCACTCTTCCCGCGTAACGCCTCTGGAGTTGACGTGGGGCGTCGGGTTTCCTCGTGAACGGGCTTTGTTGCGATCGGCAACAAATCCGGACGACGAGGAGGTCGTACCCGATGCCCCACTCCCGAAGATTCGCCCTAGGTGCCGTGCTCGGCGCCGCGGTCATCGCCATCCCGCTGACCATGCCCGCCGCCGCCTCCATCCCACCGCCCGACTCGGGCTGGACCACGGTCTTCGCCGACGACTTCACCGGCGGCTCCGGCACCCTGCCCGCGAGCTCGAACTGGATCATCGACACCGGCCACGCCTACCCCGGCGGCCCCGGCAACTGGGGTACCGGCGAGATCCAGAACTACACGTCGAGCACGTCCAACCTCTCCCAGGACGGCGCCGGCAACCTCCGCATCACGCCGTTGCGCGACGGCTCCGGCAACTGGACGTCGGCGCGGATCGAAACCCAGCGCACCGACTTCAAGCCCCCGGCCGGCGGCGTCATGCGCATCGAAAGCCGGATCCAGATGCCGAACGTCACCGGCGCGGCCGCGCTCGGCTACTGGCCGGCGTTCTGGGCCCTCGGCGGCCCCTACCGCGGCAACTGGTGGAACTGGCCGGCCGTCGGCGAGTTCGACATCATGGAGAACGTCAACGGGATCAACTCCGTCTGGGGCGTCCTGCACTGCGGCGTCAACCCGGGCGGCCCGTGCAACGAGACCACCGGCATCGTCGCCAACCGCGCTTGCCCCGGTAGCAGCTGCCAGTCGGCCTTCCACACCTACCGCTTCGAATGGGACGCGAGCGTCAGCCCGCAGGTGTTCCGCTGGTTCGTCGACGGGCAGCAGTTCCACTCGGTCAGCCAGAACCAGGTCGACGCGACCACGTGGGCGAACATGACCACCCACCAGGGCTACTTCGTGCTGCTGAACGTGGCGATCGGCGGCGCGTTCCCCAACAACAACTCCGGCACGACCACGCCGGGGGCGGGGATCGTGCCGGGCCGTCCGATGGTCGTCGACTACGTGACGGTCAGCACACGCGGCTCGGGCGGCGGCGGGACCACGACGCCGCCGACCACCACCACGACCCCACCCGGAAACGGCGGCGGCAGCGCGTACAGCACCATCCAGGCCGAGTCGTACACCCAGCAGAACGGCCTGGCCAAGCAGACGACCAGCGACACCGGCGGTGGCCAGAACATCGGCCCGGCCGGCACCGGCGACTGGGCGCTCTACTCGAACGTCGACTTCGGGAGCAGTGCGGCGACGAACTTCCAGGCGCGCGTGGCGTCGGGTGCCGCGGGCGGGGTCAGCGGGCTGGTCGAGGTCCGGCTGGACAGCCTGTCCAACGCCCCGATCGGCAGCTTCGCCGTCGGCAACACGGGCGGCTGGCAGAGCTGGCGGACCGTCCCGGCGAACATCAGCGGGGTGACCGGGGTGCACAACGTGTACGTGACCTTCACGAGCGGTCAGCCCGCCGACTTCGTGAACCTCAACTGGTTCACGTTCGTGCATTGAGACGAGGGACCCCGCTGGTGGCGGCGTCACCAGCGGGGTCCCGCCACTTCAGGCAGACGGGGGCTGGACATTGCACTCGGCAATGGGCAGGATGCGTTTCACTGTGAGTGCTCACGATGACACCCGGAAGCTCGTGGTCCTGGCTGTGGACGACGAGCCTCGAGGTCTGGACGAACTAGTCCACTGCCTGCGCAACAGCCCCCACGTCGCGAAGGTGTTCCCGGCGATCGACGCGTCGGAGGCGCTGCGGCTGCTGTCGACCGACGACCCGAGGCTACGCGATCGCAAGGAGCGTGGCCTGCCGATCGTCGACGCCGTCTTCGCCGACATCGACATGCCCGGATTGTCCGGGATGGAGATGTCGCGCGTGTTCGCCGCGCTCCGGCCCTCGCCCGCGCTCGTGTTCGTCACGGGCCACGCCGAAGAGGCGGTCAACGCCTTCGACCTCGGCGCCCTGGACTACGTGCTGAAGCCGTACCAGCAGGATCGCCTGGACCGCGCGATCTCGCGCGTGATCGAGAAGCTGGCTTCGGCCGCGGCGCCGGCGCCCGGCGCCCTCGGCGGCGAGCCGGGCGTGAAGAACGACGACGAGGTCATCCCGGTCGAGCTGGCGGGCACCACCAAGCTCATCCCGCGCTCCTCGGTCCGCTGGGTCGAAGCGCAGGGTGACTACGCGCGGCTGTTCACCACCGAAGGCAGCCACCTGGTCCGCATCCCGCTGGCCCAGCTCGAAGAACGCTGGGAAAAAGCCGGCTTCGTCCGGATCCACCGGTCGTTCCTGGTCGCGCTGCCGCTCATCACCGAGCTGCGCATGGGCCAGGGCGGCTACCAGGTCGTGATCGGCAACGAGGAGAAGGTGCTGCCGGTCAGCCGGCGGCACACCCGTGCGCTGAAGGACCGGCTGGTCGGTTCGGGCCGGAACGGCTGAACCGGGACCGGGCCATGACCGACGACTTCTACGAGCGCCGCGCGAACGGCGTGCGAGAGCCCGATCCGACGCTCGGCCGGCGCATCCGCCAGCAACGGCCCCTGCCGCAGCCGACGGACCAGGCCGTCGTCGAGCCGCTCCCGCCGGCGCCGGAGGACGAGCCGGCGCCGAAGCCGGAGCACCACGCGAGGCCCAAGCGCGAACGGGTGATCCTCAACGACCAGCGTCGCGGCAGCGGTAGCCTGCGCGCCCGCGTCGAGCTGGAAGAGCAGACCAGCTGGGGAAAACTGCTCGTGAAGGACCACTTGGTCAAGGTCCAGCTGCGGACGGCGTTGCTGCTGTCCGGCCTCGTCGTCGTCGTGTTCGGTTCGCTGCCGGTGCTGTTCTACCTCCTTCCCGGGTTCTCCCGGTTGAGCGTGGTCGGCATCCCGGTGGCCTGGCTGATCCTCGGCGTCCTGCCGTTCCCGTTCCTGTTCGGCATCGGCATCTGGTACAACCGGCTGGCCGAACGCAACGAACGCGCGTTCGTGGACATGATCGAAAACTAGTTTCCGCACGACTCGTGCGAGGATTCCCCCGTGCAGCTGAACCCGTGGGCCTTGACCGGCATCGTGCTGGTCGCCGTGGTGACGTTCTTCCTCGGTCACCGCTCTTCGCGTTCGGCCACGAGCACGCACGACTTCCTGGTCGCCCGGCGGACCGTGCGGTCCCGCCGCAACGCCGCCGCGATCTCCGGTGAGTACCTGTCCGCGGCGTCGTTCCTCGGCATCGCAGGGATCGTGCTCAAGGACGGCGCCGACGCGCTGTGGTTCCCGATCGGCTTCACCGCGGGCTACCTCGCCCTGATGCTCTTCGTCGCGGCGCCGCTGCGGCGCTCCGGCGCGTACACGCTGCCCGACTTCGTCGAAATGCGGCTCGGCTCGAAGGGCCTTCGCCGGTTCTCGACGGCGTTCGTCGTGTTCATCGGGATCCTTTACATGGTCCCGCAGCTGCAGGGCGCCGGCCTGACGCTGGCGACGATCCTGCCGGTGCCGGTCTGGGCCGGCGCGGTCGCGGTGATGGTCGTGGTGGCGTTCAACGTGATCGCCGGCGGCATGCGCGCGATCACGGTCGTCCAGGCCTTCCAGTACTGGCTCAAGCTGTTCGCGATCTCGGTGCCCGCCTTCGTGCTGTGCATGGTCTTCTTCGCCGGCGGCGGCCCGGACGGCTTCCGCCCGCTCGGCGCAGCCGCCCCGCCGGTGTTCACCGGCGACACCACAGTGGACGTCCAGACCGACGTCACCCTGCACGTCCGGAGCGACACCTACCTCTGGGCGTACGGCCGCACCGACAACGGCCCGGCCGCCGGGCCGACGCACTGGACCCCGCTGGCGCCGCACACGGTTTCCGAAGGCACCACGCTGAAGTTCCTGGCCGGCACGCCGGTGCCGGTGGTCAGCGACTCGGTCGCGGACAACTCGAACTGGCTGCACCCCGCGTCGGGCAGCCTCACCGACCTGCTCCAGACGTACTCGCTGATGTTCGCGACGTTCCTGGGCACGATGGGCCTGCCGCACGTGCTGGTCCGCTTCTACACCAACCCCGACGGCAAGGCCGCGCGCCGCACCACCGTGCACGTCCTGCTGCTGCTCGGCCTCTTCTACCTCTTCCCGACGCTGCTGGGCGCGCTGTCCCGGATGTACGTCCCGGAGCTGCTGGTCACCGGCAAGACGGACGCGGCGATCCTGCGGTTGCCCTCGGCGATGCTGCCGGGCGTCGGCGGCCAGATCCTCGGTGCGGTCACCGCGGCCGGCGCGTTCGCCGCGTTCCTGTCCAGCACGTCCGGGCTGCTGGTCAGCGTCGCCGGGGTGGTCTCGACCGACCTGCTGCCCGGCCGGGTCCGCGACTTCCGCGTCGCGACCGGGCTGGTCGCGCTGTTCCCGATCGGGCTGGCGGTCGCGCTGCGGCCGGAGGACATCTCGCTGTCGATCGGGCTGACGTTCGCGCTCGCGGCGTCGACGTTCAGTCCCTTGCTGGTGCTGGGCATCTGGTGGCGCAAGCTGTCCTGGCCGGGTGCGCTGGCCGGGATGTTCGTCGGCGGCGGTCTCGTGCTGGCCGCGCTGATCGTCAACGTCGTGAGCGGCTACACCGGCGGCTGGGCGCCGTGGTTCGTCAACCAGCCGGCGCTGATCACCGTGCCGGTCGCCTTCGTGACGACGTACTTCGTCAGCCGCGCGACGGGGTACGGGCGGCCCGACCACGTGCACGACATCATGCTGCGGCTGCACGCGCCCGATCCGCTCGGCTTCATGCGCGACAGGGCGGTCGCGCGGTTCGGCCAGGCCGAAGAGAAGACGCGGATCGCGGGCCGGGGCCGGCACCGCAAGTGACGCACTGACAGCCGGTCAGGATTTCTTTACCCGATCGAGTGAAGGCCGGTTCGCTAACCGGACATCGTGCGCGAATCTCTCGGTGGATTTCTACTCAAGGTCAAGCGCCCGATTGGGGGCTTACCAACTACGCCGTTCACTCTTTACGGTCCGTTGGCTTCAAACAGTACGGCCAGTACGAGAACGGGAAGGTGGAGATCCGCTGTGAGCAGCACCGAACACGACGTCGGTGGCGCGGAGCCGCAGACCGACTGGGAGAGCATCCAGGGGAGTCCCGAATTCACGGACCTGCGCCGCCGATTGCGGGTGTTCGTGTTCCCGATGACCGCGCTGTTCCTGCTTTGGTACCTGCTGTACGTGCTCCTCGCCGACTACGCGCACGGTTTCATGAGCACCAAGCTGGTCGGCAACATCAACGTCGGCCTGGTCTTCGGCCTCCTGCAGTTCGTTTCGACGTTCGTCATCACGGGCCTGTACGTGCGCTACGCCAACCGGAAGCTCGACCCGGTCGCCGACGGGATCCGTGCCGACATCGAAGGGGAGTCGCGCAAATGAACGTCGCCGCGGGCGTCGAGGGCAGCAACTCCACCCTCAACATCATCATCTTCCTGGTCTTCGTCGCGATCACGCTGGTGATCGTGTTCCGGGCCAGCCGGAACACGAAGACGGCGTCGGACTACTACGCCGCCGGCCGGGCGTTCACCGGTCCGCAGAACGGCATCGCGATTTCCGGCGACTACCTTTCGGCGGCGTCGTTCCTCGGCATCGCGGGCGCGATCGCCGTCAACGGCTACGACGGTTTCCTCTATTCGGTCGGCTTCTTGGTCGCCTGGCTCGTCGCGCTGCTGCTGGTCGCGGAACTGCTCCGCAACACCGGCAAGTTCACGATGGGCGACGTCCTCGCGTTCCGCATGAAGCAGACGCCGGTGCGCGCGGCGGCGGCGGTTTCGACGCTGATCGTGTCGTTCTTCTACCTGCTCGCGCAGATGGCGGGCGCCGGTGGTCTGGTCAACCTGCTGCTCGGCATCTCGGGCGAGGCGGGCCAGGACATCGTGATCGCCGTCGTCGGCGTGATCATGATCCTGTACGTGCTGATCGGCGGCATGAAGGGCACCACCTGGGTGCAGATCATCAAGGCGGCGCTGCTGATCGTCGGCGCGTTCGCGATGACGCTCTGGGTGCTCGGCAAGTACGGCTTCAACCTGTCCGACCTGTTCCAGGCCGCCGTCGACAAGGGCGGCAAGGGCGGCGCGGCGCTGCTCGACCCGGGCAAGCAGTACGGCAAGACGGGCACGACGAAGCTCGACTTCCTGTCGCTCGGCATCGCGCTGGTGCTCGGCACGGCGGGGCTGCCGCACGTCCTGATGCGCTTCTACACGGTGCCGACGGCCCGCGACGCGCGGCGCTCGGTGGTCTGGGCCATCGTGCTGATCGGCGTGTTCTACCTGTTCACGCTGGTCCTCGGCTACGGCGCGGGCGCGATCGTCGGGCCGGACAAGATCTCCAAGGCCCCGGGGACGACGAACGCGGCGGCGCCGCTGCTGGCGCTCGAGCTGGGCGGCCCGGTGCTGCTCGGGTTCATCTCCGCGGTCGCCTTCGCGACGATCCTCGCGGTGGTCGCCGGCCTGACGATCACGGCGTCCGCGTCCTTCGCGCACGACGTCTACGCGAGCGTGATCAAGAAGGGCCAGGTCTCCACCGGCGGCGAGGTCCGCGTCGCCCGGATCACGGCGCTGGTCATCGGTGCGCTGGCCATCGCGGGCGGCATCCTGGCGAAGAGCCAGAACGTCGCGTTCCTGGTGGCCCTGGCGTTCGCGGTGGCGGCGTCGGCGAACCTGCCGACGATCCTGTATTCGCTGTTCTGGAAGCGGTTCAACACGCAGGGCGCGCTGTGGTCGATCTACGGCGGCCTGCTCGTCACCATCGTGCTGATCGTCTTCTCGCCGGCGGTCTCGGGCAAGCCGGTGGACGCGAAGACGGGCAAGAGCGCGTCGATGATCCAGGGGGTCGACTTCCACTGGTTCCCGCTCGACAACCCGGGCCTGGTCTCGATCCCGGCGGCGTTCCTGCTCGGCTGGCTCGGCACGGTCCTGTCGAAGGAGCGCAACCCGAAGAAGTACGCCGAAATGGAGGTGCGCGCGCTGACCGGCGCGGGCGCCGAGAAGGCCGTCAAGCACTAGCTTTTCCCGGAGGGCCCTCTCGCGTTCGCGGGAGGGCCCTCCTTCTTGTCCACCTCACGCGCGGGCAACGCCCCCGCATGGCAGCATGGAGATCGTGGTGAGCCCTGCTGAACTGCCGACCGCCGAGGTCCGCGACCTGCCCAAGGACGGCCTCGTCCTGCTCGACGTCCGCGAAGACGACGAATGGGCCGCCGGGCACGCGCCCGGCGCGGTGCACATCCCGATGGGGGAGCTGCCCGCCCGCGTCGGCGAGCTGGCCGACCTGCCCGACGACCAGCCGATCCACGTGATCTGCCGCAGCGGCGGCCGGTCCGCGCGGGCGACCGCGTGGCTCAACCAGAGCGGCTGGGACGCGGTGAACGTCGCCGGCGGCATGGGTGCGTGGCAGCGCGAAGGCCGGCCGATGGTCGGCGAGCACCCCGGCATCGATCCCGAAGTGATCTAGCCTTGCAGCCGGGTCAGTCTCCTCAGTACCCACCCGGGTACTGGCCGCGCCAGGCGCCGCCGCCGAACGCCCAGCAGTTGCAGGGCCGGACGCTGGCCGCCCAGCCGGAGCCGTACCCGTACCACCGCCGTCCTTCGCACCGGCCGAAGCTGCGCTGGGTGGCGACCCCGCCGCCGGGCGCGTGGCCGCGTCGCCGCGTGACGCCACCCGAGCGGTACTACGGGCCGCCGTCGTACCCGGTGCCGCCGCGCTGGGGCTTCCCCAACCTGGTCTGGCGCCGCCCGACCTCGGTGCCCGGCACGGCGTCCGACGAGATCCGCCCGATCGACCGGATGCCGGTGCTCAGCCGCAGCCTGGTCGCCGTCCTCTTCGCGTTCGCCGTCCTCGCCGTGGTCGCCGCCGGCGCGGAGATCTGGCGGTACGTGCTGCTCGTCCAGGGCCGCGAGTCCGCGCTGAACCGCTCGGTGGTGGCGTTCTCCGACGGTTTCGTGCTCACCGCGGGACTGCTGGCCTCGATCCTCGCGCTGCTCCCGGCCGGGCTGACGCTCTGGTGGCTGCTGGTCGCCCGCCGGGCGGCGGCGGACGTCTCGGGCGACGACCCGCCGCGGCCGGTGTGGCAGGTGCTGGTCGGCGTCCTCGTGCCGGTGGCGAACCTGCCGATGGCGCTGTCGGTCGCCGGCGAGCTGGAGCACGCGGTGCTGGGCCGCCCGCGCGACGTCCGGCCGAAGCCGTCACGGCAGGTGCTCGTGTGGTGGGGCGCCTGGCTGCTGAACTGGGTCCTGCTGGGCGCGACGATCGTCTGGCGCTTCCGCGACGACGTCCAGGCGATGGCCGACAGCGTCGTCCTGGTCGCGCTGACCGACCTGGCGGCGGCCCTGCTGGCCGTGGTGACCGCCCTCGTCGTGCGGCGCTTCTCGGCGCTGCTGGCGCCGTCGGACGCGCGGGCCGTGCGCTCGATGCGCGTGCTGAAGGTGGCCGGAGCCCCGGAGCCCGAGCTGCGCACCGCACGGCCGTCCGGCGCGGCGCGCTAGTACCGGCCGAGCACCGGTTCCAGCTGGTCGAAGGCCAGTTCGGCGGCGGGCCACAAGGCGTCGGAGATCGCCTTCTCGTTCTCGAGGGTCCGGTCGAAGACCTCCTGGAAGAGCACCCGCAGCACGGTGGCGAGGTGGGCGGCCGCGAGCACCGGCTCGAGTCCCTGCTCGGGGTGGCGCCGGATCAGGAGGTGCGTCAGGGCGTCCTCGCGCTCGCGGTGCATCTCGTGCAGCGCGTTCGTCAGGACCTGGCTCTCCTTGATCATCCGCACGAAACCCGGGCCCGAGAAGCCGACCAGCGCGTGCTCGGCGCCGAGCGCTTCGAAGTAGAGCTCGCGGGTGTCGTGGAAGACGCTGTCGCGCACCAGGGTGGCCGGCCAGGAAGCGAAGTCCGCGCGGATGTCGAAGACCAGGTCTTCCTTGCGCGGGAAGTGGTTCGTCACGGTCATCTTGGCGACCCGCGCCTCGGTGGCGATGTCCGCGATCGTCACGTCCTCGAAGCCGTTGCGGATGAACAGCTTCGTCGCCACGTCCGAGATGGTCTTCCTGGTCTCGTGCTTCTTCTGGGCCCGGAGTCCCTCGCTCATGCCGTCACCCTACTGGGTCGAACCCAAGTTTGTGCTTGACTCAGTGAATGGGTCGGACCTAATCTGAGGTTCGACCTAATCCCCTGGGGGTGGATGTGACGACAGCGGTGGCTCGTCCCGACGCGGCGCTGTGGCAGCTCGGCGGGGTCCTGATCATGGGCGCGGTGCTGTCGATCCTCGACGCGACGATCGTGACCGTCGGGATCGACTCGATCGCCCGTGACCTGGGCAGCCCGGTCACGACGGTGCAGTGGGTGGCGAGCGCGTACCTGCTCGCGGCGTCGGCGGCGATCCCGTTGTCGGGCTGGCTGACGGACCGTTTCGGCGGCCGCGCGGTGTGGCTGACGGCGGTGGCGATCTTCACGGCGGGCACGCTGCTGTGCGGCTTCGCCTGGTCGGCACCGGCGCTGATCGCGTTCCGGGTGCTCCACGGCCTGGGCGGCGGGCTGATGCAGCCGGTCGGGCAGGCGGTGTTCGCGCAGGCGGCGGGTCCGGCGCTGGGCCGCATGATCGGCGTGATCACGCTGCCGGCCACGGTGGCCCCGGTGCTGGGCCCGCTGCTCGGCGGGGCCCTGGTGGCGGACTTCGGCTGGCGCTGGATGTTCTTCGGCGTCGTCCCGCTGGGCGTGGCGACGTTCGTGGTCGCCCGCCGGCTGCTCCCGGCTCCTTCGCCTTCCGGCGCCTGTTCGCGGCTCGACGTCCGCGGGATTCTGCTGCTTTCGCCGGGCCTGGCCGCGTTCGTCTACGGCCTGGCCGAGGGCGTGGTCGTCGCGTGGGCGGCCGGAGCGGTGCTGCTGCTGGTGTACGGCCTCCACGCCTCCCGGACGCCGTCACCGGTGCTCGACCTGAAACTGTTCCGGGACAAGGGGTTCTCGGTGGCGTCGATCAGCACCTTCCTGTTGGGCGCCTCCTTGTACAGCTCGATGTTGCTGCTGCCGTTGTACTACGAGCAGGTGGAGCACGCGAGTCCGTGGGAGGCGGGCCTGCTGCTGGCACCCCAGGCCCTCGGCTCGGCAGCGGTCCTGCTGGCCGGCGGCCGGCTCCTGGCCCGGTTCGGCCCTCGCCGCATGATGCTGGCCGGAATCGGCCTGTCCTTGCTGGGAACGGTCGCGTTCACCCAGCTCGCCTCGGCCCCCGGCGGAGTTCTGCTGACGATCTCGCTCCTGATCCGCGGAGCCGGCTTGGGTGCGGCGACGGCACCGGGAATGACTACGCTGTACGGCTCCCTGGAGCGCTCCCGGATCCCGCGAGCGGCCAGCGCGTTCAACGTGATCAACCGCGTCGGCGGTTCGCTGGGCACGGCTCTGCTGGCCGCGATCCTGCACACTTCCCTTGTATCCTCCGCGCCACCCGCGGCGTTCGGCACGACGTTCACCTGGGCTTTGGCGTTGTCAGCCCTGACCCTGGTTCCCGCGGCTTTCTTCCCCCGAGCAAGCCCAGCGCCACCACACTGACGAGGCCCCTGCGGTTCTGGTGCCTCCTTCGTCCGCCGCGGCCCATACCACCGCACCTCATGTCCGAGCCCTCCCAAGGAGTCCCGTGCCTTTCCGCCTCTTGAGCGTCCACGCCCACCCCGACGACGAGTCCAGCAAGGGCGCGGCCACCCTGGCCCGGTACGCGGCCGAAGGCGTCGACGTCCTCGTCGCCACCTGCACCGGCGGCGAGCGCGGCGACATCCTCAACCCGGCCGTGGACACGCCCGAAAACCGCGCCGACCTCCCGGCGGTCCGCCGCCGGGAGATGGCCGCCGCGGCCGCAATCCTGGGCGTCCGCCAGCGTTTCCTCGGTCTGGTCGACTCCGGCCTGCCCGGCGAAGGCGAACCACTGCCCGAAGGCTGCTTCGCCGCCCTGCCGCTGTCAGAAGCGTCCGCTCCGCTGGTCGCGCTGATCCGCGAGTTCCGTCCGCATGTCGTGATCACCTACGACGAAACCGGCGGCTACCCCCACCCGGACCACATCCGCACCCACGAGGTCACGCTGGAAGCCTTCACCGCGGCCGCCGACCCCGCCCGCTACCCGGGCACCGGCGAACCGTGGCAGCCGCAAAAGCTGTACTACCAAGCAGCCCTGAGCCGAGCGTGGTTCCAAGCCCTGCACGACGCCACGCTGGCCGCCGGCCTGGAGTCCGCGATGGCCGAAGTCCTGACGGAACTGCCCACCGAAGAAACCCTGACGGTCACCACCCGAATCCGCTGCGAGTCCCACTTCGCCACGCGAGACCGAGCCCTCCTGGCCCACACGACCCAGGTCGACCCGGCCCACGCGTTTTTCTCCTACTCACGCGAAATCGAGCAAAAAGTCTGGCCCTACGAGGACTACCACCTGGCCCACCCGACCCCACCCGCCAACCAAGAAGACGACCTCTTCACCGGAGTAACCCCGTGATGCCTCCCCAATCACGCGTGATGCCCCGCCAATCACGCGAGATCCGCCTTCAATCACGCGAGTTCGGTGTCCGATCACGCGAGATCCGCCCCGGATCACGCCGGACCCGGCTCATACCGTGACCCGAAGCTCCCGCAGCCCCCGGATCACGAACTCGGGCCGGCGCCGCGGAGCCTCGGCGATCCGCAATCCCGGCAGCTTCGCGGCCAACGCACTCAGCGCCGCGGCGATCTCCACCCGAGCGAGAGGAGCCCCCACGCAGTAGTGGATCCCCAGGCCGAACCCGAGGTGCGTGTTCGGCGTCCGTCCGATGTCGAGGGTGTCCGGCGCGTCGAACACCTTCGGGTCGCGAGCCGCGGCACCCAGCAGTGCGCCGATCTTCTGCCCTTGCGAAACGACATGTCCGCAGATCGACACGTCTTCGGTCGCCGTCCGCTCGAACAGCTGCAGCGGCGCGTCGAACCGGATGAGTTCCTCGACGCACGAATCCAGCAAGGAAGGAGACTCCAACAGCCGCTCCCACTGGTCCCGGTGGGTGAGCAGCGCGGTGATGCCGTTGCCGAGCACGTTGACCGTCGCCTCGTGGCCGGCCATCAGCAGCAGCACCGCGGTCGCGACCAGCTCGTCCGGCGTCAGCTCACTGCGCAGGAGGTCGCTGATGATGTCGTCGCCCGGGGCGTCGGCGCGCGCCGAAGCCACCGACCGGACGTACTCGACGAACTCGGCGGCCGCCCGCTCGGCCGCGTCGCGGCCGTCCTCGGGCAGGCCGTACTCGTACATCTTCACGATCGCGTTGGACAGCTCGACCATTCGCGGACCGTCGGTGCCGGGCACGCCCAGCAGCTCGGCGATCACCGCGACCGGTAGCGGCTGGGCCAGGTGTTCCAGGAGGTCCGCGCTGCCGTCGGCGGCGATCGCGGCGGCGAGGTCGCCGACCATCCGGTCGGCGAGCGCCGTGATCATCGGACGCAGCCGCTGCACGTGACCGCGGCCGAACGCGCCCGCGATCAGCCGGCGCAGGCGGGTGTGCGCCGGCGGCTCGTTCTCCAGCAGTGAGTTGCGGTGGAGCAGGTTGAACGACGCGAACCGTTCGAGCGGCTGCGCGTCCTGCCAGATCCGGCCCAGCCCGCGATGCCGCAGGACCGCCGACGACGCGGCGTGCGACACCGCGACGGCCAGGCCGAGCTCGTCGTGAAAATGGACGTCGCCCTGTTCGCGCAGTGCGGCGAACGCCGGGTACGGGTCTTCCAGGAACGCGGGATCGCGGGGGTCGAACACGTCGCGAGACTAACCCTTCGATAGCGTTCCAAGCCGAGCCAGAGGAGGCACCAGTGGGCAAGGGCGCGCGCAAGAAGGGTCCCAAGCAGGCGTCGGACCGCAAGCCGAAGGTGCGCGACGTCTTCGTCGGCCAGCCCTTCGAGGGGCTGGCGGCGGAGCCCGAGCTGATCGCGCTGCGCGAGTTCGTACCGTCCGCGACGGCCAAGCTGACCCTCGCCGACGGCGGCGACGTCACCCTCGGCACCGTGCTGCCGATGGCCGCGGCCGCGTTCGTCCGCTCGGACGGGGAGCGGTACCTCGGCCTGCAGGTGCAGACCCGGTCCTCCGACATCAGCCGCGACCTCGGCCGCTCGCTGAAGTGGCTGCTGGACGCCAAGGAGGGCGACGTCCTCGGCGTGCCGGACACGACGACCCCGCCGTCCGCCGACGAGAACGCCCGCCTCCAGGATCTGCTGACGCCGGGCGCCGAGCTCGACGTCACGCTCCACAAGGACTTCGCCTGGTGGCTGCCGGAGGACGCGGACGCCACGGGCGACGTCGCGGTGTCCCTCGAGCGCGCGAACGCCGCGATCATGCCGACCGAGCGCCTCGGCCACGGTGCCTACTGGGTGCTCGCCGGCGAGAAGGCGCACCTGCGCTGGGTCCGTCCGGAGCCGGAGAACCTGCTGCTCCAGGCGCTGGCCCGGTTGTCCGCGGCCGGCGAGCTCGGCCTTGGCGAGGGCTCCCGCTACGCGGGCTCGTTCCGGGCGCACGGGCTGCTGGTCCCGGTCTGGGACCTCGACCCCGAGGCCCATGCCCGCGAGTGGGCGGAGGCGAAGGACGCCCTCGGCACCCGCCTCGAGACGGCCCTGAAGTCCCTCGACACCGAACCGCTGAACGCGGCCGAGCGCCGCGCCCGCGACGGCCTCATCGGCCGCCAGCTCACCCTGCGCTGACCGCGCGCCCCCCGAACGACGATCCGCCGCCGAGCATCCCGCTCGGCGGCGGTTCTGATCTGACCTCGCCGCGCTGGACTGCGACTCGCAGGCGCGCCCGCGACGGCCGCCGGGCGGGCAGCCCGTCACCGACGAGCGCCACGCTTTGCGGCCTCGAAAGTGCGTCGGTGATGGGCGGCCTGCCGCCGCCGCACGTGCGGTGACCTGGCATCTCCCGCACCCGGCGTAGGCCCCGTCGGAAAGCACCGGACCATCGGTCCGTACCGGTGACCGGAAACCGCTCGATGAGCGTTCAACCAGGCCTTATGTGGCGCACGAGACACCGCCGCCGGAACGTCGTGGTGGGACCATTCTCCGCGTGATACTCCACATCTGCGGGGCGGCCGACTGGGCCGGAGTGGGCGAAGGCGGCGAGTACCGGCCGCCTTCACTGGGGGAGGTCGGGTTCGTCCACTGTTCCGACTTCGGCACGGCGCACCTGCCGGCCAACGCGCTCTACCGGGGCCGCACCGATCTGGTGCTGCTCGAGATCGATCCGGCCAAGCTCGGCGTCGCCGTCCGGTGGGAGGACGGCGAGCCGCCGCATCCGGCCGGTGTGTGGTTTCCGCACGTCTACGGGCCGGTTCCGCACGCGGCCGTCGTCGGCGTGCACGAGTTCACCGAAGCGAGCGGCGGCGGTTTCCGGCTGCCGGACTCGCTCGCGTGCCGCTGACGTGGCCAACTCATCACCCGCCCGGACGTCTGCGAATCCGGGCGGCAACGCGGGCAACCTGAGGGGGCTGTGATGCGTGTTCAGGGGGAAAGCGACTCGGCTTCCGGCTATCCGACCCCGATGGGAGGCGATACGGTGACCGCTGCGGCACCCGTCTTCACCGGGGGAGATACCTGGGTGACCAGCGCAGGCCGAGGGAGGGCCGCGACGTTGCCGGGTGAGCTGGCCGACTTCGGCGACTTCGTGCAGGCCACCCTGCCCGGACTGCTGCGGTACGGCCACGCGCTCACCGGCAACCCGCACGACGCGGCGGATCTGGTGCAGACCGTGCTGGAAAAGATCGGTTCGCGCTGGACCTACGTGCACGAGAAGACCGGCGACCCGCTCGCCTACGTCCGCCGGTCGATGGCGAACGCGCACGTCAGCCGCTGGCGCCGCACGCGCCGCGAGAACCTGGTGGCCGATCTGCCGGACACCAGCCCGCACGTGCCGGACGACCCGTTCGAGCACGAGCCGCTGTGGCGCGCGTTACGAACGCTGCCGCCGAGACAACGGGCCGTCATGGTCCTGCGTTACTACGAAGGTCTCTCGGAAGCGGAGATCGCCGGTGCCCTCGGCGTCACGCAGGGCACCGTCAAGAGCCAGGCCAGCAAGGCGATCGCCTCGCTGCGATTGAAACTGACAGCAGCCGACATCCAAGGCGAAGGGAGTGACGCGGGTTGAACATCTCCGAGGACGAGCTGGAGCAGCGCCTGCGTGAGCTGTTCGCCGACGAGCGGCTGGACCTGCCGCCACCACCGGAGGCCGGCACGACCATCGTCGCCGGTGCGCGACGGCGTCGCCGGCGCCGTCAGGGCGTTTTGGCCGTGACCGGTGTCGCGGCGGCCGTGGTGGCCGTCTCGGGTGGGCTCACCATGGTGCACCTGCACGCCGAGGACGGCACCGCGGTGATGTCCGCCGACGGTTCTTCCATCAGCGTCAAGCCGCCCGAAAACCTCACGGCCGGGCAGCAGCCCCAGACCTCGGTCCCGGGACCGACCAGTACCCAGGACATCGAGGTCTCGGCGCCTCCCGCTTCGCCGACGTCGAAGGCTTCGCGGCCGCCGTCGGCCCAGTCGTCGTCGAAACTGCCGCCCGTGCTGAGCGGGCCGCTGATCGGTTCGGACGGCTTCGGCGCCATCAAGCTCGGCATGTCCGAGACCCAGATCGCCGCGCAGGGCGTCACGCTCGTCGACGCGCAGGCCGGCGCCAGTTGCACGGTCTACACCGCGCAGGGCAGCGGGGTGCCGTCGGCCGCGACCGTCGTGGTCTCGAAAGCGGTCGGGCTCACGGTCGTCACCCCGAACCAGGCGGCGCACACCGCCGAGGGCATCGGCGCCGGCTCGACCAAGGAGCAGGTGCTCGCGACCTATCCCGCGGCGAGGGACGAATCAGGGGGCGTCGTCGCCCCGGCCACCGCCGCCGCCGACTACCACTTCCGGCTCGACGACTCCGGGGTCGTGCAGACCAGCCTCATGAGCGTCAACCAGGACTGCGCCGGCTGAGCGCCGGCGACATGCGAAAACCCGGGCTGTCCACAGGGGGAGAGCCCGGGTTTTCGGCGTGGTGGGAAAGCAGTCAAACAGTCAGAGTGCGCCGCCGGCCACCGGCGGCATCTGCGAGTCGGAGCCGCCGTCGCCGACGGACTCGCGGTGCAGGTGGTTCTCGACCTCGAACAGGTTGCCGTTCGCGCGCTTGACGACGTTCAGCAGCGTGCTCATCTGTGAGATCTCTTCGACCTGCTCCTTGAGGAACCACTGCGTGAACTGCTCGCTGATGTAGTCCTCTTCGGCGCGGGCGGCCTTGGCCATCGCGGAGATGTCGGTGGCGACGTCCTTCTCCTGTTCGAGCGCGAGCTCGATGACCTCGGTGACGCCGGAGAAGTCGTTGCGCACTTCGCCCGTGCCGGGGATTTCGACGTGGTGGTCGCGGTCGAGCATGTACTGCACGAGCGCCATCGCGTGGTTGCGCTCTTCGACGGACTGCTTGTAGAAGTGCTTCGCCAGCTGCGGCAGGTCCTCGGCGTCGAACCACACCGCGAGCGCGATGTACTGCTGGGACGCGTTGAACTCGTTGTGGATCTGCGCCTGCAGCAGTTCGAAGAACTTGGAGCGCGGTTCTTTCTTCTTGGTGAGGGCCATGGAGATCAGAATAGGTCAAGATTGGCGGAAAAGCCACTTGGGTCTGGTGATCTCTCCCCTATTAGGGTTACCATTCCTAAAGAAGACTTGCCTAGTTTAAGTAAGCCTTCCCTAAATTGTCGTACACATTTAGGGAAGGCTTACTTCATTTAATGCAACGGTTCCCGGCGGATCGGGCAGGACATGCACCGCGGCCCGCCTCGGCCGGAGCCCAGCTCGGACCCGGCGATCGGCAGCACCTCGATGCCGGCCGCCTCCAGGCGCTCGTTCGTCTCGACGTTCCGCTCGTAACCCACGACCACACCCGGCGCCAGCGCCAAGGTGTTGTTGCCGTCGTCCCACTGCTCGCGTTCGGCCGTCACCGGGTCGAGGCCGGTGTCGATGACGCGCAGCCGGTCGATCTCCATCGCCTCGGCCGCGGCCGCCAGGAACGGTGTCGGGCCCGCGACCTTGACGCCGCCGTCGCCGGTCGGGCGGATGGTGAACGCCGTCAGCGAGTCGCGCGCCAGCGGGTACATCACCACCGCGTCGGCGTCGACCATCGTGCACACCGTGTCCAGGTGCATCGTCGCGCGGGACTGCTCGATCGGCACCGCCAGCACGGTGTGCGCGATGCCGTCGGCGAACACCGACCGCGCGAGCGACTCCGCGCCGGCGGCGGTCGTCCGCTCGCCGACGCCGATGGCGAGCACGCCGGGCGCCAGCAGCATCACGTCGCCGCCCTCGATCGGCGCCGAATGCGCGCCGTACGCGCGGGCCGCGTGCCGGAAGTACGGGTGGTAGGCGTAGATCAGGTCCAGCACCGCGGTCTCGCGGCGGCGCGCGGGCATGGTCAACGACGAGATCGCGACGCGGTCGGCGATCCACGCCGACGAGTCGCGCGTGAACAGCAGGTTCGGCAGCGGGTCGACGGCGAAGTCGTGCGGGTGGTTCATCATCCGCACCAGTGACGCGCCTTCCGCGGACGGCAGCTCCTCGAACGTCATCCCGGCCATCAGCACCTCGGCGAGGCCGGCCGAGTTGACGCCGGACAGGTGCGAACGCAGTGAGTCGGCGAGGTCGCCGCCGAGCCGCCGGTCGTCGACCGCCGCGTGGACGCCGGCCGCGTGGGCGCGGTCGTCCGCCAGCGCCGTCCGGAGCGCGTCGGCCAGCAGCAGCACCTCGACGCCGCGGCTGCGCAGCACGTCGGCGAAGGCGTCGTGCTCGGCCTGGGCCCGGTCGACCCACGGGATCGAGTCGAACAGGAGCTGGTCGTTGTTGCGGGGCGTCAGCCTTTTGAGCTCGTTGCCGGGCCGGTGCAGCAGCACGGCGCGCAGGGGTCCGACTTCGCTGTCCACCCGGGGAGGTGCCGTTTCGTCGATCACCCCCCGAGCCTAGTCAGGGAAGCCAGGAAACGTGCCCCTTCAGCAGGGCATATCCGACGAAAGAAACGAAGTCGAACAGCGTGTGCGCCGCGACCAGCGGCCACAGCCGGTTGGTCTTCTGCCACAGCCGCCCGAACACCAGACCCATGATCAGGTTTCCGACGAAGCCGCCGAACCCCTGGTAGAGGTGATAAGAACCGCGCAGCACGGCGGCGCCGAACAGCGCGTTGTTCTCCCGGACGCCGAGCTGCCGCAGCCGCGTCAGCAGGTACCCGATGACCAGGACCTCTTCGGCGAACGCGTTGCCGAACGCCGACAACGTCAACGTGATCGGACGCCACCACGTGTCGTTCAAAGTGGACGGTTGCACCGCCAGGCTGAAGCCCAGGTGGTAGGAGATGAAGTACAGCGCGAGGCCGGGGATCCCGATCAGCGCCGCCAGCCCGAGCGTCAGCAGCGCGTCGCGGCCGGGGGCCCGGCGGTCCAGCCCGACCTGCGCGATCTTCATCCCGGCGCGCCACAGGAAGTACAGCCCGAGCGCGCCCCAGCCGACCAGCTGGGCGGCCGAGAGCAGCTGCTTGAGCAGGTCGATCAGGCTCGCCGCGGCCTGGGGCACGTTGAGCTGGACCTGCTGCTGGGCCAACGGCGTCGGCTGCAGCAGCGAGTCCACAAGGGACAGCAGGCTGCGCACGCCGGACAGCCCGAGCGTGATGCCGAAGACGATCAGCAGCTCGAGCTTGATCGCGCGGCGTTCCCGCGGGTCGTCGATCGGTTCCGGGAACGCCGGTGCGGCCGGGGCCAGCCACGATCGCGCGGTGAACGTCATGAGCGCACGCTACCTTCGGGGTATGCCGAGGAGCATCGCCACCAACGAAACCGTCGACCGCGCCGCGCTGGTCGAGTTCCTGTCCACCCGCCACCGCGCGATCCTGCTGGCCACGAAGGCCGACGGGAGCCCGCAGCTCTCGCCGGTCACGTGCGGCGTCGACGCCGAGGGCCGGCTGGTCATCTCGACCTACCCGAAGCGCGCCAAGGTCGTGAACATCAAGCGCAACCCCCAGGTCTCGGCCTGCATCCTCTCCGACGAGTGGAACGACCAGTGGGTGCAGCTGAACGGGACCGCCGAGGTGCTGGACATCCCGGAGTCCGTCGAACCGCTCGTGGACTACTTCCGTGCCATTTCGGGCGAACACCCGGACTGGGACGAATACCGCGAGGCCATGGTCAAGCAGGGCAAGAGCATCATCCGCGTGACGATCGAGAGCTGGGGCCCGCTGGCCAAGGGCGGCTTCCCCGCCGAACTAGCCTGACGCGCCCTTCAGGAACGGGCAGCCGACCAGCCGCCGCAGCTCCATCGCGAGCTGCGGCGGGCTCTCGACCGACTTCGAGAACGCCAGCCGGACGTCGTGGTCGCCGGAGTCGGACTCGACGCGCAGCCGCAGCCCGAACCGGTCGAGCCCGAGCGGGCGGATCCGGCCGCCGCGCAGCTCCGCCGGCAGGTGCTTGGCCAGCTGCTCGACGACGTCGGAGTGGTCGCTCTCCAGGTGCCGCAGCCACTGGGCCTCGTAGTCGTGGAACGGGTCGGGCGGCGCCGCGCTGAACATGTGCGGGCGCAGCGAGTGCGTGCCTTCGGCGTCCGCGAGCACGAGCGACGCCGGGGTGAGGCGCAGCAGCGTGACGCCGTGGCCGACGTCGAGGAGCCGTTCGTCCGGCCGCGACTCGGCGATCGACACCGCCCGCGCGCGAGCCGACACCGGCGAGAGCGGCCGCAGCCAGCCGGTGATCCACAGCAGCCCGCGGATCGGCTCCCGCAGGGCGACCGGCGCCTGGTCGGCGACCTCGACCATCACGGCCAGCTCGCCGCGCTGGGTCTGCCTGGCCGCGCCGACCATCGGGTGGTCGTCGGGCAGCAGCACGCTGACGCTCCCGCTGTGGTGCACGTGGTGCAGGACCGGGACGACGCGCTCGCCGTCGAGACCCGCGCGTTCGCAGGTGGGCAGCAAGGACGCGGGACCGTTGCGGGTCGCGATCGTCTTGGCGCGCTCGGCGGGGTTCGGCGCCGGCGGGCGGCGGATGGATGTCGGGGCCTCGGTCACGGCTCACCTCCTACTTAGGTGAGCCTAACCTGGATCCGACGGTCTGGATAGTCGCTCGTGTGCGGTCCGGGTCACGCGGGCGTTCCGCTGAACGGAGTACCCCGTAACGCCGATGTGCAAAATTCCGAAAAGGCCGGTGACCAGTGTCGACACGGTGGGGGCCAGCGTGCAGATCGTCCCGGTTCCCGAACGCGTGCCCGCGTTCGAGCTCGACCCCGCCATGCCGTCCGGCGCGCTGCCGATCTTCGGCGAGTACCTCGACCGGATCGGCCGCACCGCGGCGAACGGCCGCCTCCTGACCTGGGCCCTGCCGGTGATCGGGATCGCCCAGTTCTTCACCGGCGCCGGGGTCGCGCTGTCGCTGGCCACGATCGCGCTGGCCGCGGCGGTCGTGACGTGGTGGCTCTACCGCGCGCACCTCTGGGTGCCGGAGACGCGGCTGAAGCGGGAACCGTTCCGCCAAGTCGACATCGCGACCGACGGCTTGGTCGCGGCCGGGCGGACGGTCGGCGTCCGCCTGCCGGACGGCCGCTGGCTGCGCGTCCGGCTCGACGAGGCGTACCGGCTGCTGCTGGCCGGGCACCGGCGGGTGTGGCTGCTGGGACGCGGCCCGAAGGTGTTCGTCGGCTTCTCCGGGGTCGTGCGGGTGCACCGCGCCCGGATCTTCGACGCGCCGCCGGCGGGCGCAGTGGCGGTGCCGTCCGTGGCGGTGTCGGGTTCGCCGCGGCGCGATCCCGTGCTGGCCGCGCACCGCCGCCGGCTCGCCCGCGAGCTGCGTGCGACGGCCGCGTTCCTGCTGGTCCTGGCCGCGTTCGCGGTGTGGGTACGGGTGGACTTCCCGGCGACGAGGTGGGCCGCCTTGACCGTCGCGGCGGCCGCGCTGCTGGGAGCGCTGGTGGCGGCCACGCGCGCGTTCATCCACGGCCGTCCGCTGCCGGCGGACCACTGGACGGAGCTGCGCGCGGTCCTCGACGGCCCGGTCCGCATGGGCCGGCGCGGCGCGGCTCGCCTGAGCGGCTTGACGATGCTGGCCGACGGGACGGTGGTCGGCTTCCGCCTGCACAAGGCGGACCCGTCGATGGCGGCCAACATCGCGGCGACGGGCCGCCTGTGGATCGCAGGAGTCCCGCGGCCGGGCGCGGCGAAGACGGGTGTGCCGGGTTACCCGGTGCTGGGCACGGTCTGGCTGGGCTGAGCGGGTGTCCGGTCGCGGCGCGGCAGCAGCAACGGCGTCACCAGCACCAGGACCCCGGCGGCACCGATCGCGACCCGCGGGCCGGTGAAGCTCGCGAGCACGCCCCACAGCGCGGTCAGCGTGGCGATCGACGCCTTGGTGCTGACCGACCACGCCGAGAGCGTGCTCGCGATGCGGTCGGCCGGGAGCTGCTCGAGCCGGTAGGTCGCGAGCACCGGGTTGAACACGCTGCAGGAGACGATCAGGCCGAGTTCGACGACCATCACGAAGACCAGCCCACCGGGGCCGGCCGGGAGAAAGGCCAGCGCGAGCAGCCAGCACGCTCTGACGGCGCCGGCCACCACCAGGACGGGGTGCCTGCCGAACCGCGCTACGAGCCGCGGAGTCAACCGCGACCCGGCGAGCCCGCCGAGGCACGGCACCGCGAACGCGAGCCCGTACTGCCACGGCGTGAACCCGAGCTGGTTCAGCATCAGCACGGCGAGCAGCGGTTCGGTCCCCATGATCAGGCCGTTGAACAGCAGGACGTTGAAGTACAGCGGCCGCAGCCCGGGGTGCGCCAAAATGGTGCGCCACCCCTCGCCCAGGTCACGCGCACGCAGCCGGGTGGTCTGCCGCGGGCGTGGTTCGTCGCCGCCGATCGCCCGGATCCCGAGCGCGGAGAGCAGGAAGCTGACGGCGTTGGCGGCCACCGACGTCACCGGGCCGAAGAGCGCGAACGCGGCCCCGCCGAGCGGCGGGCCGAGCGCGGTGGCCGTCCAGTTCGTCGATTCGAATCGCCCGTTCGCGACGAGCAGGTCTTCGGGCGGCACGAGCCCCTTGACGAAAGCGCCGCTCGCCGAGGTGAAGGTGATGTCCGCGGCGGCGACGACCGCCGAGACGACGAGGAGCTGGACGAAGCTCAGCGACCCGAGGGCGTAGAGGACCGGCACGCTGATCAGCGCGGCGAACCGGACGAGGTCCATGGCCATCAGCACCGGCCGCTTGCGCCGCCGATCGACCCACGGTCCCAGCGGCACGGCCACGAGCGCACCGACGGCCGGCCCGACCGCGGCGAGCGCCGAGACGGCCGCGGGCCCGGCGTGCAGCACGAGGATCGCCAGCATGGGAAAGGCCCCGAAGCCGAGCCAGGTCCCGAACGCGCTCACGGCGTAAGCCGTCCACAGCCACCTGAACCGCCGCCCGAGCGACCTTCCGCGCATCACCGGAGGATCAAAGCGGGGAACGAGGCCGGGAGCAACCAGCCGCGCGGCGAGTCCTTGCACCGCAAGGGTTATCCACAGCCTCGACCCGATGTGGACAGCTTCGGCGGCCGGCGCCGGTTTCGGGCTCTGCGTCGGACCTCGCCGATAGACTGGACCCGGGGACGCCCCCCTGGGAGCGGCGGGGGATGTCTGGGCCCGCTGGAGATCGCCGCAGAGGCGCGGGTGCCCGGCCGCACCGCGTGCGGAGTCGTTCACCCCGGCGGCCGGAAGCGTTCCTGCTGCACGATCGCTGACGGTCGAGGCTCGAGCGCCTGCGTCCGTACGGGCCGTGCCGTTCCGGCCGGCGGCACTGCCCGGCGGCGTTGTTGCGCGGATTCGGCGAGCTCACTCCAGGCCTCCCGTTGCAGGTCGTAACGCTCTTCGCTACCGCGATCGCCGCGATCCGGGCCGGCTCGATCGACGCGTCGTTCCGCGCGGTCGTCGAGCTGCCCGAGGACCTCGACGCGCAGTGGGTGTTCGACGAGCCGCTTCAGCTGTTGTGCGGACGCGCGCACCCGCTGGCCGCGTTGTCGTCGGTGGCTCCGGCGGAGCTGGCCGGGCATCGGATCTGGATGCCCGGCGTAGTGCCCGGAACCGAGTGGGGCGCCTACTACGCCGAGTTCACGGCCGCGTTCGGACTGTCGGTCGACGCCGCCGGGCCGAACTTCGGCACCGAGGTCGTCCTCGACACGATCGCGGAATCGGTGGACGTGGCCACCTTGGTCGGGGCGGGGAGCCGGATCCTGTGGCCGGCCGGGCACGACTTGCGGCGCGTGCCGATCGAGAACCCGACGCCGGTGTATCCGCATTCGCTCGTCTGGCGGCGGGGCAACACGCACCCGGCGCTGGCCGCGTTGCGAAGGCACCTCGAGAAGGACGAGCGCGCGGCCGGCGGATGGCGCCCCGGCTGGGCTAGCTGACGTCAGTTCGCCGTCGCGTTCTCGCGGGACTTGCCGTACGACAGTCGAAGGGCGACCCAGCCGTCGCGTTCTCCCGCGCAGATCTCCTCGACGGTCTCGACCAGCACCGCCGCCGCGCCAGGGGCCGCGTAATCACCGTGCTTGGCGGCGAACAGCGCGATCTCCTTCTCGATCGCGTAGCGCGCACGGGTCCGGCTGGTCCAGTTCTCCTTGTACCCGCCCAGCGCCCGGATCCCGTTGATCAGCACCGCGAGGGACCCGACGGCGGCGATGAGCCGCACGTCGAGGGCGAAAGCCGCGAGTGCGGGGATCGTGGCGGTCACGACCAGGCTCGTCACCTCGACGATGGAGTGCCGGCGCCGCGCGGCCCACGACGACCGCTGGTAGCGCCGCCACTCGGCGAGCACCGACGGTGGCACGAGTTCGTCGTCGACGCCCTTCGCTTCCAGGACCCACTGACTACGCGCGATCGAGCGCGGTTCTGCCTTCATGGACGGAAGTTCACACCACCGGTCAAGCACGCGGTCAGCCGAGCGACTTCCGCGTCGCCTGCTCGGTCTCCAGCACGCCCTGCCGGATGCCCTCCAGCTGGTCGCTCAGCTCCCGGACCGCGCCGGTGTCCATCGCGACGTCCGTCGTCGCTGCCGTCAGTTCGGCGACGCGCGCCACCAGGCTGTCCAGGCCGAGCGCGCCCGACTGCAGCTGCGCCAGCAGCTTGTCGCTCGCGCCGGAGAGCCGCGCGTGGACGTCCTCCTGGGCCTGGACCGCCGTCAACGCCTGCTCCAGGTCGCCCCGGACCTCCTCGCGCGCCGACCCGATCGACTGCTCCAGCCGGCGCCGCTCCCGCGTCACGGCCTCGAGGTCGACGCGGGACAGCGCCTTCCCGGTCGCCGACGCGCGCCCCGCGAGGCGCCGGAGCGTCGCCAGCGTCTCCTGGACCACCGGCTCCATGTCCGCGACGCGGTCGGCGAGCGGACCGGCGTCGAGAGACGAACTCAGCGACGCGAACCCGTCGGCCGCACCTTCGGCCCGGCGCAGCCAGTTCTCCTCGGCGGAACCCGCGGCGACGTCGAGCACCCGCGCTTCACGCGGTTCCGGTTCCTTCTCGCGAGTCGCGACGGCGAGGCCCGCGCGGGCGGCCAGCACCACCACCCCGATCAGGATGGCGAGGAGCACCGGCAGTTGCACGGCCCACGCCACCCCGGCCGACGTGGCGGCCAGCAGCAGCCCCCACGGTTCGGCGAGCTCACGGGCGAACTTCATGTCAGAAATTGGAAATCACGGAGGTGAACACCTGGTTGATCGAGTCCGGTTTGGACGAATCGTACTCCGATCCCTCGGTCGCTTCGGCGATCTGCTTCAGCACGCCCTGGTCGGCGTCCGAGCCGTAGGCGATCGTGAACAGCCGGACCGTCTCCGCGTTGCCCTCCGGCCGCAGCTGCGGCAGCAGGTGCTCGAGGTCGACGCCGCCGGAGTCCTCGTTGCGGCCGTCGGTCAGCACCACGACCGCGTTGATCGCCGACGGGTCGATGTGCGCCTTCATGTACTCGTACGCGGCCTGCGAGGAGTCGTAGAGCCCGGTGCCCGCCTGCGGCGTCAGCCCGCTCAGCCGCATGGCCAGGGTCTCCTTGCCGCTGTTCCCGAGCGCCTGCACCGGGACCAGCTCCTGGTAGTCCTTGTCGCCGTCGAGGTGGGTGGAGAACTGCCAGAGCCCGACCTGGTCGCGCGGCACGAACTGGCCGAGCGCGTCGATCGCGGCCTGCTTGGCCAGGTCGATCTTGCTCTTGCCGGTGCCCTTGACCTCGTCACCCATCGAGCCGGAGACGTCCACGACCAGCAGCACGTTCGCCTTCTTGCGCAGTTCGGTCCACGTCGTCAGCAGCTTCGAGAGCACCGTCGGCGACGGCGGCTGCAGGAAGCTGATCTTCGCGTCCGGTTGGACGCCGTTCTGGGTCGTCACCTGCGGGCCGGGCTTGCCGTCGAACGACCGGAAGCCCAGCGCGGCGAACCGCTGCTGCGTCTCCGGGCCGCGCAGGTAGCCGAGGAAGTCGGCGGCGATCTGCTTGCGCGTCGGGTCGGCCCAGTTCAGCGTGACGAACGGGTGGTCGGAGTTGAGCGTGCCGTCCGCCGGGTAGATCGCGACGAGCGGCACCTTCGGCGGCGCGTGCTGGCCGACCTTCGCCGGGTCGTTGGTCGGGTTGCCCAGGTTGTAACCGATCAGCGAGTTCTCCTCGACCGTCACCGCCGAGATGTAGGACAGCGCCGCGCCGCGGTCGTCGGCCTTCTGCAGGTTCGTCAGGAAGGTCAGCGTGTTGTCGCCGTAGTGCACGATCGCCTGCTCGATGTTCGTGACGAACTGCTTCGCCTCGGGCTTCTCGAGCGCGGCCGCGGTGAGGTCGGACGACGTGCCGGTGGCCGCGTAGTACGCGCCGATGGTCGCGTTCAGCCCCGCGGTGGAGATGTTCGGGTTCGTCTTGCCGAGCCGGAACTTGCCCCACTCCGGGTGGCCGTACTTCGCCCAGCCCGCCGGGTCGGTCGCCAGTGTGGCGAGGTCCTTCCAGCCGATCGGCTTGGCCGGCCAGCCCAGCGCCTCGGCCATCGGCTTCGGCATGGCGACGGTCAGCGGCGAGTTCGCGACCGACTGCGGGTCGCCGTCCGGCACGATCGACGCCGAGTCGCCCTTCGCGTTGACGCGCAGCAGGTTGACCCAGCCGCTCGCGGCCGGCGTCCAGACGTCCGGGCGCGGCCCGTCGGTGGCCTCGTTCCAGCCGTTCGCCAGCGCCTGCATCGCGATGCCCGACGACTTCGACTTCACGACGACGTCGACGCAGTGGCCCGCGACCGTCCGTCCGGAGTAGGCCTTCGCGGCTTCCTGGACTATTCCGACCTTTTCCGGGGACGACGCGACGTTCAGCGCGACGGCATCCGAGCCGGTGCATTTCGGAGCGTCCGCCTCGTCGCCCGAGTCGCTGGTCCAGGCCCGGATCGCGACGATCAGTCCGACGGCCACCAGGATCGCGGCCAGGAACGGGAGAATCTTTCTCTTTCGCCGTGCTGGTTGGGAATTGATCATCGAATCCTCCCCGTTCCGCCACCGGAATCACCATTATCGGGTAGCGGAACGAGGAGGGGACGGTAATTCTTGAACTTGACTATTCCTTAGGGCCGCGGCGCGACCACGTCCACGCGTAACCAGGGTCCTCGGACGCGTCGGCGGCCTCGCCGAGCTCCAGCGGCGCGAACGTGTCGACCATGACGGCGGTCTCGTCGAAGAACTCCGCGCCGATCGACGCCTCCGCCGCGCCCGGCTGCGGGCCGTGCGTGAAGCCGGACGGGTGCAGCGAGAGCGAGCCGACGCCGATGCCCGAGCCCTTCCGGGCCTCGTAGTTGCCGCGCACGTAGAACATCAGCTCGTCGGAGTCGACGTTCGCGTGGTTGTACGGCACCGGGATCGAGTCCGCGTGGTAGTCGACCTTCCGCGGGCAGAAGGAGCAGACGACGAAGTTCGGGCCCTCGAACGTCTGGTGCACGGGCGGCGGCTGGTGCACGCGGCCGGTGATCGGCTCGAAGTCGTCGATGTTGAACGCCCACGGGTAGAGGCAGCCGTCCCAGCCGACGACGTCGAACGGGTGCGTCGCGTACGTGTAGCGCGTGAGACCCGCGCGGTGCCGCACGAGGACCTCGACGTCCTCGCCGTCTTCCAGGAGCGGCTCCGACGGCCCGCGGACGTCGCGTTCGCAGTACGGCGAGTGCTCCAGGAACTGGCCCTTCGCCGACAGGTACCGCTTCGGCGGCCCGATGTGCCCGCGCGCCTCCAGGATGAAGAGGCCGACCTCGCCGTGGGGGACGACGCGGTAGGTGCACGACGTCGGGAGCACGAGGTAGTCGCCGTCGGCGATCTCGAGGCTGCCGTAAATCGTCTCGACGGTCGCGGAGCCGCCCTGGACGTAGAACAGCTCGTCGCCGGCCGCGTTGCGGTAGAGCGGACTGGGCGCGGTCGCGGTGACGAACCCGATGGTGACGTCGTTGTTGCCGAACAGCCGGCGCCGGTCGGTCACCGCGTCGGCCTCGCCGCCGAACTTGAGGTCCTGCGTCCGGTAGGCCCGCGGCTTGAGCGGGTGGTTCGGCGTCAGCGTCCCGCGGTCTTCCTCGACCGCGACGGCGTCGACGATCGCCGTCGGCAGGCCGCGGTGGTAGAGCAGCGCGGAGTCGGCGGAGAAGCCTTCGACGCCCATCAGCTCCTCGGCGTAGAGGCCGCCGTCCGGCTTCCGGAACGCGGTGTGCCGCTTGTGCGGGATCTCACCTACTCGCCGGTAGTAAGGCATCGACAGCCCCTTCTGACGTGTCCGCTGTGCGGACGATTTTGTCCTCATGTCGTACGCTACTAGCGTGTCATTCGTGTCAAGCGCTGTGGAACTCACGCCCCCCGGCCCCCGTGGGATCCCTCCCCTGTTCGCGAGGCTCGTCGACGACTCGGCGCTGTTCCCTCCGGGCGATGCGGCCATGCCCGAAGCCCTGCGTTCGCACTTCGCGAGCCGGGAGTCCGAGCACGCCGGTGTGCTGGGGGTATTCCTCTGTCAGGCCTCCCGGCTGCCGGAGCTGATCACCGAGTTGATCAAGATCAAGCCGAAGCAGCCGCTGCCGCTTTCGCTCATCATCGACACCGGCCTCGGTGGCGTCCCGAAGGCGATCTCGATCGTCGAGTCGCGCAGCGAGCTGCTGGCGCTGCGGATGGTCGAGATGCCGGCGCCGTCGGACGTCGACGAGGTGTGGCTGGAGCGCGTCTCGGAGTTCGTCCCCGAGGACGTCATCCGCGTCGTCGAGCCGCGGCGCGGTGTCGGCTGGCTGGACGGCGTGCGGAAGGTCATCGAGCACGGCAGCTGGCCGAAGATCCGCTGCGGCGGCAAGGCGGGGGAGAACTTCCCCAACGTCGACGAGGTGGCGGACTTCCTCGCCGTCGTCTCCGGGTCGACCGGGGCGTCCTTCAAGGCGACGAACAGCCTGCACCGCGCGGTCCGGCACACCGACCCGGACACCGGGTTCGTGCACCACGGCTTCCTCAACCTGCTCGTGGCTTCCGCGCGCAGCCTCTCCGGCGGCGACGTCCGGGGTGCGCTGGAGTCGACCGACGCCGACGCGCTGGCCAAGGAGGCCCGCGGGTTGTCCGAGCAGGCCGCGAAGGCCGTCCGGGCGCTCTTCGCGTCGTACGCGGCGGCTTCGTTCGAGCAGCCCGTCGCCGACATGGGCGAACTCGGCTTGCTGTGACCGGCCGGGAGGGGTCGCTGACGCTCGACCGGGGCTTGGCGCTGCTGCAGGCAGTGGCCGACGCCGGCGGCGACGCGGCGACCATCTCCGAGCTGGCCGTGGCCATCGGGGCGAGCCGCGCGGCCGTCTACCGGCTGCTGGTGCCGCTGTCGGAGCGCGGGCTCGTCTGGCGCGACGGCACCAAGGTCCGGCTCGGTGTCGGCCTGCTCCGGCTGGCCGGGCAGGTGCTCCCGCAGCTGCGGGACGCGGCCGGCCCGGTGCTGCGCGAGCTGGCCGAGAAGGTCGGCGCGACCGCGCACCTGTCGGTCGCCCAGGGGACGCAAGCGCTTGCGGTGGCCGTCGTCGAGCCGTCGTGGACGAGCTTCCACGTCGCCTACCGCGTCGGGAGCCGGCACTCGCTGACGTCGGGCGCGGCCGGCAAGGCGATGTCCCTGCGCCCGGGCGGCGACGGCTGGGTGACGTCGACCGGTGAGCTGGAGGCGGGCGCGTCCGGCGTCGCGGCGCCCGTTCGCGGGGTGCCGGGCCTGAAGGCGAGCGTCGGGGTCGTCTCGATGGAGCCGCTGAAGGCCGCCGAGGTGGGTCCGCAGGTCCTCGCGGCCGCCGCCCGGCTGGCCGACATCCTGCGCGCTTAGCGGCGCGAAACCGCCAGCAGCGGCCGGACCATGGTCAGCAGCAGGGCGACGTCGACCGAGAACAGCAGCCGCTCGAACAGGCCGAGCGTGACGTCCTGCTGCGCGGGGCCGACGACCAGCGTGACGACGAACCCGCCGAGGACCACGGCGACGCTGGCGAAGCTCGCCGAAGCGAGCCGCCGGATCGTCGTCCGGCGCGGCTCCCACGGACAGCGCTCGCGGCCGCGCTTGGTCAGCACGAAGGCGGCGGCGGGCAGCGCGACGAACGCCGTCAGCGCGGCGATGTTGTGGACCTGCCCGGACAGCGTGCGCGCCTGCCCGTCCGGGTCGACGGGCACGAGCCCGCAGACGAGCAGCCCGGCCGACCAGACGCCGACCAGCACGCAGACGGCAGTGGTGCCCGGCCGGTGAGCCTTGGCGATGCCCGCGAGCAGCGCGACCGAGCCGAGTGACAGGGCCAGGCACATCACGCTGAACAGGGGAGCGGCCGACGACGAGCCGAGCTTGCCGTAGACGTACTCCGAGAGCGTCTGCCAGATCGGGCTGACCTGGCCGGAGAGGCGCAGGTGCAGGTCGATCGAGATGGCCACGGCCAGGCCGATGCCGCCGAGCGCGATCCGGCCGTGCAACGGCGAGACCGCGGGCACTGGCTTGTTCACCTGGCTTCCACCCTTTCGTTTCCGAAAGGTTACCCGGTGAACCTGTGAGCCGGCGGTCAGAAGGCGAGCTGGAGCAGGGCGAACGCCGCGAACCCGGCGAACGCGAACCCCGCGCAGCGCTGGATCAGCTTCGGGCGGATGCGGCTGCGGATCTTCCCGCCGATGAACACCGCGAGCCCGGCCACGACGATCAGCGCGGCGAACGCGCCGACGCCGACGGCGACGGGGTTGCCGATGCGGGCGGCGAGGCTGGCCGTCGCCAGCTGGGAGGCGTCGCCCCACTCGGCGGCGAAGAGCACGCCGAACGACGTCATCGCGGAGCGCAGGAAGGACAGTGGAGCCGGGCCGACGCGTGAAGCGTCTTCGCCTGCTTCATCTGCTTCGCTGAATCCCTCGCGGAGGAGCATGAAAGAGCCGAGGCCGAACATCGAGGCGACCACGAGCGAAAGGACCACGTCCGGCAACAGCGTCAGCACACTGCCGAACGCGACCGCGATGACGCATTGCACGGCGAACGCCGCGCAGACCCCGGCGAATACCGGACCGCCGCGGAAACGGGTGGTCAGCACCAGGGTCGCGACCAGCGTCTTGTCCGGCAGTTCCACGGCGAGGACCAGGCCGAACGCGCTGATCAGCGCCACCATCGCGGGAGTCATGAGTATTTCTCGCCCCTTTCACTGCAACGATAAAGGGGAGCTTCGGAACGGCGCAAGCTGATGGCTTCCGCGAAATTGCCGGATCGGCGGTCATGAATTTGTCGTCAAGCCGGGTCGCACAATTTTGTTCGGCACTCCGAAAAATCGATTGTGGACTGGGGTAGGTTGACGACCATGGGGTCTGAAGCGCGTGCTGCGCAGGTCAATGAGGTCATCCGCCGGTTGGAAGCTCACTACGTGTTCCCGGACGTCGCGACGAAGCTGGCAGAAGCGCTTCGCCAGCGTCTCGGCGAAGGCGCGTACGACGGACTGGATGACGCGGACTTCGCGACGCTCGTCACGACGGACCTGCAGTCGGTGAACGGGGACAAGCACCTGCGGCTGCGCCACCACGTCGACCCGGTCGCCGACGACGGCGACGCGGCCATGAACTCCGCCGGGTACCGGATCGAGGCCGAGCTGGAGGGCTTCGGCATCGCCGAGGTCCGGCGGCTGGCCGGCAACGTCGGTTACCTCGACACGACGCTGCTCTACCCGCCCGAGTTGGCCGGACCCGCGATCGCGGCGGCGATGACCCTGCTCGCGCCCGCGGACGCCCTCCTGCTGGACGTGCGCCGCAACCGCGGCGGCACCCCCGGCACGAGCGCGCTGCTGCAGACCTACCTCGTCGACGAGCAGGTCCACTACCTCGACATCTACGAGCGCGAAGGCCACCGGACCACCCAGATGTGGACCCTGCCGTACGTCCCGGGCCTGCGCTTCGGCGGCACCAAGCCGGTCTGGGTGCTGACCGGGCCGGGCACGTTCTCCGGCGGCGAGGACCTCGCGTTCTCGCTCCAGCAGCAAGGCCGGGCGAAGACGGTCGGGGAAGCCACCCGCGGCGGCGCCCACCCGCGTGAACAGTACAAAGTGGACACTTACCTCGACGTGACCGTGTCGATCGCGCGCTCGTTCCACCCGGAGACGGGGGAGAACTGGGAAGGCATCGGGGTCCGCCCCGACCTCCCGGTGGAGGCCGGCAAGGCGTTCGACACGGCGTACGAGCTGGCGCTGAAGCACGTGCTGGAGCTGGGCGACACGGGCCCGCGGCGGACGGTGGCGGACGAAGCGCGGCAGGCGCTCGACCGGCTGTAGTCACCCGGGACGTTGGTCCTGCGCTTGTCAGGACCACTTGATCTGGCTGTGGCCGGCGCTCCGGAGCACGCTGGACCACGTGGAGGTCCTTGAGCTAGCAAGGTGGCAGTTCGGCATCACCACCGTCTACCACTTCCTGATGGTCCCGCTGACCATCGGGCTGTCGATCCTGGTCGCGGCGATGCAGACCCGCTGGGTCCGCACCGGCGAGCTGCGGCACCTGAAGATGACGAAGTTCTGGGGCAAGCTGCTGCTGGTCAACTTCGCCATGGGCGTGGTGACCGGCATCGTGCAGGAGTTCCAGTTCGGGATGAACTGGAGCGCGTACTCGCGCTTCGTCGGCGACGTCTTCGGCGCGCCGCTCGCGATGGAAGGGCTCGTCGCGTTCTTCGTCGAGTCGACGTTCCTCGGCCTGTGGATCTTCGGCTGGGACCGGCTGCCGAAGAAGGTCCACCTGGCGTGCGCGTGGGCGTTTTCGCTGGCCACGATGGCGTCGGCGTACTTCATCCTGGCCGCGAACTCGTGGATGCAGCACCCGGTCGGCGTCACGTTCGAGAACGGCAAGCCGACGATGAACTCGATCTGGGCGGTGCTGACCAACAACACGGCGCTGGCCGCGATCCCGCACACCCTGGCCGGTTCGTTCTCGGTGGCGGCGGCGTTCCTGGTCGGCATCGCGGGCTGGCACCTCTGGCGGCGCGGCGACCACCAGGACGTCTGGCGCACCTCGCTGCGACTCGGCGGCTGGGTCGGCGTGGCGGCGTTCGCGGTCCTCGCGATCACGGGTGACACGCAGGGCAAGCTGATGTTCGAGCAGCAGCCGATGAAGATGGCGTCGGCGGAAGCGCTGTGCCACACGGAACAGCCGGCGAGCTTCTCGATCATCGCGATCGGCGACGTCGCGGGGTCGAACTGCGAGGACGTCAAGACGTTCAACGTGCCGGCGCTGCTGTCGTTCCTGGCGCACAACGACATCAAGACCGAGGTCAAGGGCGTCGAGGACCTGATCACCGAGTACCAGGCGAAGTACGGCACGAACTACCCGGACGATCCGGAGCTGGGTTCACTGGCGGGCAAGCCGATCGACTACGTGCCGAACCTGCCGGTGACGTACTGGGGCTTCCGCATGATGATCGGCTTCGGTGCGATCTCGGCGGGGATCGGGCTCCTCGCGCTGTGGCTGACGCGGCGCGACCGCATTCCCACCGGCCGCTGGTTCCCCCTGCTGGTCCTGGGCGGCATCGCGACGCCGTTCCTGGGCAACAGCGCGGGCTGGATCTTCACGGAGATGGGCCGTCAGCCGTTCGTGGTCGTCCCGAACCCGTCGGGCGTCGACGGGGTGTGGATGTTCACGGCCCAGGCGGTGTCGCGGCTGACGACCGGCGAGGTCTGGACGTCGCTGATCGCGCTGACCACGGTGTACGCGGCGCTGGGCGTGGTGGAGCTGTACTTGATGCGCAAGTACATCCGCGGCGGCGTCGACGCGGTGATGCCTCCGCCGAAGAAGGACTCCGACAAGACCGAGGGCGACACGCTCGCCTTCGCGTACTGAGGTGGTGGACGCGATGGACACCCACGGTATTGGCTCCCTCACTCTCCCGAGTTACCCACAGCCCCCCTGTGGACAACTCGCCCGATTGTGGATAACTCACGGCGACCACGCTCGAGGAGTGACCCGATGACCCTCGCCACGATCTGGTTCGTCGTCATCGCCTTCTTCTGGCTCGGCTACCTCTTCCTCGAAGGCTTCGACTTCGGCGTCGGCATGCTGCTGCCCGTCCTCGCGCGCGACAACACCGAGCGCCGCGTCATGGTCAACACCATCGGGCCCGTCTGGGACGGCAACGAGGTCTGGCTCATCGTCGCCGGCGGCGCGATGTTCGCGGCCTTCCCCGCCTGGTACGCCGACCTCTTCTCGGCCGCCTACCTGCCGCTCCTGATCGTGCTGCTCGCCCTCATCGGCCGCGGCGTCGCGTTCGAATACCGCGGCAAGGTCGACTCCGAGCGCTGGCGGCGCACGTGGGACCGCGTGATCATGATCGGCTCGTGGGTCGCGCCGCTGGGCGTCGGTCTCATCCTCGCCACCACCGTCCTCGGCCTGCCCCTCGACGCCGAAGGCAATCGCGTCGGCTCCGCGTTCGCCGCCTTCCGCTGGGACACCCTGCTCGGCGCGGCCGGGATCGTCGCCTTCTCGCTCACGCACGGCGCCGCGTTTCTGGCCCTGAAAACCAGCGGTGACCTGCGGGAACGGGCGCGCACCCTGGCGCTCAGGCTCCTGCCGGTCGCCATGATGCCGATCGTCGCGTTCCTGTCGGTCGTCCAGTGGCGCTCGGGCACGCTGTGGACGCTGCTCGCGTTCGGGATCAGCGCCGTCGCCGCGGTGGTCGCCTGGCTGCGGCTGCGCGCGGACCGCGACGGCCAGGCCTTCGCCGCGCTCGGCGTCGTCATCGCCGGGGCCGCCGTCACGATGTTCGGGGCGCTCTTCCCGGACGTGCTGCCCTCGACGCTCGACGCCGCCAACACGCTGACCGTCGAAGGCGCCGCGTCGAGCCCGTACACGCTGACCGTCATGACCTGGGTCGCCGCCTTCGGCGCTCCCGCCGTGTTGATCTATCAGGGCTGGACGTACTGGGTGTTCCGCAAGCGCATCGGCACCCAGCACATCCCGGCGGTCCACGCGCCATGACGAATCTTCCCGGCCGCGCAACCCTTCTCGCCTCGGAGTCCACAGTGGACTCAGTGCGGCCGGGAAAGGGCCCGCTCGGCGCATTGCCGGCCCTCGTGCCGGCCGTGCGCCGGGCGCTGGCCCTGGTGGGTTTCCTCGCCTTCCTCAACGCCCTCGCGCTGGTGGCCCAGGCATTCCTGCTCGCCGACGTCCTCGCGGCGATCGTCGGAGCAGGGTCCGGGGGACGCACCGCCCAGCTGGCCGCGCTGCTCGCGCTCGTCGTGACGCGCGCGTTGACCGGCTGGGCGGTGCGCACGGTCTCCGCCCGCGCCGCCGCGACCGCGCACCGCGAACTGCGCGCGAAGGCCGTCGACCACGCGCTGCGCCTCGGCCCCGAGTGGATCGCCCGCCGCGGCCACGGCGAGCTGACGGCGTTGACGACCCGCGGCCTCGACGCGCTCGACGCGTACTTCCGCGAGTACCTGCCCGCGCTGGTGACGGCGGCGGTCGTGCCGCTCGGCGCCGGCGCGGCGATCCTCTTCGCCGACTGGCCGTCCGGCGTGATCGTTGCGCTCACCGTGCCGCTGCTCCCGGTGTTCGCGATCCTCGTCGGCAAGTACACGGCCGAGCGCGTCGCCGGGGCGACCGACGCAACGCACCGGATGTCCGAACGGCTCCTGGAACTCGTGCGCGTGCTGCCGGTGCTGACCGCGTTCCGCCGCGCCGCCGCGCAGGGCGAGACGGTCCGGCAGCTGTCCGAACGCCACCGCCGCGCGACGCTCAAGACGTTGAAGGTCGCGTTCTCCTCGGCGTTCGTGCTCGAACTGATCGCGACGCTGTCGGTCGCGCTGGTCGCCGTGGTGATCGGTGTCCGGCTCGCCGGCGGGAACCTGCCGCTGGCCATCGGGCTCGGCGTGCTCATCCTCGCGCCGGAGTGCTACCAGCCGCTGCGCGCCGTCGGCGCCGCGTTTCACGCCAGCGAGGACGGCGTCGAAGCGGTCCGGCGCGTCGCCGATCTGCTGGCGGTGCCGGCGCCTGCTCGCGGCACCGCGATCCCTGCGCGCGGCTCACTTCGGGTGTCTTCCCTGCGGGTGGCGCGACGCGGCGGGTTCGCGCCGGACGGCGAGACGTTCACGGTCCGCCCGGGCGAGACGGTCTGGCTCCGCGCCCCGAGCGGCGGCGGCAAGTCGACGACGCTCTCGGCGCTGCTCGGGTTCGTCCCGGCCCACGACGGCGCCATCACGGTCGGCACGGCGAACCTCGCCGACGTCGATCTCACGCGCTGGCGCGAGCAGGTCGCGTGGGTGCCGCAGTTGCCGGTCTTCACCGGTGGCACGGTCCGCGAGGAGATCGGCTCCGACTCCTTGCTCGGCGAACTGGGCCTGACCGGGCTCGCCGACCGGCCGGTGGCTCGGCTTTCGCTGGGGCAACGGCAGCGCGTCGCGGTCGCCCGGGCGCTTCAACGAGTGCGAGACGGCGCCTGGCTGCTCCTCCTCGACGAGCCGACTGCCCACCTCGACGAGGCCAGTGCCCGGCTGGTGCTCGACGCGGTCCAGCGAGCGGTCGACGGCGGCGCCGCGGCGATCATCGCGGCTCACGAGCACACGGCCGCCGTCGATTTACCGACCGACGTCCCGCCGCCTGCTGAAGAGTCCACAGTAGACAGTCCTCGGCCGCCGCTGCCGTGGCGCGCCTTGCTCGACGGCCGGCTCTTCGGCGGCGCGGCGCTGGGGGCGCTCGCGCTGCTGGCCGGGGTGGCGCTGACGGCGACGTCGGGCTGGCTGATCGCGAAGGCGTCGCAGCAGCCGCCGATCCTGACCCTGACGGTCGCGGTGGTCGGCGTCCGCGCGTTCGGCCTGGGCCGTGCGGGGCTGAGGTACGGTGAACGGCTGGTCACGCACGACGCGGCGTTCCGCATCGCCGGCCGCCTCCGGGTGCGGCTGTGGAACTCGCTCGTCGGGCTCGGTCCCGCTGCCGGCTTGCGCGCCGGGGAAGGACAGCGTCGCCTGGTCGCCGACGTCGACACGGTCCGCGACCTGCTGCCGCGGGTGGTGTCGCCGCCGCTGGTGGTGGCGCTGGTCGCGGCGGGGGCGATCGCCGTGCAGACGTGGGTCCTGCCCGCGGCCGGCCTGGCGCTCGCGGCGGCGGTGGCGGTCGGGCTGTGCGCGCCGTGGGTGGCGATGCGCGCCGAACGCCGCGCGACGACGGTCCTGGCGGACGGCCGTCGCGAGGTGGCATCGCGAGTCCTGGTGCTGTTCGAGGCGGCGGCGGAGCTGCTGGCGTTCGGCAAGGACCGTGCCCACCGCCGCGCGCTGACGGAGGCGGACACTCGCCTGGTCGGGCAGGCGCGCCGCCAGGCGTTCGGCGTGGGCGCGGCGGAAGCGCTGATCACGCTGGCCTGCGGAGCGGGCGCGGTGGTCAGCACGGCGCTGGCCGCCCAGGCGGTCGCGGCGGGAAGTCTCGACGCCGTGCTCGCGCCGCTGCTGGCGTTGGTGCCCCTGGCGCTGGCGGAGGTCCTGGCGCTGCTCCCCCCGGCGGCCCAGCACTGGGACACGCTGCAGTGGGCCCGCAGGCGGCTGACCGACACACCTGCGCCGGTTCCCGCGCAGCAGGGAGACGGCAACCGCGTGGTGCTGCGAGATGCCGATCTCGGGTGGCCGGGCGGACCAGCGGTCCTGCGCGACGTCGACCTCGACCTCGCGCCGGGGACGTACGTCGCGGTGGTGGGCCCGAGCGGTGCCGGCAAGTCGACTCTCGTTGCCGCGCTGCTGGGCTTCCTCGTTCCCCGGCGCGGTGTGGTCGCCGTCCCGGCGCGGGTCGCATGGGCACCGCAGGAGCCGATGCTCGCGGGCACCACGGTGGCCGAGAACCTCCGTCTCGCGCAGCCGACGGCGACGCCGGACGACCTGCGCGAGGCGTTGCGGCAGGCCGCGCTCGCCGACCTCGACCCGTCGACGGTGCTGGGCAGCGGCGGCAGCGGACTGTCGGGCGGCCAGGCGCAGCGCGTCGCGCTGGCGCGGGCATTGCTCGGGGCGCCGTCGGCGGGTCTCGTGCTGCTCGACGAGCCGACCGCCCACCTCGACGACCCGACGGCCCAGGTCGTGCGGGCGCACCTGCGTGAAGCGCTGGCGGGCCGCACGGTCGTGCACGTGACCCACCGAGCGGAAGAAGCCGACGGCGCGGACGTGGTCCTGGAGGTTCGCGACGGCCGGGTCGTGACGCGGGTGCCGGTGCCGTGATCGATTCCCGGAGCGTGCTTGGCGCGCCACCGCAGCGCCGCGCGATAATGACGGAACTCATGGATCCGACGCTTGCCGCGCGGGCGCTGTCCGCCGCCACCGAGATCACGAGCACCGCCCTGTCCGGCGACGACCCGGGAGCGGTGCTGGACACGGTCGTGGCCCGGGCGGCCGAACTCGCTGACGCGGACCTGGGCCTGGCCATGGTCAGCGCCGAAGACGGCCGAGTGGTGGTCGAGGCAGCCCACTACGCCACCGCCCACCCAACGGCCGACGAACTCACACCGCCCTGGGGCGCGGCCGGCGGACCGGACGCAGCAAGCGCCGGGGAGGCCCTGCGCGGCCTTGCCCTCCCCGCGGACTCCGCTGCCGGACGGGTCGCCCGAGGCGGCGAGCCCGTCGCCAGCGCCGACTTCACCGTCGACCCGCGGACCGCGCCCTACGTCCCCGCCGAACTCCATGGCTACGGACCCTTCGCCGCCGCGCCGTTCGGCTCCGGCGGGCGTGTGCTCGGTGCGCTGACCGTCTACCGGAAGCGGGGGCGCGAGCCGTTCTCCGCCGGGACCGTCGAGATGCTCGTCGCCTTCGCCGCCCAGGCCGGGGTCGTCCTCGCGCTCGCCGAAGGCGCCAACGCTCGCCACCGCGTCGCTCTCTACGAGGAGCGGGAGCGGATCGCCCGCGAACTCCACGACGTCATCGTCCAGCGGCTCTACGGCTCCGGGATGCAGCTCGACCGGGTTCGGCGCAACATGCGCAAGCGGTTCGCCCAAGCCGACGGCGCGCGGCTTTCGGACGCCATCGACCAGCTTGACCAGACCATCGAGGAAATCCGGGGCACCGTGCGCGCGCTCAGGTCGCCCGAGCCTCGCCACGACACCGGCACGCCCACCGACCTCGCCGAGTCGGCGCGCGGCGAGGTCCGCATCGCCGGCGAGTTACTCGGGTACCCGCCGACCCTGGAGCTGTCGGGCGAATTCGCCGACATCCCCGCGGAAAGCGCCGACCACATCCGGGCCGCCCTGCGCGAAGCTCTGTCCAATGTGGTCAGACACTCCGGCGCGAGCGAGACCCGCGTGACCTTGACCAGGGACTCCGGCGGCGTGAAACTCCGCGTCCGGGACAACGGTTCCGGCGTCCCCCAAGGCGTCGCCACCCGTGGCCTGCGTCATCTGGCCGAACGCGCGGATGCCGCCGGCGGCAAGTTCTTCCTGAACTCCTCGCCCAGCCTCGGCACGCTCGTCGCGTTCGATCTCCCACTTGCCTGATCGCGATCTACCCTTCTCGGGTCATCCCGCCTCCCTTCCTCGCCCTCACTGAAGATCGTACCGGCTGATCGAACACCTATTCGACTCACGTTCGAGTGAAACTGGCAGGACGAAACCGCTGATCGACATGGCGGACCGTGACAACCGGTGAAAAGTACGCAGCGAACGGCGGCTTGCGGACGAGAAAGCTGCGCGGAGTTACTTCTCCCGGCGCGCGATCCAGGCGGCGGCCTGCGTCCGGCGTTGCATACCGAGCTTCGCCAGCACCGACGTGACGTAGTTCTTGACCGTCTTCTCGGCGAGGAACAGCCGCTCGGCGATCTCGCGGTTCGACAGGCCCTGGCCGATCAGCTCGAGCACGTCACGCTCGCGCTCGGTCAGCGTCGCCAGCTCGTCCGTCGGCGGGTGGCGCATCTTGTCCAGCACCCGCGCGGTGCTCACCGGGTCCAGCAGCGACCGCCCGGCCGCGACCTCGCGGACCGCGTACACGACGTCCTGCCCCCGCACCTGTTTCAGCAGGTAACCCGCGGCGCCGGCCATGATCGCGCCGACCATCGCTTCTTCGTCGTCGAACGCGGTCAGCATCAGGCAGGCCGGCGGGTTCGGCTTGGACCGCAGTTCGCGGCAGAGCGTGATGCCGTCGCCGTCGCCGAGCCGCACGTCGACCACCGCGACCTCCGGTTCGACGTGCATCGCGACCGCCAGCGCCTCTTCGACACTGCTCGCTTCGGCGACGACCTCGATGTCGGGCTCGTCGCCGAGGAGGTCGCGAAGCCCGCGGCGGACCAGTTCGTGGTCGTCGACGAGCAGTACCTGGATCGGCATATCCCCAGGTTACGGGGTGCGAGCGCGCCGCGGTGCCGGCTGGTCCGCACGTCACACCGGCCGAGTCCGGACAATTACCCCCAAAGTGTGACCGCGGATCTCGTAACAAACCAGCCGGTACGCATTCTTGGCGCTGATTCCGCAGGTCAACGGCAAAGGGGGAAGAATCACCAGCCGGCCGGATTTTGGTGGGCCGCTGGCGTTTCGGGAATTCGGGAACGTTTCGTAACAGGCTCGCCGCAGCCGCGATAGTTACCACGCAATCACCCCGATTCTTCCTGAAAGGACCTTCCGGTGTCCTTGTTTCGTCGTGCCCTGACGACGGCCGCGGCCGTCGCCGGGCTCGCTCTCCTCGGCCCTGTTTCCCTCGCCTCCGCGCAGCTCGCGACGCCGCTCGCGGCCGACCTGAACTGCAAGAACTTCCAGTACCAGGAAGAGGCGCAGGCGGTTCTCGACGCAACGCCGGGTGACCCGAACAACCTCGATTCCAATCACGACGGAGTCGCGTGCGAGTCCCTGCCGCACCGTCCGAAGCAGAACACGTCCACGCCGACGGCCGAGCGGCCGTCGACCACGA
Organism: Amycolatopsis sp. NPDC051371; assembly: GCF_040682155.1. Classification (NCBI taxonomy): domain Bacteria; kingdom Bacillati; phylum Actinomycetota; class Actinomycetes; order Pseudonocardiales; family Pseudonocardiaceae; genus Amycolatopsis; species Amycolatopsis sp. NPDC051371. Next base: position 81,820 of record NZ_JBFBAG010000008.1, read on the forward strand.
CGAAGTCCCACACCGCCCCGAAATCCACCTCCACCAAGAAGTCCACGACGGGCAGCCAGGTGAAGGTGAAGCCGGTCGGTGGCGTCGCCACCGGCGGCGGTGAGCCGGACGAAGGCGCGCCCGCGTTCCTGGTGCTGAGCGGCGCGCTGCTCGCCGCGACGGCGTCCGGCGGCATGGTGCTCTACCTGCGCCGGCGCACGAGTTGAGGCACCCGCGCCTGTGGCCGGCGGTCACGGCGGTCGTCGCCGCGCTCGGCGCGGTCCTGGTGGTGGCCTTCATCCTCGCCTTCTCGCCGCACCCGCCGGACCAGGTCGCCCCGCCGTCCGCCACGCCTGTCGAGATCGCGCCGCCGGCCACCACCACGCCGTCCGGCGACGGGCTCCCGGCGGCGAAACCGGCCTCCCTGACCATCCCGGCGATCGGCGTGCGGGCCGACGGGATCAAGGACCTCGGGCTGACGTCGGGCGGTGAGCTCGAGGTCCCCGGCGACGCCACGACGGTCGGCTGGTTCACCGGCGCGCCGTCGCCCGGCGAGGTCGGACCGGCGGTGCTGGCCGCGCACGTCGACTACAAGCACGTCCCCGGCGCCTTCTCCCGGCTCAAGGAGCTGCGCGCGGGCGAGCAGGCGAGGGTCGGCCGCGCCGACGGCCGGACGGCGGTCTTCACCGTCTACCGCGTCGACCACTACGCCAAGGCGGAGTTCCCGACGGACCGGGTCTACGGCGACACGGCCGACCCCGAACTGCGGCTCATCACCTGCGGCGGGGAGTTCGACCGGGCGAGCGGCAACTACCTCGACAACGTCGTGGTCTACGCGCGGCTCACCGGCGTCGAGGCCTGACCCAGATCTATCCGCGCCAGCTCGAGCCGCCGGTACGCGCGGTCGCCGAGCGACCAGACGTCCAGGACGTCGCCGTCGAGCTCCGGGTACGCGATCACCAGCCGGACGGGCCCGTCGTCCGCTTGGTAGACGACGTCCGCCGGGATTCCGGCTTCGAGCTGCCAGCAGAGTTGCTGCTGCTTCGGCGTGAGACGTCCGGCGTAGCGGTCGCTCATCGCCCGCGCGAGCTGTCCGCGCAGCAGGTTCGGGCCGCTCGCCGGCGCCGCGAGCAGCCGCTCGGCGTGGTCGAGGGGATCGGGCGGCCGGTCGCCGGGTCCGGCGTCGCGGACGACGGCCCGGGGCTCGGCCGCTTCGGCTTCGCGGGCGGGCAGCACGATGGTGCCGTCGGCGGCGTGGTGGGTCGGCGCGTAGCCGGCGCTCCGCAACGCGTCGAGCGTGCCGGAAGCGTCCACTGCGGACGTCAGGACGGTCGGCGCCACCGCCCGCAGGCCGAGTTTCGCGAGCTTGCGGTGCGCGGCCAGCTCGGCGAGCACGGCGGGTTCGCCGACGACGACGCTCGCGACGTCGTGCACCTGCGCCTCGCCGTGGCGCCGCGCGACGTCGTTGACCAGGTAGACCAGCGGCTGCGGCAGCTCGCCCGCGGCGATCGCACCCAGCTCGTCGAGCAGCTCGGCGGCCGTCGAACCCTGGTCGAACGCCCGCCGGACGCTCGCGGGGGAGAACCGCCAGCTGGTCGCGGTGCCCTGGGCCTCGCGGTCGGCGACGCGGTCGAGCGACGCGGCGAGCCGGGCGTCCGGCGACCCGGGCACGATCGCGGTCAGGTCGGTGCCGAACAACGCCGTCGTCCGCGCGCGGGCGACCAGCTCGTCGGTGACTTCGACGAGGCCGGTTCCTTCGAAGAGGGCGCGGCCGGTCGCGGTGACGGCGCCGTGCGCGACGACGCCGAGGAGCTCGGCCGTGTCCAGCGCGTCCCGCAGGTAGCCGGCGAAGTCCTCGATCGGCAGCATCGGCGCGTGCCACTCCGCGAGCCGGGTCAGCGCGTCGACGTCGGCGATCGCGGCGCCGGGCTCGAGCCGCGCCAGCACCCGCACGACCAGGCGTCGCGCCAGCGCGTCGACGTCGGTCTCGTACTCCGGCTGCGCCGGCTCCCACCAGGTCGTCAGCAGCAGGCGGTAGAGCAGCCCGGACGCGGGCCGCGCGAGGTCGGGGTCCGGCGCCAGCGTGGGCGGCGGCGCCTTCTGGCCGCGGCGCGGCGCCGGCGGCTCGTCGGCGATCAGCAGCCCGGCCTGCGCCGCGAGGTCGATGGCCAGCTCGATCTCCGCGGGCGTCGCGCCGGTGTCCTTGGCGACCTTCTTGACGAGCCGCGCGCCGATCGTGCCGTCCTTGAGCAGCGGGAACGGCTCCGCGCCGGCACGATCGAGGACGGCCGAAACGCGATCGAGCAGCCGCAGCGCGGCGGCCGACGACGTGGCCTCGGCCGATTCGGCGCCGATGTGCGTGACGGCGTACTCGGGTTCGGCGGGCGTGAACGGCAGCTGGTGGTCCGGGCCGCGCAGGGCGAGCGACACCTCGATCGGCATGACCGCGCTGCCGTAGTAGGTGGCGAACAGGAAGCCGTGCTCGAACGCCCAGCCGTCCGCGGTGTGGAAGGGCAGCACGCCCTCGGCCTCGGGGACACCGTCGGCCATGTCCTGCAACAGTTTCCGGGTCGGCTCGGGGGCGGTGCCGAACAGCTCGCGCACGCGGTCGCCGTCGCGGAAGAAATGGACGAGTTGCTTGAGACCTTCGCGCAGCCCGAGAGCATGGGACAGGCGCGCCGCGCGGCTCCGGCCGATCTCCCCGAGCAGCTCGGCGACGGGCTGACCGAGTCCTTCGGCGCTGAAGTTCTTCTTGTGCAGGAGTTCCGGGAGCCTGATGCCGTCGGGGTCGTGCCACAGCAAGGCGCGCTCGGCAAGTTCGTCCACAAAGGACTCGATTGTTTCGGGCGTCGTGCCGAGGAGCTTCGCGACTTCACCGACCGGCACCGGCCGCCGCCCGAGCGCGTGACACAGCTGGACGGCGCCCACGACCTGCACCTGCGGCAACGACAACCCGAAGACGGCATCGTTCACGGACTGCGCGGAAGCGAGCCGCGCCGCGACGACATCGAGCCGCCGCGGCCACGGTTCGTGCAGCACGTCCGGCCGGTGGGCCAGCAGTTTGGCCAGCTCTTCAGCGCTTAGGGCGGCGAGCCTGCCGAGCAGCTCGTCGGCGGTGGTCATCGGCCCAGGTTAGATCACCGGTCGGTCCGACCGATCGGCTAGGGCTTGTGGCCGTTGTGCAAGGTGATGGCTTCGGTACCGAGGGTTTCACCGAGCGAGTCCCGCAACCTGTTGAGCTCACTCTCGCGGCTCCGGCCGGTCAGGCTGGAAAGCCAGGCCAACCGCATTTCGTGGAGGTCGAAGTCGTCCGCTTCGCTCATCATCCGGCCGACCGCGTTGCGGAACGGGTCGTCGGCGTCGAGCACGGATCGCCCGATCGGGATGTCGTACAGGTGGATTTGGCTGAGCACGTCACGGACCGACGATGTGTCGTTGCTCAGCATCATCGCGAGCAGACTCACCTTGCCGGAATCGATCACGTCGGCGTAGAACTTGATCCGCTCCCGGTCCATGTCGCGGCGTTCACGATCGACGATGCGGGCTCGGCGGATCTCCTCCAAGGAGTAGCGGTGGAGCGCGCCTTCCCCGGTGAGCCGGAACAGCGAATCGACCTCACCCCATGAGACTGTCCCGCCGGTCAGAGGTCGCATGGCTTCGAGCAGTTCGTCGACCTTGACAGCCAGCTTCTCGACCTCGTCGAGGGTGGTCTTGCGCACCAGCGGACGCAGGATGTCCTCCATGTCGACGCGGATGGCGTCGACGTGGTCCACCTTCGGTTGCTTGATCAGCGCCACCGGGTCGGTGATCCGCCAGCGGACGGTGACGATGCCCTCGACGATCGCGCCTTCCTGCTCCGTCTCGAACACGCTTCGGAACGTCGAAGTGCTGCTGGACACGTCGACTTCGTACAGTCGCAGGATGCTCTTCGCCAGGCCGACGCCGAGCTTCTGGACCTGCGTGGTGGCCCCGAGCTGGAGATGGCTGGAGGCCCAGTGGCCGTCGTCGCACTCGGCGATCAGCACAGTGGTCCCGCGCTTGCGCAACTGGTGCCGGAGGATGCTCCTGGTCGGGCGGGCGCAGCGGCGCACGCCTCGCCACGCGACGCTCTCGGTATCTTCACTCATCGGACAACTCCTCCAGGACTTCTGCGGTCAGTTCGGAGAGCGACTCGGTGCCCTTGCGGTTTTCGTCGAAGAATCTCCGCAGGAAGTACGAGAAACGTCGTACGAGGATTTCGTCGGGTGCGTTCAGTAGCACTTTCAGCACCCGATTCACGTCTCTTCGCAGGTCGGTGCGAGTGCCGGCCAGCATGGCCCACTTCGCCAGACCGAAGAAAACCAGCTCGCGATGGCGTGGCTGCTCGAGCAGGACGGTGAACAGGAGCCTGACGGCCACGGTTTCCTGGTCCCTGAACTGCAATGGTCCACCCGTCTCCAGGCAGAGTGCATGCATCGCGGCGCGGATCGCGATGTCCTGTTGCGTGGCGCCGCCATGGAGGATCCAGACGGGCAGGGTGCTGAGCACCAGACCTCGGTTGCTGGGTTCATCCAGCATCGACTTCAACGACCGGATGATCTCACGCTTCAGGCTTCTGTCACATTCCCTCGTCAACTTCCTGAGCTGGTTCAACGCGAACTCGGGGTGACATTGCCCGAAGGTGTTGCGGCAGACCAAGGCGGCAGTGAAACGGAACTTCTCATCGACCGTGTGTCGCGTCCACGAGTTCACCCGGTTCTTGACGTTCTGCACGTAGCCGCTGTTCTCGCACAGGCCGCTCAGGATCAACGCAGCCGTCGACTGCTGGAACCTCGACCCGGTCACCCACGGGCGCACCCAGCTGAACGGATCCGGCTCGGCAGCTTTCGCGAGCATCTTGCCGAACCGGCTCATGGCAGCGTTGTGTCGATCGGACAGTCGGGGGAGCTCGTCGTCCAGGTCGCCCATCCAGGGCTGGAGCGCAGGTCGGATGCGCTCATACTCTTTCCAGACGTACGCGAGCAACCTCGCGCCCCAGCCCGGTCTGGAGAACTTGACCAGCTCGCCGTCGATCCGCTGCCAGCTCTCCGGAGGTTGGAGTCGGGCACGAATCCGGCGGAGTCGTTCGGCGCGGGTTTCCTCGAAGAGGTCCGGTGGCAGATACGGCCAGAGCTCGTCGTTCTCGGGGTTGCTGAGGATGTCTTCGAGTTTCTTCGCCGCAGCCGCGACGTCGTTGTAGCCGCTGCCCTCCATCAGGGCCACGGTGATGGCCAGGGCCCGAGCGGGTATGTCTTCGTTGTCGGCGAACCACGCGGCCACATCCTCGTCACCGCGGCGGCGGATGGTCGCCTTGACGTCGTCTTCCGAGAACTGGCCGTCGGCCATCGCACCCAGCAGACGGGCGATCTCGGACGCGCGCCACGGTGCGCAGTCCGTGAGGTCGTCGTCCCGGTCCAAGGTCTTCACCAGGTCGATCGGGTGGCCGTTGGCCCGCAAGTGGGCTCTGACCATTTCGGCCGGCTCGGCCGGCGTCAGCTCGGCGACGTAGGGCCGGGCGCGTTCGAGGTCGATGTCCTCGTTGGCGAAGGTGACCACCAGGTAGGCGTCGAGCTCGACGAGCGAGTGGGCCAGCTGGCCGAGGACGTGGTAATCGAGCTCACCGCACCACTCGTCCGCATTGACGTCGTTCCAGAGGTAGCCGGCCGTATCGCCGCTCTGTTTCAGGTCGAGGAGCTCCCGGGCGCCGCGGGTCGGGTCAAGCCGCCTGAGGTCGTACAGGTTCGCGTCGATCAGCAGCCGGGCTCCGGCCAGGCTCCGGCCGCTCGAGCGGCCGCACAGGAGCACCAGCCGGTGTTCGGCCAGGATCCGGCTGGCTTGGCCGTAGCCTCCCGGAACGCAGAACGCCGACACTGCCTGCTCGACCAGCGAATCCGCGACCGGTCCGTAGACGAGACCGGTCTTGACCTCCTTTTCGTCGTCAGGTTCCTCGCCGGCGTGGAAGTGCTCGGCGTAGATGCCGTTGTTCGTCAGAACCGGTTTTTCCGGTGCGGGTGCCGGAGTCTCCTGAGCTTCCGGTTCCGGCGCTGTGCTCTCGACCGGCTCCTTTTCGGCTACCGCGGTCATGGGCGTTTCCGGCCGACGTAGTTGTTGACGATCGGGCCGGAGTTCGTGCCGATGAAACCGGTTCCCTGCACTCCGCCGTTGATCACCTGGGTACCGCCGGCGAGAGTGGGCTCGGCCGGTTCAGGTTGCGGGTCGGGCGGAGTGAGGGGAGGCAGGCTGTCGAGGACCACGCCGGGGACCCAGACCCAAGAGGTTTCCTCGAACTCCTTGTTGGCGATCACGAGCGGGCTGAAGTCGTGTTTGACCAGCCGGCTGGTGTGGCCGGCCTGGACGGCCGAGCGAAAGGCCTGCGCCGAGAGAACTGTGACGACGGTGACCGGTCGCCGATCGGCCAGGCGCCGGACGATGTCTTTCACGGCGGCCGCGTCCAGGAGGCGGGCCAATTCGATCATCGGACGCTGGAAGCTGTCGCCGTCCACCACGTGGATCGGCGCCGTGTGGACGGCCAGCCGCAACCGGATCGCCGGGAGCGAGCGGCGGTTCCGCATGTACAAGCGGCCGTGGAGGAAGTGCGCGGCGTCGATGAGTGCCGGCAGGCTCGACTCGGGGAACGCCGCCAGGTAGCCATCCCCCGTCCCCGAGTAGTTGACTCGTGCGCCCGCGTCGACGCCGGTGTGGTCGAACGCCTCGGCCACCAGCTCGTCTGCCGCCTGCCGGACGTCGTCGAGCTGATCGTCGTCGTTGCTCGACGAACCGATGACGTCGAACCCGAACAGTGCGCGCGTCGTGGGCATCTCGCTCATCCAGCCACCTCTCCTCGTCGGTGGGGGAAGTCTTCGGTATACCCACGGTGGACCACCACCGGAAATCCGGGAGACAAGTGATCGGCGGCGTGCTCGAGGTCAGTCCTCGGTGGACTTCCTCAACCCCTCGACGTCACGGAGCAGGAACCACTTCTTGTCGGTGGCCACGGTGCCCTCAGCGGTCAACGCCGACAGGATGTCGTCGATCGTCTTCTCCGAGGCCGCGACGCTCTGCGCGAGATCGCGCCGCGAGAACCCGGCGATTGCGACGCCGCCGACTCTTTGCCTGCCATACTGATCGGCCCAGTTCAGCAGCTTGCGGACAACTCGTATTCGCACTCCGTCGGAAAGATAGGAGAGTCGTTCCTGGTCGGCCCGGTGCAGTCGGATCTGCACGGTCCTCAGGACGTGCTGCATCGCTGCCGGATGGCGGCCGATGAACGCCCGGAACTCGGTGCCCGGAATCTCCGTGACCGTTCCGCTCGCGCGACCTCGCCCGCTGGCCGAACGTGGTCGCCGGTCCATGGCGCTGAGCTCGCAGAGCAGTTCGCCACGCCCGTAGATGCCCAGGATCAACTCCTTGCCGTTGCCTGCTGTCACGTACACCTTGACGAGGCCGGACTCGACAAGGAAGACACTTCCCGAACAATCGTGTTCCATGAACAACTGATCATTTTCGCTGAACCTCCGGGTGAATCCTTTCGCTCTCAGCTCAGCCAACGCTTGCCGGCTGATCTTGGCGCCGAAGGAATCCGAGTATCCCCTGTCCATCAGACCAGTTTCAGCAACCTCCGCGGGTGAATCAATGGCGCCGAACGGGTGGTTCGGCAAGCGTGTGCGGTGACTTGCTGCTGGTACGGTCGGTCCGGTGCCGAGACTGATCCACCTGAACGGGCCCTCCGGGATCGGGAAGTCGACGATCGCGCGGACCTACGCCGAGCGGCATCCGGGGGTGCTCGACCTCGACACTGATCGGGTCGTCTGCCTCATCGGCGGGTGGCGGGACACCTTCTTCGAGACCTTCAAGGCCGCGCAGTTGCTCACCCTCGCCATGGCCGAGACGCACCTGCGGACCGGGCACGACGTCGTCATGCCGCAGCTCGCCACCCGCGTGGTCGACATCGAGGCTTTCGAAGACGCCGCGAAACGCTGCGATGCCGAGTACCGGGAGATCCTCCTGACCGCCGACAAAGCCGTCGCCGGGGCGAGGTTCGCCGATCGGGCCGCGAACGGCGACGCCGCCACCCGCGGGATCGACGACGTCCTCGGCGAACGTGGCGGGACCGCTCTGGTCGAGCGGATCCACGACCAGCTCACCGCCTACCTCCCGCAGCGGCCGGACTGCGTGGTCGTGCCCACCGATGGGCGTGAACCCGGCCAGACCTACGCGGACGTCGTCGCGCTGCTCGAGCCGGGGGTGGGGAGGCGGCCGCGCGCGGGCTCGGGTTCACTGTGACCATGGCGGGAATTCCGGAACTCGCGCTCCGGCAGATCGAGCGGTGGTGCTCGCAGCGCGTCCCCGAGCACCTGCGCGACCAGGTTCGCGTCGAATGCCGGACGCGGGGCCGGGCGGTCACCATCGTCGAATGCCGCGCGCCTTGGTCGCCGCAGGCCGGGCCCGAGTGGACCGAACAGAAGGTCGCGCAGCTGCGGCTCGACGAGTTCGGGATCTGGTCGGTGCGCTGGTCCGATCGGAACGGGCGGTGGCTGACCTACCCGGACGCTCCCGTCGCGAGCTCGCCGACGCTCCTGCTGGCCGAGATCGAGCGCAACCCGAACGGGATCTTCTGGGGCTAGCTCGCCGCCGGCGGTGGGAACCTGACCTCGTTGCGGTCGATCTTCGCGTGCGCCGCGGCCGTCAGGTCGACGCCCAGGCGGTCGGCCAGCTGGAGCAGGTACAGCGTGACGTCCGCGATCTCGTCCAGGACGTTCGCTTCCAGCGCCGGATCCTCGCGCCACGCGTCGGACTCCTCCGGCGTCAGCCACTGGAACAGCGAGGTCAGTTCGCCGACCTCGCCGGACAACGCCATCACGAGGTTCTTCGGGGTGTGGTACGGCTCCCAGGCGCGGGCCGCCGCGAAGTCGCGGAGGCGCTGGGTCACGTCGTCGAAGGTCACCCGGCGATTGTCCTCGGTGGTCACGGTGCGCTAACGGCCGTATGGCGGACTGCCGTTGACCGGTGAATCTCTCACTCAATAGGTTGAACTTGGTCGGGATGCTTGCGGGGCTTGAAGCACGGAAAGGAACGTCTTGAAGTACCTGCGATCCGTCCGCGGACGCATGCTGTGCATCGCGTTCGTGCCCGGCGGTGCGCTCGTCGTCGTGGCCGTCGTGATCGCGTTCTTCCTGGTCCACCAAGCGAACCGGACGCGTGACAGCGCCCTGGACGCGGCGGAGGTCGCGGGCCGGACCGCCCGCGTCGTCGTCGCCCTGCAGGGGCAGCGCAGCGAAGCGATGTCCGCGCCCGACCAACGGACTGCCGCGTACGCGAATTTCACCCAGCGGATCGACACCGCCATCGCCGGTCTGCGCGACTACACCCGCCGCGCGCCCGACGCCGAATCCGCGTACCAGCAGACCACCGCCGTCGAGCTGCTTTCCGTCGCCGAAGGCATGGACCGCTCCGATTCCCTCGCCCTGGCGGGGATCGACGGCGTGACGCGGCGGCCGTTCACCGAGGCCGTGGCCGCCTACCGGGCCGAACTGGACCGGATCGCGCCGCAGCTCACCGAAAGTGGCCGTATCGCGTACGAGTCGCTCACCCGTAGCGCCGATTGGAGCAGGCTCGCCGCCGTCGAGGACGCGCTCGCGGCCGCCGAACCGTTGCCCGTCCCCGAATCGACGTGGCGCAGCGCCGCCTACACCGTCTCCCAGCAGCTCGGCTCCCTGTACGCGCAGCAGAGCCAGTACGCCGTGCAGCTCACCCTCGACGACGGCCGCCGCACGCTGGCCGGCGCGATCGCCGCGAGCGCGGCCCTGCTGCTGTGCGCCGGGCTCCTGCTGGTCGTCGTGCGGCGGCTCGTCGCGCGCGTGCCGGTGCCGGTCGTCCCGATCATGGTGCCGACCATGCACGCGGCCATCCCGCGACCCCGCCACGCACGGTCACGACGGCCGCGCGTCCCGGAACCGTGGCCGATGAAAGCCGTGCTCGACGACTTGCGGCGCCCATGAAGGCCTCACGCAAAGTCACTGATTACGCCGAAAAGAGCACGCGGTTGGCCCACACGCGCGCTTGCCCGGCTCGGGCAGACTGGTCCGCGTGAGTCCCCCCTCGGATCTTCGCCCCTACCTGCGCACTTTGGACGCGGAGACGCTGGCGGACCTGCTGCACGCCCAGGCCGAGCGTGACCCTGAGTTGCGGCATTCACTCGAACTGCGCGCCGCCACCCAATCCGGTGACGTCAGCGAAGCGCACCGGCTGCTCGACACCGCGGTGACCGACGAGAACGGCGAGTACACCGCGAAGGTCGGGGCGGTCCTCGACACGCTGCAGCGGATGCTCGACGCCGGCAGCCGCGCCGACCTGGCCCCGCTGGCCCGCCGCACGGTGGACGACATCAGCGAGGTGTTCGAGCAGTCCGGCGACCACGCCGGCGACCTCGGCGACCGGCTGGACCGCGCCGTGGCGCTGTACGCCCGCGCGTGCGCCGCCCGGCCGCCGGACCCGGAGAAGCTGGCCGACTGGATCCTCGAGGTCGAGTTCGACGGCCCGGGCCGCCCGTCGATCGACCTCGCCGACTTCGCGACGGCGCTGGGCGAGCCCGGCCTGCGCCGGATCAAGTCCACTGTGGACGACATGCTGACGGCGAGCGGGCCGGGGCACCGCCGGGACGTCGCCGAACGGCTGCGGGAACAGCTGGCCGAGGTGCTCGGCGACGTCGACGAGCTGGTCGCGATCCTGTCCGCGAAGCCGCCGCGGCGTGACGTCAGCCTCAAGATCGTCCGGGTGCTGCGGGCCGCCGGCCGGCACGGCGAGGCCATCGCGCACGCCGCCCGCGCGCTCACCCACGACAAGAACGGGCACGTGCCGGAACCGGTGCCGGACGACGAAACCTCCCGCCGTCGCAAGGAGTTCGACGCCAAGCCGGACCGCGAGACGTTCGCCGCGCTGCGCGAAGCCGCGACGGCCGACGGGAAGTGGGCGACGCAGCGCCGGGCCGCGCTGGCCCGCCTGCGCGAGCTGGCCGCCGAGGGCGTCGGGCCCGCCGACGAGCTGGCCCGCGTCCTGCTCGACGACGGCCGTCCCGACGAAGCCTGGCGCGCCTGCGTGCGGTTCGGGGCGTCGCCGGAGCTGACGCTCGAACTGGCCGAGCAGCGCGCCGCGGAGCACCCGGCCGAGACGATCCCGGTCTTCCGCGAGCACGTCGAAGAGCTCATCGAGCGCAAGGACCCGCAGGCCTACCGCGAAGCCGCCCGCCGGCTGAAGCTGTTGCGCACCTTGCACAAGCGCTCGGAAAGCCCGGAAGAATTCACCGCCTACATCGGCGCCCTGGTGGAAACCCACCGCCGGAAAACCCGGCTGATCACGGAAATCCGCACCGCGCGCATTGCCTTGCCAAAAGCCGTAACCCCGCCGCGCGCACCTCGTTGACCGAGGTGAACCGGTGTTTCACGTGCACCGGGACATCGAAGGCCCGCCAAGGCGGTGACGCCTCTGGCCAGCGATGTCGCGGTGGCCCTGTTCCGCCGTCCGGCTCGGCGCCTCCCCGTCGAGCAGGCGGCGGGACCCGCGCCAGGGCCACCGCGACCAGCTCGCCGGGCCGATGAAAGCATGAACCCATGAGCCCGGTCAGTCGCGCCCGCAAGAAGGCACCGCAGCCCGTCACCCACAGCGTGACGGGCCTTTTCAAGGACGTCCTGAACGACTTCTCGGCGCTGGGCGCCGACCCCGCGCCGGTGGACGTCGAGCTGCTCGCCTCCGAGGTCCTCGGCCAGTTCCACGACGTGCCCCTCGAAGAGGGCGACGAGCCGCTCGGCCTCGAGCTGATCGCCTTCGCGCAGCGCAAGATCACGCCCGGTGCGGCGGCGCTGCTGGCCGCGCTGAAGGTCGTCGCGGAGACCGACGTCGAGCGCAAGGCCGCCGACGCCGGCCTGCAGGTCGTCCTCGCCCGCGGCATCCCCGCGCCGGCCTGGGCCGCGGATCTGGGCCAGGTCACCGCCGGCGAGTGCTGGCGGACCGGCGACGTCTACGGCGACGAGTCGTCCCTGCTCTGCGTCTTCACCCACGGCGACCAGGCGCACGGCCTGCTCGCCCTGCTCGACTTCACCGAGGGCGGCCGGGTGCGGGACCTCGTCGTCATCGAGCAGCCCGGCGAGGTCCTCGCCGAGATGCGGGCGCAGTCCGACGCCGACCCGGAGCTGGTCGTGCTGGAGGCCGTCGACCCCGCCGAGGCGCACCGCCTGCTCTCCGACGGTCTCGCCGCGACCGACCACCTCGACGAGGCCGACGTCAGCGAGGACTACGCGCGCTTCCACGCGGTCGCGCTGACGTGGTCGCGCGCGCTGCCGGAACCCGCGCTCATCCCCGAGGTCGCCGAGTGGTCCGACACCGAGCGGGCCGCCGTCGTCGAGCAGTTCGTCGCGGCGAGCGGGGAAGACGCCGGCGCCGCGCGCGCGATCGGGCGCCTGCTGCTGGAGCACGGCCTGGAGACCGATCCCGCGAACCCGCTGCGCGTCGGGCCGGAGAAGATCGCGCGGTTCCTCGAAGGCCTGCTGGGCGAGGAGCTCGAACTCGACGCCGACCACGAAGAAGCCGTGGAGCCGGTCGTGCTGGCCTGGGTGCAGTGGACGGCGGAGCGCGCCGGGCTCACCGAGACGGCGATCGCCGCGCTCGACGAAGCCGTCGCCGACTACCTGAGCGAGTACGCCGACGAGGACGACTCGCCGCTGGAGCGCTACTTCGGCGACGTCGGCGACCTGTCGCCGACTGAGCTCGCGGACGCGCTGGAGCGCCGGATGTTCGCGGTGCCGTCGCTGACCACGGAGATCGAGGACGAAGAGGTCGACCTCGACCCCACCGACCCCGACCAGCGCCGGGCGCTGGTCATCGCCGAGGCCGACGAGGACGAGGAAGAGCAGCGGCTGGTGCTGCGCGCGACGATCGTCGACCAGCTGTGGGACGACGAGCCCGTCGAGGCGTGGCTGGCCGTGCAGCGCCTGCAGGAGGGCGAACTCGACCGCGATGAGGTTTTCGAGCAGCTGATCGACGCGCTGGAAGGCACACTGCTGGAGTCCGAGGAAGCGCTCGAATACGACGCCGACGCCTACGTCGAGGCGCTGGCGGAACTCTGACGTCTAGGGGAGGGGGCTCGCCGGCTCGGCGGGCTTCCCCTTGCGACGGCGCTCCTGCAGGCGGTCGTCGAAGTCGACGACGAACGTTCCGGCGGCCATCGCGACCAGCAGGGCCAGACCGAGCACCGCACCGACCCACGTGAGGATCATCGTGAACATCGTGGGCCTCCTCCCCAGCTCAGAGTCGTTTTCCTGACTCCTTCAGGGTCGCTTTCGCAGGAGGCGCCCGGTATCGGCCAACCGGTTACGGCACCTCGGCCGATCGGCCGGGTTCCAGCGCGGAGAGTCGCTGACGCGCAACGATGAGTGCCCGGGCGTTCGCCCAGCGTGGAAATGTCCGGCATGTGGGTGACGAGCCGCGTCACCGATCCGCTGACTTCGCTGGATCAGAGCTTGCGCAGGCGCACCCGGTTGATGGTGTGGTCGGCGTCCTTGCGCAGCACCAGCGTGGCCCGCGGGCGGGTCGGCTTGATGTTCTCCATCAGGTTCGGCTCGTTGATCGAGCGCCACAGGTGCCGCGCCTCGGCGCGGGCCTCGTCGTCCGGCAGGCCGGCGAAGTGGTGGAAGTGCGACGCCGGGTCGGCGAACGCCGTGTGCCGCAGCTCGAGGAACCGCTCGATGTACCAGCGCTGGATGTCGTCGGTGTGCGCGTCGACGTAGATCGAGAAGTCGAAGAGGTCGGACACCATCAGCCGCGGGCCCGGCTGCAGGACGTTCAGGCCCTCCAGGATGAGGATGTCCGGCTGCTGCACCACCTGCTCCTGGCCGGGCAGGATGTCGTAGGCCAGGTGCGAATACACCGGCGCGGTGACGCGCTCGGCGCCCGACTTGACCTCGGTGACGAACCGCAGCAGCGCGCGGCGGTCGTAGCTCTCGGGGAAGCCCTTGCGGTGCATGATCCCGCGCCGCATCAGCTCGGCGCGCGGGTGCAGGAACCCGTCGGTGGTGACCAGGTCGACGCGGGGGTGGTCCGGCCAGCGGGCGAGCAGCGTGCGCAGGATGCGGGCGGTGGTCGACTTGCCGACCGCCACGCTCCCGGCGATGCCGATCACGTACGGGACCTTCGTGCCGCGGGAGTCGTCACCGAGGAACGTCGTGGTCGCTTCGTAGAGGCGCTGGCGCGCGGCGACCTGCAGGTTGATCAGGCGGGAAAGCGGGAGGTAGACGTCGGCGACCTCGGCCAGGTCGACCTGCTCGCCGAGCCCGCGCAGCCGCAGCAGCTCCGCCGCGGTCAGCGGCAACGGCGTCGAACTGCGCAGTTCTTTCCACTGTTCCCGGTGCAGCTCGACATAGGGGCTGAGTTCGCGGACCCGGGTCATCGCACACTCCTCCGGCCGTCGCCTGCACTGGCGGACGTTCACCTGCGTGATTAACGGTAGGGCTTACAGCCGCTGAACGCGCTGTGATGTAGTCCACGCCGGGTTTCGGTTGATCACCGCGAGTTACGGAAGACCTCGTCCCACGCCGCCGCGACCTGACGCGCGCACGTCGCCGGGTCGACGCCGCCGACGCCGGTGCCGAGCCCGGGCATGGCGATCGTGTCGACGTGCTCCCGCACCGGCCCGTGGTCGAGCCGGCCGTCGCGCCACTGCAGGAACACCGCGCGTGCCGCGAGGTACGGGTGGACGGTGTCGGCGGGCAGCCGCTCGCCGGGTTCGCGCATCGTCGGCGCGCTGATCAGCCACGCCGGTTCGGCCTCGCCGGTGGGAACGATCACGGCGTCGCCGATGGGCAGCTCACCGCCGTGAAAAGCCAAAACGGCACTTCGGACGCTCTGCTCGACCCCCGGGAAGGCCCGCGCGTAGACGGCGTCGATGCCCCCGCGCATCCAGCCGTAGGAGTTGGCCGGGCTGACCACGGCCTGGGCGACGACGTCGAGGACCGACCCGCGGTGCACCCGGACCCGGCCGGTCGCCTTTTCGGCTGCGGTGGTCCAAGCGGTGGCGAGTGGTTCATCGACGGCGCACAGCACCAGCTCCGGGGTGCGAGGGGAGATCGGCGGGTGCGTGCCCTCGCGGCCGGTGTGCGTGCCCGAGTCGGCGGTCACATCCCTAGCATCGCAAAAAATGCCACCCGGCGTAACCGGTTCTGGTACCGGCTGTCCGAGTGAAAGTCGCCACGGTGCTGCCCCGTAACCTGGGTGTTGTGTCACGGATCGCATACTTCGGCCCCCAGGGGACCTTCACCGAACAGGCCGCGCGGGCTCTCGCCGGCGGCGAAGAGCTGATTCCGGTCGAGACCGTCCGGCTGGCGATGACGGCCGTCCGCGAGGGCGAGGCGGACGCCGCGTGCGTCCCCATCGAGAACTCGGTCGAGGGCGTGGTGCCCACCACGCTCGACGCGCTCAGCGAGTCGACCCCGCTGGTCGCCGTCGCCGAACACATCCTGCCGGTCCACTTCAGCGTGCTGACGCGGCGCGGCGGCGGGGACATCAAGACCGTCGCCAGCCACCCGCACGCGCTGGCCCAGGTCCGCGAGTGGCTGGAGGCGAACCTGCCGGGTGCGCACCCGGTGGCGTCGTCGTCGACGTCGGCGGCCGCGGTCGGCGTGCTCGAGGGCCACTTCGACGCCGCGGTCTGCGCGCCGGTCGCCGTCGAGCACTACGACCTCGAGGTACTGGCCACCGAGGTCGGCGACGTCAGCGACGCCGCGACGCGGTTCCTGCTGGTTCGCCCGCCGGGTGAGCTGCCGGAGCCGACGGGCGCCGACCGGACGTCCGTGGTCGCCGCGGCCGTGAACCGCACCGGCACGCTCGCCGAGCTGCTCACCGCGCTGGCCGACCGGGGGATCAACCTGACCCGGCTCGACGCCCGCCCGACGCGCAGCAACTTCGGCGAGTACCGCTTCTTCATCGACTTCGAGGGCCACGTGGCCGAGCCGCGGATCCTCGACGCACTGACGGCGTTGCGCCGCCACTGCCGCAACCTGCGGTTCCTCGGCTCGCACCCGCGCGCCGACGGGACGCGCACGACGATCCAGCCCGGGGCCGGCAACGACGACTTCGTCGACGCCGCCGTGTGGGCCGACGCGGTCCGCAAGGGGGACCTGGCGTGAGGCTGCTGCTCATCCGCCACGGGCAGACCGACGGGAACGTCCGTGGCGCGCTCGACACCGCCCTGCCCGGCCCGCCGCTGACCGACCTCGGCCGTACCCAGGCCGTCGACCTCGCGTTCCGGCTGTCGGGGGAGCCGATCGTCGCGGTCTACGCGTCGCAGGCGACCCGGGCGCAGCAGACGGCGGCGCCGCTGGCCGAGCAGTTCGACCTGGACGTCCAGGTCGTCGACGGCGTCCACGAAGTCGTCGCGGGTGATCTCGAAGGGGCGACCGACCACGGGTCGATCCGGACCTACATGGACGTCGTGAAGCGGTGGACGCTCGGCGAACTGACGGCGTCGCTGCCCGGCGGCGAGAGCGGCACGAGCGTGCGCACCCGCATGCTCGACGCGGTCGGCCGGCTGCGCGCCAAGCACGAGCAGGCCGACCCGGACGGCGTGATCGCGCTGGTCAGCCACGGTGGCGCGATCCGGCTGTCCGCCGAGTGGCTGGCACCGAACGTTCACGCGGACATCGCCAACGCGGCGCTGATCCCGAACACCGGGCTGGTCGAGCTGGATGCGCGTCCGGACGGCGGGTGGCACTGCCTGACTTGGGTCGACACACCGCTCTGACCGTCACGAAAGTGTGATCCCGTCACGTTTAAGACACGTTTGGTGGGGAATTAACGGTGCGAACCAACCTGCCGGAGATCCGTACGTCTACCCAGTAGCACCACACCAGGGAGGCGATTGACATGGTTCGGACGAAGCTCTCACGGTTGCTGCCGGTCGTAGCGGCTTCGGCGGGCGTCCTCGCGCTCGCCGCCTGCGGAAGCGGCGGAACGACGAACGCGGCGAGCAGCTCGACGCCGTCGACCACGGCGTCGCCCACCTCGACCACCGCCACCACGGTCGCGTCCAGCCCGAGCAGCTCGGCACCGGCCTCTTCGCCGCCCGCCCAGCCGGCGGACAACGGCCTCTGCAAGGCCGGCGACGTCGCGTTGTCGCTCGGCCAGGGCGACGCCGGCGCGGGCTCGGTGTACCGGCCGCTGCTCATCAAGAACTCCAGCTCGAAGCCGTGTGAGATCCAGGGCTTCCCCGGGGTCTCCTACGTCGCCGGCAACGACGGGCACCAGGTCGGCAAGGACGCCTTCCGCGAAGGCACCAAGGGCAACGCGGTGAAGCTGAACCCGGGCCAGTCGGCGGTCGCCGACATCCAGTTCGTCAACGTGCGGAACTTCGATTCGGGCACTTGCCAGCCGACGGCCGTGAAGGGCCTGCGCATCTACCTGCCGCAGGAGACCGCGTCGAACTTCGTGCCGACCGACGGCACCGCCTGCGCGAGCACCAAGATCCCGGGCAACCAGCTCTCGGTGAAGACGGTCCACACTCCCTAGAGGCGGCCGCAGATCTCCTGCGCCTGGGCCAGGTGCCGCTGGCCGGAGATGTCGTTGAAGTGCAGGCTGAGCACCATGCGGGTGACGCCGTCGATGTGGTCGGCGAGCGGCTGGTAGGTCGCGTTGATCTGGGCGGCGGCCGCGGACAGCTCGCGTGCTGCCGTCATCCGGTGCAGCCGTTCGGGCGTGAGGCCGGGCGTCAGCGACGGCTGCGCGTCCCGGCTCGTGTCCGGCAGCTCGCCGACGCGGTCCAGGGCCTGGCACGCGGCCAGGGCGTCGTCGAGCGCCCCCGCGTGCACGCCGGATAGGCCCCACAGCAGCCCGAGCACGCCGCCGCCGAGCACGAACCCGGCGACCGCGCACAGCACGAGTATCCGGCGTGACTGCGGCGGTGCCGCCTCGACCTCCTCGGACTCGTCCGAAGGCTCGTCGAATTCGGGGCCGGCGTCGGTGCCGGTTCCGGGGTCCACGGTGCGCATAAGCCGCCTCCCACCACACGGGTGATGAGGTATTCCAGCTCACAAACCGGGTTCCTGGTGCAGTAGTGCCACGGCTGAGTCCGATTTGTCATCGAGCGGGAAGCGGCGCAGCGCGACGGAGGCGAACACGGCGATGATCAGCATCGCCAGCCCGGACACGGCGAACGTGTGCGCCGCGGTGCCGAGCGCCTCGGTCAGCACCCCGCCGAGCAGGGCACCGAGCGGGATCGCGCCCCAGACGACCGTTCGCCACACCCCGAGCACCCGGCCGAGCAGCTCGCCGGGCACCAGCGTGTGCCGCGCGGTGGCGAGCACGACGTTGACGGCGACGACGGCGGCCGCGAACAGGCCGAACAGTGCCGCGCTCAGGACCGGCGAGCGCACCAGGCCCATCCCGCCGAACCCGGCACCGCAGCCGAGGATCCCGCCGATCACGACCACCCGCCGGCCGGCCGCGCGCACGAGCCGCGGCGCGATGCCCGCGCCGAGCAGCCCACCCAGGCCGCCGACGAAGGCGAAGAACCCGAAGGTGGCGTCGGACAGGTGGAGGTCGTCGAGCGCGTAGAGCACCAGCTGCGCCTGCGCGAGCTCGCTGACCAGGCTGAGCAGCCCGGCGATGACGACCAGGCGCTTGAGCAGCGCGTTCCCGCGCAGCCAGCGCAGGCCGTCGGCCAATTCGGTACGCAGGCGGGTGCGCTCTCGGACTTCGGTGCGTCCGCGGTAGGTGCCGGCGAGCCCGAGCAGGACCGCGGCCGCGATCGCGAAGCCCGCGGAGTTCAGGACGAAGGGGAGAGCGGCGAAGAGCGCGAAGGTCAGGCCGCCGATCGGGCCGCCGAGGAAGGTCTGGCCGACGATCTCGCACGCCTGCAGCTTGCTGTTGGCCGCGTCGAGCGAGCCGTCGCCGACGACCGCCGGGACGAGGGCGTTGGCCGCGCTGTCCGCGATCGTCTCGGCGGTCCCGATGACCAGCGCCGTGAGGTAGATCAGCCAGATCGTCATCCCGCCGGCGGCGACGAGCACGGCGAGGGTGCCGACGGCGGCGGCGCGGGCGGTGTTCGCGACGACCATCGCGCGCCGCCGGTCGATCCGGTCGACCAGCGCGCCGGCGACGGCGGCGAAGAGCAGCCAGGGCAGGAACTGGGTGGCGGACAGCCCGGCGATCAGCACCGGATCGCGGGTCAGCGTCGTCGCCAGCAGGGGCAGGGCCACCTTGCCGATGCCGTCGCCCAGGTGGGAAGCGGCGCTCGACGTCAACAGCCACGTGAGTCTTCGAGCAGGGTTCACCGCGACCCCCAGTACTCATCGCAGTCATTCACTGACTTCGAGTAACAGAATAAGGGCGATATCACCTGATGGTGGTCACGGTGTCACTACTAGTGCGGGCTCAGCCCCAGCCCAGTTCGTGCAGCCGGGCGTCGTCGATGCCGAAGTGGTGACCCAGCTCGTGCACGACGGTGATGAGGACCTCTTCGACGACCTCGTCCTCGTCCTCGCACATCGAGAGGATCGGCTGCCGGTAGATCGAGATCCGGTCGGGCAGCACCCCGCCGTACGACGACGTCCGCTCGGTCAGCGCGATCCCGTGGTAGAGCCCGAGGATGTCCGGTGCCTCGTCGTTGAACTCCTCGACCAGCACGACGACGTTGTCCATCGCCTTCGCGAACTCGGCGGGCACCTCGTCCAGGGCTTCCGAGACCAGTTCTTCGAACCGCTCCCGGCTCATGTCGACGGGCATCAGCCGTTCTTCTTCGTCGACGGCGGGGCGGAGCTCGACGTGATCGGCCCACCGCCGCCGTCCGAAGGCGGCCCGCCGTCCTGCGGCTGGCCACCGTCCTGGGGCTGGCCGCCGTCGGCGCCCGCCGGGGCGGCCTTGATGCTGCCGGTCACGGCCTGCAGGCCGCTCTTGTCCGGCAGCAGCGCCGCCACCTTGCAGTTGACCTTCGTCGACCCGGCGTCCCAGCTCTCCTGCTCCCGCAGGTCCCAGGTCAGGATCAGTTTCTTCGCGTCCAGGTCGGCGCCGCCGGTGTAGTCCGACGCCTGCTTGGTGCACTCGGTGTCGAGCCAGGCCTTCTGGTCGTCCTGCGACGGGTAGGTGTCCTTGAACTTCGTCTTGAGGTCGAGGGTCGCGATGATCTCGTAGGAGTGCGGCTTCGTGCACTCGAGCGGGTCGCCGACGCCCTTGCCCTGCAGCGCGAGGCAGGTGCCCGGCTCGAACACGAGCGACTGGTCCTGCTCCTTCGCCGGGCCGGTGGTCGGCAGCAGCGTGCCGCCGGGGCCCGCCCACTGCAGGCCACAGCGCAGCTGGCGGTCACCGTCGTCCCACTGCGACGGCGTCGGGCGCAGCAGGTTCGTCGTGAGCTTGCCGTACGGGTCGAGGTTGTGGCCGAGGTACGGCTTCACGTCCGAGGTGCACTTCTGCTGCGCGATCTGCTGCCACTGTTCCAGCGACGGCACCGGCGCGCCCTCCGGGAACTGGGCACCGATGTCCACGAGCGCGGTCACCTCGAACTTGTGCGGCTGCGTGCAGGCCACCTTGCGCGCGTCGCTGGCGTCCGGGTTGGTCCAGGTCAGGCAGCTGCCGGGCGGCGAATGGAACGCCTCCTCGGCCTCCGGGGACAGCTTGCCGGCGCCGCCGCCGGCCCCACCCGCGATGTCGCCGCCCCACGAGAAGACGACGCTGAGGGCGAGCGCGATGAGCGCGCCCGCGAAGATCCCGCCCATCACGACGCGGGTGCGCAGCGTCTGCGTGGCGGCAGGGAACCGATCGGCGCTGGGAGACATCGCAGTCCATGATGCCCGCGCCGCGCGCGACGTGCGCGACCTAGGGTGGTTAGGGTGGGTCACGGTTTCGTGGTGGCCGGGATTACGGAGCGCACATGACGCAGGACAGCAACAGTGGGGACCAGCCGCCCCCCGAGCCGCCGAAGCGCGGTTCGATGAGATTCCAGGACTCGAACACACAGCCCCGCCAGCCGTCGGTCGCGGAGCAGCGAGCGCGTCAGCAGGCGCTCGTGCAGGAGGAACGCGACGCCGAGCTGGCCCGCGAGGCCGACGCCAAGGCGGCGACCCGGCGCAAGATCCTCATCGGCAGCGGCGTGACCGTCGGCCTCGTCGGCCTGGTCGCGACGTTCTACTCGGTCGCCAAGCCGGCCGGTGACGTCACCGCCGTCTGCACCGACGCGAGCGGTGTCGTCCAGAACGACGACAACTGCGACGAGAACTACGTGACCAGCCACGGCGGCCACGTCAGCGGTGGCTTCCTGTTCCTGCCGATCGGCGGTGGCGGCTACAACAGCTACCGCTACAACTACGGCGGAACTGGCGTGATCGGGCAGCGCGTGTCCGGTGGCTCGTACGACGCGCCGTCGTCGCGGACCAACGTCAACACCAAGTCGGGCAAGTCCGTCCAGCGCGGCGGCTTCGGCATCAGCGGCAAGAGCGGCAGCACCGGCGGGACCGGCGGCAGCGGCAAGAGCGGGGGATCGTAGGTGTACCGGGACCGGCGTGAGCCGCGGCGCGACTGGCAGCGGATCGTCGAGGAGCAGGGGCTCGTCTACGGCACGCCGGCCCGCGACAGCAGCGGCCGGGTGCGGCCGTACTGGGACGAATCGGTGCACTACGTCTTCGACATGGACGAGGTCCTCTCGATCGAGGCCGACGTCGAACTGCTGCACTCGATGTGCCTGGAGGCCGTCGACAACGTCGTGACCACCGAGGGCTACCAGCGGTTCGGCATCCCGGAGTGGGTCTGGCCGCACATCGCCGAGTCGTGGAAGCGGCAGGACCCGCACGTCTACGGGCGGTTCGACCTGCGCTACGACGGCAAGTCGCCGGCGAAGCTGCTCGAGTACAACGCGGACACGCCGACCACGCTGCTGGAAGCATCGCTGCTGCAGTGGCACTGGAAGACCGACGTCTTCCCCGACGACGACCAGTGGAACTCGATCCACGAGAAGCTCGTCGAACGGTGGGCGTTCCTGCAGGACAAGCTGCCGTCGAACGAGCTGCACTTCACCTGGTCGGCGGCCGACCCCTCCGGCGAGGACAACGTCACCACGGCGTACCTGCAGGAGACGGCGGCCGAGGCCGGGCTCGACACGGTGGGGCTGGCGATCGAGGAGATCGGCTGGGACCCGGTGCTCAAGCGGTTCGTCGACCTCGAAGAATCGCAGATGGCGACCGTGCTGAAGCTCTACCCGTGGGAGTGGGTGGTCGACGAGGAGTTCGGCCGCCACGCCGTCGAGTCGCTGCCGCGGACGCTGTGGATCGAGCCGCTCTGGAAGATGATCCTCTCCAACAAGACGCTGCTGGCGATCCTGTGGGAGAACTACCCGGGCCACCCGAACCTGCTGCCCGCGTTCGCCGACGACCCCGGCCTGCTCACCGAGTACGTCCGGAAGCCGAAGCTGGGCCGCGAGGGCGCGAACGTCCAGATCGTCGCGACCGGCTACGAGACCCAGACCGACGGCGTCTACGGCGCCGAAGGGTTCGTCTACCAGGCGTTCGACCCGCTGCCCGAGTTCGACGGCTACCGGCCGGCGCTCGGCGCGTGGATCGTCGGCGACAGCTCCGCCGGCCTGGGCATCCGGGAGACCGGGGGGCTGGTCACCGACGACGGTGCGGCATTTGTCCCACATCGCATCCCCGAGTCGTGATACAACACCGCTGCTGATCAGCTCTTTCTCCTGGGAGACAACTCGTGAACACGACCCTTGCGCTGTCCGACACGTTCGGCTCCGACCTCGTGCGGGGGATCGGCGCGATCCTGCTCTACGGCGTCATCGGCCTGCTGCTGATGTTCGCCGGCTTCTACGCGATCGACTGGACCACGCCCGGCAAGCTGTCGAAGCTGGTCACGCAGGGCCTGCCGAACGCGGTGATCGTGACCGCGTCCGGGATGCTCTCGATGGCGTTCATCGTCGTCGTGGCGATCTTCAACTCGGCGAGCGACCTCACCGAGGGCCTCATCACCTCGCTGGTCTACGGCCTGCTCGGAATCATCGTCCAGGTGATCGCGGTCCGGCTGCTGGAGTGGGCGACCCGCATCGACGTGGCGTCGACCATCGAGAGCGAGAAGTTCGCCCCGGTGAGCATCGTCGTCGCGGCGGCGCACATCGGCCTGGGCCTCGTGGTGGCGGTCGGCATCTCCTGACGCGGGTTTGTGAGCCGGGTCACGCGACGCGTGGCCCGGCTCTTCCATTCGCACTAACGTGGGGTTCGTGCGCCTGCTGAGGACACCGGACGACCGGTTCACGGACCTGCCCGACTTTCCCTTCGAGCCGAAGTACGTCGAGCTCGACGACCCCCACGGCGGCCGGATCAGAGTCGGCTACGTGGAGGCGGGTCCGGCCGACGGTCAGCCGGTGCTGTTGCTGCACGGCGAGCCCAGCTGGTCCTTCCTCTACCGCAAGATGTTGCCGGTGCTGGCCACCGCCGGCCTGCGCGCGATCGCGCCGGACCTGGTCGGCTTCGGGCGGTCCGACAAGCCCGGCGACCTGGTGGACCACACCTACGCCCGGCACGTCGAGTGGATGCGCGGCTTCGCGTTCGACGCGCTGGACCTGCACGACGTGACGCTGGTCGGCCAGGACTGGGGCGGCCTCATCGGGCTGCGGCTGGTCGCGGAGAACCCCTCCCGGTTTTCGCGAGTCGTGGCGGCCAACACGGGCCTGCCCACGGGCGACGTCGACATGCCGGCGGTGTGGCACTCGTTCCGCGAGGCGGTGGAGAAGGCCCAGGTGCTGGACGTCGCACGGTTCGTCCAGTCGGGATGCCGGTCTTCTCTGTCCGACGCGGAACGCGCGGCTTACGACGCGCCCTTCCCGAACGAGATGTACAAAGCAGCTCCGCGAGCGATGCCTTCGCTGGTGCCGTTCCGGCCGGACGACCCGGCGTCATCGGCGAACCGGGACGCGTGGAAGACGTTGACAGAGCTGGACATCCCGTTCCTGGTGGCGTTCTCCGACGGCGACCCGATCACCGGCGGAATGGCACCGATCCTGCAGCGCTCGATGAAGGGAGCGCAGGGTCTGGACCACCCGGTGATCGCCGGAGCCGGGCACTTCCTGCAGGAGGACGCGGGCGCGGAGCTGGCCGAGCACGTGGTGCGGTTCGTGCGGGGCTGAGTCAGAGGCCCACTCGCGAACCGACGGTCGGCGACGCAAGCCGACCACGAGGTCACCAGACCTCCCCCGCCCCTCGTCCCAAGCTGCATTTCAGTCGACGATCGGGTTTGTCAAGGCACGCTTTCCCGCCTTGACAAACCCGAGCGGCGGCTGAGACTCCCACCGGAGGGGCGGGGGAGGTCGGACCCGCTTCTCCTGCGGCAGCGCAAAGCTGGCCGCGGTAGAGCAAAAGAACAAAGACTGTCCTCGCCGGACGGGCAGGCTCTGGGATGACCAGCCAGCTCTTTGGTGTCAGAGCGCCGCGTGCGTCGCTGCCAGCGAATCCACCAGGATGTCGAGGCCTTCCTTGGCTTCGTCGGCCGTCAACGTCATCGGTGGGCCCAACCTCAGCACGTTGCCGTGCAAACCGCCCTTGCCGATCAGCAGGCCGCGCTTCTTCGTCTCCTCCAGCATCCGGGCCGCCGCCGCCACGAACGGCGTCGTCGTGCCCGGCTTGATCAGCTCGACCCCGATCATCAGGCCCTTGCCGCGCACCTCGGCCACGATCGGCGACGACGCGGCCCGCAGGCCCGAGATCAGCTGCGAACCCCGCGCAGCGCAGTTCGCCTGCAGGTCGTGGTCCTTGATGTAGTCGAGCACCGCCGTCGCGCCCGCCATGGACACCGGGTTGCCGCCGAACGTCGAGAACGACTGGGCCTGGAAACAGTCCAGCACGTCTCCGCGGGCCACCACGCCGCCGACCGCGAGCCCGTTCCCCAGGCCCTTCGCGAACGTCATCATGTCCGGCGTCACGCCGTGCGCGTCGATGCCCCAGAAGTGCTCGCCCGTGCGGCCCCAGCCCGTCTGGACCTCGTCGGAGATGAACAACACGCCGTAGGAGTCCAGCACCTCCTTCATCGCCCGGAACAGCCCGTCCGGCGGGAGGCTGAAGCCGCCGACGCCCTGGATCGGCTCGGCGATCAGGCATGCGACGTCGCCCGCTGTCGCCGTGTCGAGCACGTCGACCAGGTCGGCCACGCACGCGTCGATGTAGGCCGCGTCGGAAAGGTCGCGGAACGGGCTTCGATACCGGTAGCCGCCGTGGACGTAGTTGACCTTGACCGGGCTCAGCGCCGACGCCGACCAGCCGCGGTTGCCGGTGATCGCGACCGTTCCGAAGGACCGGCCGTGGTACGAGTTGCGCATCGCCAGCACCTGGTTGCTGCGGCGGAACTGCGTCGCCAGCATCAGCGCCGTGTCGTTGGCCTCGCTGCCCGAGTTGGTGAAGAACACCTTCGCGTCCGGGATGTTCGACAGCTTCGCGATCCGCTCGGCCAGCTCGACCTGCGAGCGGATCAGGTACAGCGTCGAGGTGTGCAGGATGCCGGTGTCGAGCTGCTTGCGGACCGCGTCGCCGATCTCGGCGACGTCGTAGCCCATCGAGTTGGTCAGCACCCCGGCGAAGAAGTCGAGGTAGGTGCGGCCCTGGGAGTCCGTCATCCGGCGGTCGTGCGCGTGCACGATCTCGATCGGCTCTTCGTAGAGCAGGGACATCCAGGACGGCATGACTGCGCGGTGCCGGGCGAGCAGCTCGTCGGTCATCGGGGCGCCTCCTCCGGGGTTTCCCTGGAGTATGAGGACGCCGTGAACAGCGCTTCAACGATCAGACTGTCGGGATAACCCAGTAGGGACGCACAGTCTGTACGGACTACCCTCTGTCTTCGTGATTGACCCCAGGACTCTGCGCGATGACCCGGAAGCCGTGCGCGCGTCGCAGCGCGCCCGTGGTGAGGACGAAGGAGTGGTCGACAAACTGCTCTCCCTCGACTCCCGGCGCCGCTCTTCGATCGCGGCCGCGGACAAGCTGCGCAACGAGCAGAAGGTGCTGGGCAAGCAGATCCCGAAGGCGCCGCCCGAGGAGAAGCAGCAGCTGCTGGCCACGGCCAAGGAGCTCGCCGCCCAGGTCAAGGCCGCCGAAGCGGAGCAGAACACGTCGTCGGAGGAGTTCGACCAGCTCTTCCGCACCGTGGCGAACCTCGTCCACCCGGACGCGCCGGTCGGCGGCGAAGACGACTTCACCGTGCTCAAGCACGTCGGCGAGCCGACGAAGTTCGACTTCACCCCGAAGGACCACCTCGAGCTGCTCGAAGCGCTCGGCGGCGTCGACATGGAACGCGGCGCGAAGGTCTCGGGCTCGCGGTTCTACTTCCTCACCGGCGTCGGCGCGCAGCTGCAGCTCGGCCTGCTCAACATGGCCATCGCGCAGGCGCTCGAGAACGGCTTCACGCCGATGATCACGCCGTCGCTGGTCCGCCCGGAGATCATGGCCGGCACCGGCTTCCTCGGGCAGCACTCGAGCGAGATCTACCACCTCGAGGACGACGACCTGTACCTCGTCGGCACGTCGGAGGTGCCGCTCGCCGGCTTCCACGCCGACGAAATCCTCGACCTGAAGGACGGCCCGAACCGCTACGCGGGCTGGTCGTCCTGCTACCGGCGCGAGGCAGGCTCGTACGGCAAGGACACCCGCGGCATCATCCGCGTCCACCAGTTCGACAAGGTGGAGATGTTCGTCTACACCAAGCCGGAGGACGCCGAGGCCGAGCACGAGCGGCTGCTCGGCTGGGAAGAGCAGATGCTCGCGAAGATCGAGGTGCCCTACCGGGTCATCGACACCGCGACCGGCGACCTCGGCACGTCCGCGCACCGCAAGTTCGACTGCGAGGCGTGGATCCCGACGCAGGACACCTACCGCGAGCTGACCTCGACGTCCAACTGCACGACGTTCCAGGCGCGCCGGCTGTCGGTCCGCTACCGCGGCGAGAACGGCAAGCCGCTGATCGCCGCGACCCTCAACGGCACGCTGGCCACCACCCGGTGGATCGTCGCGATCATCGAGAACCACCAGCAGGAGGACGGCTCGGTCCGCGTGCCGGAGGCGCTGCGCCCGTTCGTCGGCGGCAAGGAAGTCCTCACGCCCCGCTGATTCGCGGTAAGCCAGGTGCGCACCCGTTCGGCCCAGTAAGGTCCGGGCCGAACGGGAGAGGACTCTTCGCATGCGCATGAAGTGGCAGGTCGCGGTGGCTCTGGCGGCCCTGACCGTGGTGTCCGGCTGCACGGTGGCCGTCAGCGGGTCGGCGGCGCCGGTGCCGGGGCAGGGCCCGATCGTCAAGGACATCGACGCCTGCACGCTGCTCGACGAGGCCCAGCTCGACGCGCTCGGCTACGAGGCCAAGGGCCGCTCGGTCAAGGAGGACAAAGACCGGCTCCAAACCCCGATGTGCCTGTGGAACACGAAGGAAGACGTCGAGCCGTCGGCCATCCTGAACGTCGGTTACACGACGGACCTCGACTTCAACGAGTACATCGCCGGCGCCGTCCCGAAGTCCGGCCCGCAGCAGATCGGTGGCTTCAGCTGGACGCAGTACCCGTCGATCCTCTCCGACGACTGCGTGCTCTACGCCATCCTGGGCGACAAGTCCTTCGCCTACGTCAGCGTGTCGGAACCGCCCCTCGAGAAGTCGTGCGAGCTGGCGAAGGCGATCGTCCCGCAGGTCGCGGCCCACCTGCCCGGCGGCCAGGCCGCGCCGTCGATCACCCCGACGGGGCCGGTCAAGGCGGAGCCGGGCGGGCCGCTGCTGTCGGCCGACCCGTGCGCGATGCTGAAGCCCGACCAGGTCGCGCAGCTCAAGAACATCTCGCCGACCGGTGAGAAGGACACCTCGTCTTCGGTGCCGAACGCGTCCTACTGCCTGTGGGACGACACCGACGGCGACGAGGCCCAGAAGGCGTTCGAGGTGTGGTTCGGCCCCAGCACCCCGGTCACGGAGTGGCCCGGCGCGAAGGGCGTCAACCCGACCGAGACCGTGGACGTCGGCGGCAAGAAGTGGGGCCTCTTCCCGAACATGGGCGGCCTGCGCGCGACCTGCGGCGCGACCCTGGCGATCACCGACACGTCTTCGGTGCAGGTGGTCAGCGGGTTCATCGGCGACGACACGAAGACGTGCGACGTCGTCAAGCAGGGCCTGCCGCTGGTGACGGCGAACCTGCCGGGTTAGGCCTCCGAGACCTGGTCGGCGATGTGGCGCGCGATCTCGAGCGCGCTCGTCGCGGCCGGCGACGGCGCGTTCAGGACGTGCACCTGGTCGCGCGCGGTCTCGATGAGGAAGTCGTCGACGAGCGAGCCGTCGCGGCGCATCGCCTGTGCGCGCACGCCGGAGCCGTGGCGGACGATGTCGTCTTCGGTGACGGCCGGGACGAGCCGGGCGAGGCTCGCGGCGAACCGCTTCTTCGAGAACGAACGGCGGACCTCGTCGAGCCCGGTCGGGAACGCGTACTTCTTCGCGAGCCGCCACACGCCCGGGAAGGCCGCGACCTCGGCGACGTCCTTCGCGGAGAAGTCGGCCCAGCGGTAGCCTTCGCGGCGCAGCGCGAGCACGGCGTTCGGGCCGGCGTGCACGCTGCCGTCGAGCATCCGGGTGAGGTGCACCCCGAGGAACGGCAGCGTCGGGTCCGGCACCGGGTAGATCAGGCCCTTGACCAGGCCGCGGCGTTCGGGCTTGAGCTCGTAGTACTCACCGCGGAAGGGCACGATCTTCGCCGACGGCGTCAGCCCGGCCAGCCGCGCGACGCGGTCGGAGTGCAGGCCGGCGCAGTTGACGAGCCCGTCCGCGACGATGACGTCTTCGCCGGTCGCGACCTCGACCCCGCCGTCGCTCCCGGCGCGGATGGCCAGCGCGGGGCTGTTCAGCCGGAGGTCGACGCCGGCTTCGTCGAGCAGCCGGACGAGTGCCTGGCAGACACCGGGGAAGTCGATGATCCCGGTGGACTCGACCCGCAGCGCGGCGACGCAGGCGACCTCGGGCTCGTATTCACGGGCCTCGGCGGGTGAGATCTTCTTCGCCGGAACGCCGTTGGCCTCGGCGCGCTCGGCGAGGGTGTTCAGGGCGGGGATCTCTTTTTCGTCGGTCGCGACGACGAGCTTCCCGCAGACCTCGACGGGCACGCCGTACTGCCGCGCGAAGTCCACGATGGACCGGTTCCCGGCGACGGACATGCGCGCCTTGAAGGACCCGGGCTTGTAGTAGAGCCCGGCGTGGACGACGTTCGAGTTGTGCCCGGTCTGGTGCGCCGCCCAGCGCGGCTCCTTCTCCAGCACCGTGACGTCCAGCCCGCGCCTGGTCAGCTCCCAGGCCACGGCCAGACCGACGATCCCGCCCCCGACGACCACCACGTTGCGCACGATCGACCAGGCTACGCGAGTGTCCGCTGGTCGCTGTGCACCGACGTGGCCAGGAGCGCGTTGAACGCGATCGCGACGAGGTGGTGGCGCCACCGCGAAATCCCGCGTGCCGAGGTCGTCGCGCTGACGGTGGACCTGCCCGCCGGGCTACCGCTCGCCCGCGAGCGGGTGGTCCAGCCCGGCCGCCGTCAAGGCCTTCTGCGCGCTCATCCCGAGCCCCACCCCGTAGGCCTGCTCGAAGCCCGCCGCTCCCAGCGACTCCAGCAGCCGGGTGCGGACCGCCGAGACGTCCGGGTCGCCGGTGATCGCCGTTCCCCGCACCGCCGCGGCCGCGCCCAGCAACACCGCCGCCTGCTCCGGGTGCGTCGCGGTCCCCGCCAGGCCCTCCAGGGCGAACGCCACCACGTCGCCCGCGTGCCAGCGGCGGCCCACCTGCAGCGCCTCCCGGTGCAGCTGCGCCGCTTCGGCGGGCCGGCCCTCCACCAGCGCCAGCCAGCCGAGCGCGATCAACGCTGCCGCGTGGACCGTTTCCGCCGCGAACGAGCCGCCCGTGCACTCCGCCAGCGCGCGCTCGCACCACGTGCGGGAAGCCGCCAGGTCACCGTCCAAGCGGGACAGGTTCGCCAGGCCGGTGCAGGCGGCCGCGCGGGTTTCCGGCATGCCCGACCGGCGGGCCGTCGAGGCCGCCAGCTCGTAGTCCGCCCGCGCGCCTGCCCGGTCGCCCTGCAGCAAGCGGGTCCAGGCGCGGCGCGTGATCAGGTCCGCGACGTCGTCGGTCGCGCCGATCTCGCGCATCAGCGCCAGCGACTCGTCCATCTTCACCACCGCCTCGGCGTACTCGCCCCGCCAGCTCAGCAGCTGCGAAAGGTGGTCCAGCGCCATCGAAAGGCCCCACCGCTCACCCAGCTCGCCGAACTGCACGGCGCCTTCGCGCAGGCCCTCCTCGGCTTCGGCCAGGTCGCCGGTCATCATCGACCGCAGCCCGAGCCCCGTCGGCACCATCGCCCAGCTCCACGGGTCGCCGTGGGCCAGCATCGCCTCGCCGCGCCCGTACACCGCCTCGTCGTCGGCCGGCGGTCCGATGACGACCGCCAGCAGCATGATCAGCATCGGGTGCCGCGGCATCCACATCGAGTCCCTGGCGTACCGGCGGGCCAGCGGCAGGTAGGGGGCGAGCACCTCTTCGTTCGGCATCCCGGCCAGTGCGCTGAGCATGCAGAGCAGAAACTCTTCGGCGTACTCGGCCTGCACTTCCGGCCCGCAGCGCTTCACGACCTCCAGCGACAGCAGCGCGCCCTCGAACCGCCGGCCGCGCATCCACCAGTACATCGCGAGCGGCGTGACCAGCCGCAACGCGATGACGACGTCGGCGTCGGCCGCCCAGCGCAGCGCGGCCAGGATGTTGTCGTAGTCGGCGTCGATCCGCGCCAGCCAGTCCAGCTGCTCCGCGGTCCGCAGCATCGGGTCGGCTTCTTCGGCGAACCGCAGGAAGTACTCGGCGTGCGCGCGGTGCAGCCGGTCCGTCTCGCCCGCTTCGGCGAGCTTCTCCGCGCAGAACGCGCGGATCGTCTCGAGCATCCGGAACCGGCCGCCGACGGCCTCGACCAGCGACTTGTCCGCCAGTTCCGGCAGCAGGCCGTCGTCCGCGCCGCACACCTCGGCCGCCGCGGCGAGGGTCGCGCCGCCGGTGAACACGGTCAGCCTTCGCGCGAGCTCCCGCTCTTCGTCGCCGAGCAGGTCCCAGCTCCACTCGACGACGCCGCGCAGCGACCGGTGCCGTTCCTCGGCCGTGCGGCTGCCGCGCGCGAGGAGCCGGAACCGGTCGTCGAGCCGGGCCGCGATCTCGCCGACCGGCAGCGTCCGCACCCGGGCCGCGGCCAGCTCCAGGGCGAGCGGCAGGCCGTCCAGCGCCGCGCAGATGTGCTGGACGTCGCCGATCGTCGACTCGTCGACGGCGAACGCGGGCGCGCTCGCCGCGGCGCGGTCCGCGAAGAGCCGGATCGCCGCGAACTCGCCGGCTCGCGCCGCGGACGTCCCCGGCGGCGGCACCGCCAGGCGCGGCACCGGCGCCAGCTGTTCGCCGGTGATGCCGAGCGGCTCGCGGCTGGTCGCCAGCACCCGCAGCCCCGGGCAGGCACCGAGCAGCCGCCCGGCCAGCCGCGCCACGACGTCGACGACGTGCTCGCAGTTGTCGAACACCAGCAGCGTCGTGCGGTCGCGCAGGGCCGCGATCAGCCGGCCGGCCGGGTCCTGCGGCTCGCGGTGCCGCAGCGGGGTGTCCCGCAGGCCCAGCGCGTTCAGCACCGCGCCGACGACGTCCGCGTCGCCGTGGGGCGCCAGCTCGACGAACGCGACCGGCCGGGAATCACCGGCGGCGAGTGCCGCGATCTCGATGGCCAGCCGCGTCTTGCCGGTGCCGCCCGGCCCGGTCAGCGTCACCAGCCGGCTGCGGTCCAGCAGTTCGGCCACCTGCCGCAGCTCGTCGGCCCGGCCGACGAAGCTGGTCAGCTGCGCGGGCAGCGCCGAGATCGCCGGCTTCTCGGTTTCGCCGCGCAGCACGGCGAGGTGGGCTTCGGCGAGGTCGGGGCCGGGGTCGGCACCCAGCTCGTCGGCCAGCGTGCGGCGAGCGTCTTCGAACGCGGCCAGCGCGTCGGCCGGCCGGCCCGCGGCGGCGAGCGCACGAACGAGCTGCGCGCGCGGCCGTTCCCGCAGCGGCTGCGCGGCGATGGTCTCCCGCAGCTCGGCGAGGACGTCTTCGGCCTGCCCGAGGGCCAGCCGGGCCTCGACGTGGTCGTCCGCCGCGTCGGCCCGCAGCTCTTCGAGCCGGGCGGCCTGGGCGGTCGCGAACGGCGCGTCGGTCAGGTCGGTGAACGCCGCCCCGCGCCACAACGCCATCGCTTCGCCCAAAGTGGACGCCGCGCGGGCGTGCTCGCCGTTCTTCAGGAGCGTCCGGCCTTCGCGCGCAAGGCTTTCGAAGGCCGATGCGTCCACTTCGTCCGGTTCGACGACCAAGCGGTACCCGGCCGAGGTGAACTCGACCGGCGCCAGCTCTTTCAACGCGGTTCGCAGCCGCGAGACCTGTGACTGGAGGGCGTTCGCCGCGCCGTCCGGCGGGTTTTCGCCGTACATCCCGTCGATCAGCCGCTCGGCGGACACGAACCGCCCGGCGTCCAAGGCGAGCAGCGCCAGCAGCGTCCGCGACCGCGGGCCGCCCACCGCCACCTGCGTACCGTCCGGGCGCCACGCGGCGACCGCCCCCAGCACCCCGAATCGCATGGGCCCAGCCTAAGACGTCGCCCGACCTGGGGAAGTCGTCAGTCGAAAGTGGTCTTCGGCGTGGGCCTGTGAATCACCTGAGCGAGCGTATATACACTTCGCCAGGTCCCCACGCAATGGGAGAGGTATGTCGACCGAGAGCATTGCCCTAGGTCAGCCGACCGTGGGCGAAGAAGAGCTGGCCGCCGTCGCCGAGGTCTTCCGATCCGGCTGGCTGGCCGGAGCCGGACCGGCGTGCCGCCGCTTCGAGGAACGATTCGCGCAGGTTACCGGTACCGCGCACGCGTTGACGACCGCGAACTGCGGTTCCGCGCTCTTCCTGGGCCTCAAGGTCCTGGGCGTGCAGCCCGGCGACGAGGTCATCGTCGGCGACTACACGTTCCCCGCCACCGGCCACGCCGTCGTGCAGGCCGGCGCGACCCCGGTGTTCGCCGACATCCGCCCGGACGTCTTCAGCGCCGACCCGGCCCACGTCGAGTCCCTGATCACCCCGAAGACCGTCGGCATCCTCGCCGTCGACGTCGCGGGCCAGCCCGGTGACTTCGACGAGTACCGCGCGATCGCCGACAAGCACGGCCTCTGGCTCTTCGAGGACGCCGCGTGCGCCGCGGGCGCGACGTACAAGACGCGCCCGGCCGGCAGCCTCGCCGACCTCGCCGCGTTCTCCTTCCACGGCCGCAAGGGCATCACCGCGGGCGAAGGCGGCGCGCTGGTCTCCGACCGCGAAGACCTCATCGCGCACGCCCGCAAGCTGCACACCTACGGTATCGAGCCGGCGATCAGCCGCGAAGGCTCGAACACGCTGCCGATCCCGGAGTTCCACGAGCTCGGCTACAACTTCCGCATGTCGGACGTCCAGGCCGCGATCATGAACGTCCAGCTCGACCGCCTGCCGGACCTCCTCGCTGCCCGCCGATCCGTCGCGAAGCGGTACCACGAGGCCTTCGCCGACGTCGACGCGTTGACCGTCCCGGTGGAACTGTCCGATCGGGAGCACCCGTGGCAGGCCTACCTGCTCACCGTCGCGCCCGAGGTCAGCCGCGACACCCTCGCGCTGCGCGTCCGCGAGCGGGGCGTCCAGTGCAACTTCGGCACCTACGCCTCGCACCTGCAGCCGATCTACGGCCCCCAGGCGCCGTTGCCCGTCTCGGCCGACGCGTTCGCGCGTCAGCTCGCGATCCCCATGCACGCCAACCTCACCGACGCCGAGGTCACCC
This sequence comes from Amycolatopsis sp. NPDC051371, assembly GCF_040682155.1. Lineage (NCBI taxonomy): Bacteria > Bacillati > Actinomycetota > Actinomycetes > Pseudonocardiales > Pseudonocardiaceae > Amycolatopsis > Amycolatopsis sp. NPDC051371. The sequence continues at coordinate 115,685 of NZ_JBFBAG010000008.1, forward strand.
GAGTCGGCGAAGTGGTGCGCGAAGCCGTGCAGTCCCTGTCCTGAATCCACCGATCGAGGAGAAATCAGTGTCCGACAAGAAGGTCCTCTTCACCGGGGCCGGTGGGTTCATCGCCGCACACGTCATCCCCTTGCTCATCGAGGGCGGCTACACCGTGCGGATCTTCGACAACATGACCCGCGGCGACCGCGCCCGCGTCAACGAGTTCGTCGCCACCGGCAAGGTCGAGCTCGTCGAGAAGGACGTCCGCTACGGCGGTGCGGTGCGCGAGGCCATGCGCGGCTGCACGCACGTCATCCACTTCGCGACGGTGTCGATCAACAAGTCGATCGCCGACCCGCACGAGTCGATCGACATCAACATGATCGGCAACCACAACGTCTTCGCCGCGGCGGCGGACGAGGGCGTCGAGCGCCTGGTGTTCGCCTCGACCGCGTCGGTCTACGGCGAGCCGAAGCGGCTGCCGATGCACGAGGACGACGAGCTGCGCCCGCTCACGCCGTACTGCATCTCGAAGCGCGCCGGCGAGGACATGCTCGGCTTCTACGAGCGCACCAAGGGCCTGTCCTGGAACGCCCTGCGGTTCTTCAACGTGTACGGCCCCGGCCAGAAGATCGAGGCCTACTACACCTCGGTGATCAACCACTTCATCCAGCGCCTGCGCGCCGGCCAGCCGCCGGTCATCGACGGCCGCGGCGACCAGTCGATGGACTTCGTGCACGTCACCGACCTCGCGCGGGCCGTCGTCGCCGCGTTGGAGTCGGAGCAGGCAAACCTGCCGATCAACATCGGCACCGGCATCGACACGTCGATCGCCGCGCTGGCGAAGATCCTCATCGAGGCCGTCGGCGTCGACGTCGAGCCGCTGTTCAACGAGCGTGAGGTGCTGGTGTCGCGGCGCGCCGCCGACATCACCCGCGCCCGCGAGGTGCTCGGCTGGGAGCCGCGGATCACCGTCGAGGACGGGATGCGGGAACTGGTCCGGGAAACGAAGTGAGTGCCACCGCGGGGCCGGCCCGAGGACGTGCGATGCGCATCGCGGTGGTCAACAACTTCTTCCCGCCCCGGGTGGGCGGGAGCGCGCACATGTCGGCCTCGCTGGCGGCGCAGTTCGTCGAGGCCGGGCACGAGGTGCTGGCGATCACGGCGGCCTACGCCGACGCCCCGGCCGAGGAGGAGCGCGACGGCTACCGCGTCGTGCGCCTCCCGGCGGTGAAGATGCCGCAGGTCGGCCTGTCGATCGACTTCGACATGAGCTTCACGTCGCTCCGGCCGGGGAACTGGCGGCGGCTGTGGAAGCTGCTGAACGAGTTCGAGCCGGACGCGATCCACCTGCACGGCCAGTTCTTCGACCTGTCGTGGCTGGCCGGGATCTACGCGCGGCGCCGGCACATCCCGGTGCTGCTGACCATCCACACCCTGCTGATCAGCGACAACAAGCTGTACGGCGGCGTGTTCCGGCTGCTCGACGCCGTGCTGGTGCGGCCGATCCTGCGCTACATCCGGCCGAAGTACGTGATCCTGGACAAGCTGGGCGTCGACTACTGCGTCGAGCGCTACGGCACCAGCGACGCGAACTCCGAGTACTTCCCGATCGCGGTCGACACCGGCCACTTCGCGAAGCCGGTGACGAAGGACGTCCGCGCGGAGCACGAGATCGGTGACGCGCCGCTGATCGTCTCGCTCGGGCACGTCATCCCGCTGCGCAACCGGCTGCCGCTGATCGAGGCCCTGCCGGCCATCTTGGCCAAGCACCCTGGCGTCCGGGTGGTCGTCGTCGGCCGCGTCTACCACGACGCGTTCCTCAAGCGGGCCGCGGAACTGGGCGTTTCGGACGCGCTGGTGGTCACGGGCGCGGTGCCGAAGGCGGACGTCCCGGCGTACTTCGCGGCGGCGGACATCGTCACGCACGACCTCAACGGCGGCTGCGGCACGGCGTCGCTCGAGGCGATGCTGTCGGGCACGGCGACGATCGCGTCGGTCACCGAGGACAACTACCCCGGCATCGAGCTGCGCAACGGCGAGAACGTGCTGCTGGTGCGTCCCGACGACGCGGAAGCCGTGGCCTCGACGGTGATCGACCTGCTCGACGACCCGGAGAAGCGGGCGCGGATCGCGCAGCGCGAGAGCGAGCTGGTCCGGTCGAACTTCGGCCTCGACGTCGTCGCCGAAGAACACCTTCGTACGTTCGAGAAACTGGTGTCGGAAGCGGATGTTCTTCGATGACGAGCGCAGCCACCGGCTGCGCCCGCAGATCCTGACCGAGCTCGTCTCGCAGTACATGAACGACGCCGAGCGGGCGCAGTTCTACGGGCTGCCTCCGACGTGCCGGGTGCGCGAGCGCGTCAAGATCATCAGCCCCGAGAACCTGAAGATGGGCGACCACTGCTGGGTCGGCGAAGGCGCGGCGCTGGACGCGAGCGGCGGCCTGGAGATCGGCGAGCACACCAGCATCGGGCTGAACACGCTGATCTTCACGCACTCAAGCTGGCTCGCGAACATGACGCTGCAGAACCATTCGGGCAGCGACCTGATCGAGCGCAAGCCGGTGAAGATCGGCAAGGGCTGCTTCATCGGCGGCCTGGTGGTGATCATGGCGGGCGTGACGATCGGCGACTTCGCGACGGTGCAGCCGAACTCGGTGGTGGCGAAGGACGTCCCGCCGCGGACGCTGGTGGCGGGTAACCCGGCGCGGGTTTTCCAGCGGTACGACGAGGAGTACATCCAGTCCGAAGTGGACCGGGTCCGGGCGGAGAACGCGCGCCGCCGGGAGATCGCGGAGTCACACGGGCAGAACACTTCGGGCTGGGGAGCCCCATCGGGCGACTACACAGAGCAGTAGCTTTACGGCAGTCTGGCGTGCGAAGATGACGTCCAGTAACTGACGGCGAGGAGAAGGCGATGAGCGTCATGGAATGGCCTCACCACCTCCTGTCCCTCGAAGACTGGATCGATCTGCCGGAAACCCCGGAGTACCAGGTCGAAGCGGTTGAAGGGGTTCTCGTCGTGGCGCCGCGTCCGATGTCGTTCCATCAGCGAGCAGTTACCCGGCTGGGCTACTTGCTCAATGAACAGCTCGCGGACGAATACTGCGCGCTGAGCGAGGTCGAGATGGTCGTCGATGTGTCGCCGCTCACCGTGCGCGTACCCGATGTGCTCGTGGCTTCGGCCGCCTTGGTGGAGTCGAATCCGGCACGGTTGAGTGCTGCTGAAGTGCCGTTGGTGATCGAGGTTCTCTCCGAGGGCACCAAGCGGACCGATCAGGTCACGAAGTTCTCCGAGTACGCGGAAGCCGGGGTCGAACACTACTGGATCGTGGAGCTCGATTCCCCGGTCAGCATGATCACCTACCGGTTGGTGGACGAGAACTACGAGAACTTCGGTGAGTTCTCCGGGGTAGCCGAACTCGAGTTCGCCGGTGCTCCGCTCGTCATCGACTTGACCGCCCTGACGACTCGGCGGGCTCAACGGCTCTAGAGCCGGTGGATGACGGCAGCGCCGGCGTAGTCGCCGGCGCCGCCGTCGTTGGAACCGCCCGAACACGCTGTGACGCAGGTCAGCAGGCATGCGGCGGCGAAGATTCCCCCGTGAAGCGCACGCAAGACAATCTAGCCCGCGGTAACCGAGCGCAGGATTGCGGTTACGCAACGTTTCAGCCGTGCCCCACACCGGTGTCGCCCGTCGGCAGCTTGTTGCCGGCCGCGTCGTACGCCTTCAGCCGCGCCGGGTCGGGCGTTCCCAGGTCGAACCAGAACACGACCACGTTCGGGTCCGCGCTCCAGCGAGCCTGGTGCGCGACGCCCGCCGAGCTCGTGATCTTCGCCGCCGGGCCGACGTAGTAGCCGAAGCCCGGCACGTCGTGACCGTCGGCGTTCAGCCCGCCGGTCACCGCGTGGAAGCCCGGCGCCTTGTCGGAGCCCGACGTCTCGTTCGCGATGATCAGGTCCTTCAGCCCCGACGCGTCGCGCGCGCCCGCCATGATGCCGAACGTCGTCTGCGGGAGCCGCGGTTCCTGCACCTCGACGCCGTAGAAGACCAGGTCGCCGAGGCCCGACGGGATCACCTCGCCCAGCACCTTGTGTTCGGGCGCGGCGAAGCGGGTCGGCGGCGGCGAAACCGGCGCGGCCGCGAGAGCCACCGGTGCAACTGGCGCGGCAGGTGCGCCAGGTGCGGCGTTCGCGCTGGTCAGCAGGCCGGACACGGCCAGCGCGCCGCACGCGGCGACGACGGTTCCGGCGATGACGAGGCGTTTCCTCATACGTTTCCTCCCTCGATGACAAGATCGTCCGGGGGGAACGACGGGCGTACGCTCGGAAAGGTTGAGAGCAACCTTTCCGCGGCCCGGCCGTCGCTGGGAGGGACGGAACGAGGTGACGGATGGCGCGCGGCGACGAGGAGTTCGCGGACTTCGTGCGCGCGTCCTCGGCCCGGCTCACCCACGCCGCCTACCTGCTCACCGGTGACCGCCACCAGGCCGAAGACGCCGCGCAGACCGCCTTCACCCGCACCTACGCGGCCTGGTCGCGGGTCCGGCACAAGGACGCCTACGGCTACGCCCGCACCGTCCTGATGAACCACGTCATCGACGGCTGGCGGCGCCCGATCCGCGAGTACGCCACCGAGGCGATGCCCGACCAGCAGGACCGGTTCGACGTCGACAAGGCCGTCACCCAGCGCGCGTGGCTCACCGCGGTGCTGCGGACGCTGACCGCCCGCGAACGCGCCGTCGTCGTGCTCCGCCACTTCTTCGACCTGCCCGAAGCCGACGTGGCCCGTGAGCTCGGCGTTTCGCTGGGTACCGTGAAGAGCACGAACTCGCGGGCGCTGGCCAAGCTGCGCGTCGAGGCCGACACCGACGAGGACACGCTGATCGGAGGGAGCGGGCGATGAACGCCCTCGACGACTTCCGCGCCGCCCTCCGGCAGCCGCCCGCCGAACCCTTCGCCGAGCCCGACCTGGCCGAGATCATGGCCGGCGGCACGCGCCTCCGGCGTCGTCGCCGCGTGCTGACGACGGCCGCGGGGATCGCCGCCGCGGCCGTCGTCGTGCTGGTTTTCGTGTTCGCCGTCCAGTTGCGGCAGCCCGCGCGCGCGCCGGTCGCGCAGCCGCCGGCCCCGCCGGTGCCGTCCGCACCCGCGTCGACCGGTGCTCCGCCCGACCGGCCGCCGATCGGTGACGTCGTCGGCACCGGGATCCAGACGCAGGCCGGTGAGATCGTGCTGTTCGCGCGGGCCGTCGACGAGCCGCAGATCCTCCCGGGCATCCACTTCGGCCTGGTCGCCGGGTTCCGCTCCGGCACCTCGCTGCAGGCCGCGCTGGCCACGAACGAGGTCCGCGGCTCCGACCGGTCGTTCGGCTTCCACGCGACCGACGGCGGCGAGGTGCTCCAAGACCAGCTCATCCCGGTCTTCGGCTACTTCGCCGGCCCGGCGACGCGGATCACGACGACCGTCCACGGCAAGACCGTCGAGGCCGCCCTGGCCAAGTGGACCGAGGACCCGAACGTGGTCTTCTTCTGGTTCGACCCGGTCGCCGTGCCGGACTCCGCGTCACTGACCCCGCTGATCGCCTACGACCAGAACGGCAAGCGGCTCACCAAGTAGCGGGGCGTCCGGTCGGCGGTACACGGCGGCGCCGCGTGGGCGTAAGACCGGATCCGTGACCTCTCGACGAGCGTTCCTCGCCGCATCGGCGGCTTCGGTGGTCGTCTCCGCGGCGGGTGTCCCGGCGGCGGCGGCCCAACCCGGCGGCCCCGGCGTTCCGGTCCGGCCCCAGCGTCCCGGCCCGGACCTGCGAGCGCTGCTCCGGCAGGTCGACGAGCGGCGGATCGAGGCGACCGTCCGGCGGCTGGCCGCGTTCGGCACCCGGCACACGCTGTCCGCCCAAGACGACCCGGTGCGCGGCATCGGCGCCGCGCGTGACTGGCTGTTCGCGCAGTTCCAGCAGGTCGCGGCCGCTTCTCAAGGCCGGATGACCGTCGAGCTGCAGTCGTACGTCCAGCCCCCGGCCGACCGGATCCCGGTGCCGACGAAGATCACGAACGTCGTCGCGACGCTGCGCGGGTCCACCGAACCCGGGCGCGTGTACGTCGTTTCGGGGCACTACGACTCGCGCCGCACCGACGTCATGGATTTCACCGGCGACGCGCCGGGAGCCGACGACGACGCTTCGGGCGTCGCGGTCTCGCTGGAGCTGGCGCGGGTCCTCTCGACCCGGCAGTCGGCCGCGACGATCGTCTTCGCCGCCGTCGCGGGCGAGGAGCAGGGCCTCTACGGCGCGCGCTACCTGGCGCAGCAGTTCAAGGCGGCCGGCACCGACGTCCAGGCGATGTTCACCGACGACATCGTCGGCTCCAGCCGCGCCGACGACGGCACGCGCGACCCGACGACCGTCCGGCTGTTCGCCGAGGGCGTCCCGACGGCGGAGACGCCGGCCGAGGCGAACCTGCGGCGCAGCATCGGCGGCGAGAACGACTCGCCGCCGCGGCAGCTGGCGCGGTTCGTGAAGTCCGTCGCGGAGAACGACGCGACCGGCATGACGGTCCGGGTGATCTACCGCCGCGACCGCTACCTGCGCGGTGGCGACCACATCGGCTTCCTGGAACAGGGCTACCCGGCGGCGCGGTTCACCGAGCCCGCCGAGGACTTTGCGCACCAGCACCAGGACGTCCGCGTGGAGAACGGTGTCCAGTACGGCGATCTGCCGGAGTTCTGCGACTTCCCGTTCATCGCCCGGGTCGCGCGGGTGAACGGGGCCGCGCTGTGGTCGCTCGCGACGGCGCCCGGGACGCCGAAGGGCGTGAAGATCCGCACGGCGGCGCTGACGAACGACTCGGAACTGCTGTGGGACGCGACGCCGGGCGCGGTCGGCTACGAGGTCCTTTGGCGCGAGACGACGGCGCCGGACTGGACGCACGCGATCGACGCCGGCCCGGCGCTGACGGCGAAGATCGACCTGTCGAAGGACAACGTCTTCTTCGCCGTCCGTGCGGTGGGCCCCGGCGGGCGCCGGAGCCCGGCCGCGTTCCCGGCGCCGGTGAGCTAGGCCGCGGCCTGCGTCAGGACCTGCTCGACGACGTGGTGCGAGGGCAGGATCAGCTCGCGCTCGGTGGCGGCGTCGACCTTGCCCTCCAGCAGGTCGCAGAACCGGTCCAGCTGCGAAGCCAGGGGCTCGCGCGCCGTGATCAGCTCCGGGATCTCGATCACCGTCTGCTGCCGGTAGCCGAGGCCGTCCGGGGTGACGGAGTCGTGCGAGACGTGCCGGTAGATCGTGACGTCGCGGCGCAGCAGGTCGATCTCGATCAGCCGGTCCAGCTCCGACACGACCAGCGACCGGACCTTCTTCTGGCCCAGCCGCGAAGCCGAAACCGTGGCCAGGCCGGTCGGGAACGACAGCACCGTCTCGATGGTGTCCTCCGCGCCCTCGACCGACGACGGGTGGAAGTAGCCCGCGCCGGAGGTGACCCGCGACGGTGTCGCGCCGCCGAAGAACTGTATCGCCAGGTCGACGTCGTGCACCAGGAGGTCCCACGCGACACCCGTCTTGATGCGCGGCGCGTACGGGCCGTGGCGGCGGGCCATCAGGTGCACCGGCTCGTTCACCAGCGCCCGCGCGGTCATCACCGCCGGGTTGTAGCGCTCCAGCAGCCCGCACATCAGCGGGACGTCCTTCGACGCCGACAGCGCGACGATCTCTTGGGAGAGCTCGAAGCTGTTGCACACCGGCTTTTCCACCAGCAGCGGCTTGCCCTGGCCGAGGATCTCCTGCGCCAGCTCGTAGTGCGCCTCGGTGGCCGACGCCAGCACCACAGCGTCCACATCGGACAGTGAGCCGATTTCCGGTGTCCACTGCGTTTCGTACCGCTCGGCGACGGCCTTGCCCGCTTCCTCGCGCGGGTCGATCACGCGGACGAGGTCCACGCGTTCGTTGCCGGCGAGCACGCGGGCGTGCAGCGATCCCATGCTCCCGGTCCCGACAAGAGCGATCCGATGCGTCATGCGCCCAGCACCTCGCGAACGGTTTCGATGATGGTGTCCAGGTCGGACTCGGTCAGGTGCGGGTGCACCGGCAGCGAGATCGCCTGGTCCGCCACGGTGCGGGCGACCGGGAAGTCCTCGACACGGGCGTCGGGGACCTGCGGGTGTCCCTGGTAGCAGGCGTAGTCGAAGACGACCTTCGGGTAGTAGATGCCGTTCCCGATGCCCCGCTCGGTGAGCGCCGCGGCGAACTCGTCGCGCGACAGCATCGCGTGCGGCCCGACCAGCACGGTGTACTGGTGCCAGACGTGCTCGCGGCCCGGCAGTACCTGCGGGAGGTCGAGGCCCGGCGTGCCGGCGAGACCGTCCGACAGCCGCTTCGCGTTCGCCTGGCGGGCCGCGGTCAGCTGGTCCAGCTTCGCGAGCTGCGGGATGCCGACGGCGGCGTGCAGGTCGGTCATCCGGTAGTTGTGGCCGGCGACCTCGTACTGGTAGCGGGCGCGCATGCCCTGGTTGCGCAGCACGCGAAGCCGGTCGGCCAGCGCGTCGTCGTCCGTCGTGATGACGCCGCCCTCGGCGGTCGTGATGTTCTTCGTCGCGTACAGCGAGAAGCAGCCGATTCCGAACGAACCGGCCGGCTTGCCCTCGAACGTCGCGCCGACGGCCTGCGCGGCGTCCTCGACGATCCCCAGGCCGTGCTCGGCGGCCAGCGGGCCGAGCTTGCCCATGTCCGCGGTCTGGCCGTAGAGGTGCACGGGCATGAGCGCCTTCGTGCGGTCGGTGACGGCCGCGGCGACCGCGTCCGGGTCCAGCGCGAAGTCGTCGCGGCGGATGTCGGCGAACCGGACGGTCGCGCCGGCCTCGAGGATCGCGTTGAGCGTCGCGACGAAGGTGAATGGCGAGGTGACGACCTCGTCGCCGGGCCGGAGGCCGAGCACCTGGAGCGCGGCGACCAGCGCGGTCGTCCCGTTGTTGACCGCGACCGCGTGCTTCGTCCCGGAGACGGCGGCGAACGCGTCTTCGAAGCGCTTGACCATCGGGCCCTGTGCGATGGCCCCGGAGCGCAGCACCTCGACGACGAGATCTTCCGCGTCGCGCACGTCGACCACGGTGATGGGGATCATGGGCAGTCTCTCCAGGCAGGCGATTTCGGTGCGTCCGGTACCATGAGCCGCCGATTCTGCGCCCGGCCGCCCTGCGTGAACGCGGGCCACACGCTACCGGGCGTTGCCGCACGCCCAGTACCCAGCCGCCGACGAACGGATACCCGCCCGTGGCCAACCGCATCCACCCCACCGCCGTCCTCGGTGAAGGCGTCGAACTCGGCGACGACAACGTGATCGGGCCGTTCGCGGTGATCGCCGGGCCGGCCCGGATCGGCGACGGCAACTGGATCGGCCCGCACGTGACGATCGGCACGCCCGGCGAGGACCGCCACCGCCCCCACCCGGCGGCGTGGAGTGAGGCACTGCGCCATGACCCGGATCACGACGGCCACGGGGTCGTCATCGGCAGCCGCAACCGGATCCGCGAGTACGTGAGTGTCCACCAAGGGACCTGGCGGACGACGACGGTCGGCAGCGACGGCTACTTCCTGCGCAACTCCCACATCGCGCACGATTGCCTGGTCGGCGACGGCGTGACCATCGCGTCCAACGCCGTCACGGGCGGGCACTGCCACATCTGGGACGGCGCCAACCTCGGCATGGGCGCGATCCTGCACCAGAAGGTCGTGGTCGGCCCGGGCGCGATGATCGGGATGGGCTCGGCGGTGCGGCGCGAGATCGGCGCGTTCACCATCGCCGTCGGCAACCCGGCGCGCGTCACCGGCATCAACGTCGTGGGCCTGTCCCGGCGCGGCCTCGACGAGGCGACGATCGAGGCGCTGGGACCGTGGTTGAAGGGCAAGGAAGGTCTCCCGGACACCACCCTGCCCGGCGACCTCTCTACCTTGGTCAAGGCGTGGGACGCCCGCCCGCGCGAGGAACACTAGGAGTCATGCAGATGCCTGCTGAATTTGACGCTCAGGCCGCGGAGCCGCTTGCCCCCAAGCTGCGCGAGGTCTTCGTCGAGGCGCTGGACCTCGACGCGGACGTCGACGTCGAGAACCTGAAGTACCGCGACCTCGAGGCGTGGGACTCGGTCGGCCACATGGCGCTGGTCGCGGCCATCGAGGACGAGTTCGACGTCGAGTTCGACACCGACCAGGTCATCGACATGTCGAGCTTCAAGGTCGCCGTGGACATGGTGACCGAGCTGCAGGCGAAGAATGACTGATCTGTCCGGTCGCGTCGCGCTCGTCACCGGCGGGACGCGGGGGATCGGCTTGGCCACCGTGCGCGCGCTGGTCGAGGCGGGCGCGACGGTGGTGCTCACCGGCCGCGACGAGGCCCGCGCCCGTGATACAGCTGCTAATGCCGGCGCGGCGGCCGGGCTCGCGCTGGACGTCACCGACGCCAAAGCGGTGTCTTCGCTGGTCAGGGGCGTCGCGAAGGAGCACGGCAAGCTCGACATCGTCGTGGCCAACGCGGGGATCATGGAGGACGCGCTCCTCGGCATGATCCGCGAGGAGCTCGTCGACACGACGCTGAGCACGAACGTCGCCGGCACGCTGCACACCGTGCAGGCCGCAGCCCGGGCGATGATGCGCAAGAAGACCGGCTCGATCGTGGTGCTCGCGTCGATCGTCGGCGAGTACGGAAGCGCTGGTCAGACGGTGTACGCGGCCTCGAAGGCGGCGGTGGCGAACATCGCGAAGTCGGCGGCGAAGGAACTCGGCCGGTCCGGCATCCGCGTCAACGCGGTCGCGCCGGGCGTGATCGAGACCGACCTGACCGCGGGCCTGAGCGACGACGCGAAGGCGGAGAACACCGGCAAGACGCCGCTCGGCCGGCTCGGCCGGGCGGAAGACGTGGCGAACGCGATCCGGTTCCTGGTGAGTGACGAAGCGTCCTTCGTCACCGGACAGGTGCTGGGCGTCGACGGAGGCTTGGTGCTGTGACTTTGCTGGGTGCGGGAGCTCGGCTGGTGGACGTGGCCGGGGGCCGCACGCTGGCGGGCGCGGAACTGTCGGCCGAGGTCGGCCGGCGGATGGAAGAGCTGGCCACGCTGCCGGTCGGCGTCGTGTTCGCGCGGATGGCGGTCGACCTGCCGAGCGTGCTGACGTACCTGGGTGCGTTCGAATCCGGGCGGGCGATCGCGCTGATCGACCCGGCGCTGGACGCCGACGTGCTGGCCGGGCTGGTTTCGCGCTTCCGCCCGGCGGCCGTGCTGTCGGCTTCGGGTGACGCGCCCGACGGGTACACCGCGCAGGGCTCCGACTGGGTCCGCTCGAGCGCCGAAGGGGTCCGGCCGCACCCCGACCTGGCCGTGCTGCTCCCGACCAGCGGGTCGACCGGCAACCCGAAGCTCGTGCGGCTCTCGCGGCAGGCGATCCTGAGCAACGCCGACGCCATCGCGCAGGTGCTGGACATCGACTCCGACGAGGTCGCGCCCACCTGCCTGCCGCTGCACTACAGCTACGGGCTCTCGGTGCTGAACTCGCACCTGGTGCGCGACGCGACCGTCGTGATCGAGCCGTCCGGCGTGCTCGGCCGCGGCTTCTGGGACGCGGTGACCACGTACGGCGTGACGTCCCTCTCGGGCGTCCCGTACCACTACGAAATGCTGCGGCGGCTCAAGTTCGACCCCGCGAAGTACCCGACGCTGCGCACGCTGACGCAGGCCGGCGGGAAGCTGCGCGACGAGCTGATCACCGAGTTCAACGACAAGATGCTGGCCGTCGGCGGCCGGGTGTACGTCATGTACGGCCAGACCGAGGCCGCGCCGCGGATGACCACGGTGCCCGCCGAAAGACTGGCCGAAAAGCTCGGTTCCGCCGGGCCGGCGCTGCCGGGCGGGGCGTTCGCGGTCCGTCGCGGCGACGGGTCGGAGACCACGCACCCGAAAATTGTCGGTGAGGTCGTCTACCGTGGGCCCAATGTGATGCTGGGTTACGCGGACGACGAGTCCGGCCTGGCCAAGGGCGACGAATGCGGCGGCGTGCTCGCCACCGGTGACCTCGGGTACCTCGACAAAGAGGGGTACCTGTTCATCACCGGGCGGCTCAAGCGCATCGGCAAGGTGTTCGGCAACCGCGTCAGCCTCGACGACCTCGAACAAGCCGTGCGCACGGCGGCGGTCGGGATCGACGTGGTGGCGGCGGTGCCCGCCGGCGACAAGGTGGTGCTGTTCGCCGAAGGTGTCGACAAGGACATCTGCAAGGACGCGTCGAGGGCGCTGTCCGAGCGGCTGCACCTGCACGCCAGCGGGTTCGACGTCCGCCCGATCGACACCGTGCCGCTGCTGGCCAGCGGCAAGATCGACTACCGGTCGTTGGAGGCGAAGGTATGAGTGTGTTCACTCGGTCGCAGGCTGACCGGGAGGCTCTTCTGCTGCCCGAGCTCGTCTCGTTGACGTCCCACCACCGGGCGAATTCCGAAGGCTACGAGCGGATCCTGTCGTCGCTGGGAATCGCGCCATCGGCTTCCTTTGCCACGATCGCCGACCTGCCGTGGCTGCCCGTGCGGATGTTCAAGACGCACGACCTGAAGTCCGTGCCGGACAGCGAGGTGTTCAAGACCCTCACGTCATCCGGGACCACCGGCGCCGGCGCGTCGCGGATCTACCTGGACAAGGAAGCGGCGGGCGCGCAGACCAAGCAGCTGGGCGCGACGCTGCAGGAAGTCCTCGGCGGCGAGCGGCTGCCGATGCTGATGGTCGACACCATCGGCATCATCAAGAACCGGCGCTCGTTCTCCGCACGCGGCGCGGGCGTGCTGGGCATGGCGAACTTCGGCCGCAAGCACACGTACGTGCTCGACGAGAACGACAAGCCCGACGTCGAGGCGGTCAAGAAGTTCCTGGCCGAGTACGGCGGCAAGCCGTTCCTGATCTTCGGCTTCACGTTCATGGTCTGGCAGTACCTCTACGAGGTCGCGCGGGACAACGGCCTCGACCTGTCGAACGGCATCCTCGTCCACTCCGGTGGCTGGAAGAAGCTGATCGACCGCGCGGTGGACAACACCGAGTTCCGGCGGCGGTTCAAGGAAGACACCGGCCTCACCCGGATCCACAACTACTACGGGATGATCGAGCAGATCGGCACCGTGTTCCTCGAAGGTCCGTCCGGGAACTCGCTGTACTGCCCGGACTTCGCCGACGTCGTGATCCGGAACCCGGAGACGTGGGAGGAGCAGCCGGTCGGGGAGCCGGGCGTGATCGAGGTCGTCTCGACGCTGCCGCGGTCGTACCCGGGCCACGTGCTGCTCACCGAGGACCTCGGCGTCTACAACGGGATCGACGACGGCGACTGGCCGGGCAAGCACTTCTCCGTGCTGGGCCGGCTGCCCAAGGCCGAGGCTCGCGGCTGCTCCGACACCTTCTCGGGAGCGGCGGCATGACCTCTTTGACCCAGCGGTTCCCCGCGGCCGCTCCTCTCGAGGTCGGCGCTTTGGTCGACGAGCTGCGCGCTTCGCCGCCGGGCGGCCGGCTGCGCGTCGGTGACCCCCGGATCGTCGAGTTCATCACGAAGTTCGCCCGCAAGCTGCTGGCCCCGGCCACCGCGCGCCGGTTCCCGGAGCTGGCGTCGCTCGGGTTCTTCCTGCGCAAGGGCGAGATCGCCAAGGCACTGTCCACTCTGGACACTTCGGGCGGCGCGCTGCGGTTCCCGCGCGGGCTCGTGTTCCACGTGCCGCCGGCGAACGTCGACACGATCTTCGTCTACTCGTGGGCGCTGTCCGCGCTGGCGGGCAACCACAACGTCGTGCGGGTGTCGTCGCGCTCGGCCGGGGCCGCCGAGGCGGTGCTGGACGCGCTGAACGCGGCACTGTCCGAAGTGGACGCTTCGGTCGCGGAGGCCATCACGGCGACCCAGCGGATGGTGACGTACGACCGCAGCGACGAGGTGAGCGGCGCCCTGTCCCTGGCCGCCGACCTGCGCGTCGTCTGGGGCGGCGACGGTTCGGTCGCGGCGCTGCGCGCGTACCCCCTCGCGCCGCACGCGCGTGACCTGACCTTTCCGGACCGCTCGTCGTTCGCCGTCGCGTCGGTGGCGGGCTGGCAGCGAGCGTCCGAAGCCGAGCGCCGCGCGGCCGCCGAGGGCTTCTACAACGACTCGTACTGGTTCGACCAGGCCGCCTGCTCGTCCCCGCGCGCGGTGTTCTGGGTCGGCGAGCCGGCGGGCGCCCGGGCCGCAGGCCAGGAGTTCCGCGCGCTGCTGGCCTCGGTCTTGGCGGCGAAACAGCACGTCACCGAGCCGGCGATGGCGGTCCAGAAACGCGTCTCGGCGTACGGCGCGGCGGTCGACGGGCTGGTCAAGGAGATCGCCTTCGACGGCAACGGACTGGCCACCTTGGAGCTGACGGACCCGGCGGTGCTGCCGCGCGAGTGGCTCGGCGCCGGCACGTTCGCGAACGCGCAAGTGTCCACTTTGTCCGACCTGGTACCGATCGTCCTGCGCAAGGACCAGACGGTCAGCCAGTTCGGCTTCACGGCCGAGGAGCTGACGGCGTTCGCGCACGAGCTGGCGGGCCGCGGCGTCGACCGGATCGTGCCGTTCGGCTCGGCCCTGACGTTCTCCGCGGTGTGGGACGGCTACGATCTGCTGGCCGAGTTCAGCCGCCTGGTCACGGTGCAGGCCTGAGGAGACCGTCGATGACGACAGTTGAGACGCCAGAGGATCTTCCTGCTGCCGGGAAGCAGCGGAAGTCCACCAAGGCGAAGATCCTCGACGTCGTCAGATGGGTCGCGATCCTGCTGGTCATCGGCTTCGCGGCGAAGCAGCTGGCCTCGAACTGGGGCGAGTTCTGGCGCACCCTGCACGACGTCGCGTGGCAGTCGTCGCTGCTCAGCCTGGTGGCCCTGGTCGCGGCGATCATGGTGTCGACCTGGGGCTGGCAGGTGATGGTCGACGACCTGGGCAAGCCGATCGGCTACGCCAGGGGAGCGCAGATCTGCCTGGTCGGCTCGCTCGGCAAGTACGTGCCGGGGTCGGTCTGGGCGTACCTGCTGCAGATGGAGCTGGGCCGCAAGGCGGGCCTCGCGCGGGCTCGCATCTTCACGGGCTCGCTGATCCAGCTGGGCGTGGGCGTGGTGTCGGCGCTGGTGGTGTCGCTCCTGGCGGCGCCGGCGGTGTTCAGCCACAGTCCCCGTGCGCTGTGGCTGTTCGTGCTGATCCCGGTCGGCCTGGCGATGCTGCACCCGAAGATCCTGTCGTGGGGCACGTCCCTGGTGCTCCGGATCCTCCGCCGTCCCCCGCTGGCCCACCCCCTGAGCTGGCGCGTCGTGGGCAAGGTCTTCGGCGCCTCGACGGCGGCGTGGTGCCTGCAGGGGATCCACCTGTGGCTCCTGGCGAACTCGGTCGGCACGCCCGGTTTCAGCGGTTTCGTCCTGTGCGTGGGCGCGATGGCCGTGGCCATGACGGTGGGGACGTTCGCGTTCATCCTCCCGAGCGGGGTAGGTGTCCGCGAGGTGGCCCAGGTGGCGGTCCTGACGGCCAGCGGCCTGACGGTCGGCCAGGCCACGGCGTTCGCGGTGGCGTCCCGGGTGATGTTCACGGTGGCGGACCTGTTGACGGCGGGCCTGGCCGCGGTGGCGGCCCGCTCGACCCGCCCGGCGGTCACCCCCGCCTGACCCGGTTGTCCACCGGTTGTACCCAAGTTGTCCACAGCCGTTACGCACATGTGGACAACTCCGGACTCGCACCCTGATCAACATTCGGGACCGGGTGCCCGTGAATCACCGACTCACGGCACCAGCCGATAAATCACCGCGTCCGAATTGCGCCAAACTTCCTTCAAGAACGGTTCTCCGGCCAACCCGATCAACCCCGCCTGATAGGGCTTCCCCGGCTCGGTCGAAGGCTTCCCCAGGATCACCCAATGAATGTTCAGCCGCTGAACCGCCGCCCGCACCGCCGGATCGGTCCGGTAGTCCCGGAACCGCCCGGCCAGCAACGTGGCGTCCGCGGGCGGCGTGGTCTCGTCGTAGTGGGCGGCCACCGTCCGGACGCCGGACAGCGCGTACGTCCACGCCGTCCCGTCGAAGCGGTCGTTCATCGCCCACTCGCCCGGCGCGGCCAGCTTGCCCAACTCCTCCATCGCCGCTTCCTCGCCCGCCGTCACGATCAGCTTCGACGGGTCCGCGAGTTGGTAGCCCGTGTACACGCGCGCGCCGTTCGAGCGGAAGTACAAGCCGTTCGTCAGCGCCACGAAACCCAGCAGCACCACCACCGCGACCGCCACCGCCGGCACGCGCGCGGGCAGCCGTTCGCGTAGCCACGCCTGGGTCGAGGCCAAGCCGTGCGCGGCCAGGACGCACAGCGGGATCGCCGCCATCGAGAAGAACCGGTACGGGTCGTCCCACCACGGCCGCGAAAGGGCCATCACCAGCGGGGCGTTCGACGACGCCACCGCCATGTACGCCAGGCCCGTCACCCCCGCCGTCAGGCCGATCCAGCGCAGCGCGCCCGCCCGCGCGAAGAACACGAACCCGAGGAACAGCGCGACCGACAGCCACACCTGCGGATGCGCTTCGAAGTGCTGGAACCCCAGCAACGCCCCCAGCGCCGTCGACGCGCGCCACTCGCTCGGCCAGCCGTAGTACGGGATGCCGCCCGTGGCCAGGCCCAGCGCCCCGAACAACTGCAGCCACGCCACCAGGAGCGACACCACCGCGATCGGCAGCAGCGCCAGCAGGTCGCGGCCGATCAGGCGCCAGCCCGAAAGCCAGCGTTGCACCAGCAGCGGCCCGGCGAACAGGATCGCGCCGAACAACGTCGACGAATGGATGCACAGCAAGCCCACCGCCGCCAGCAGCAGCACGAAACCCGTGTCCGGCGCGACGCGCTCCAGGTACCGCCGCAACGCCACCGCCGCCAGCGGGGTCAGCGTCACGCCCAGCGCGAACGGCAGCAGCGGCCCGCGGTCCATCGACTCGTAGACGCCCACCACCGGCGCCACCGCCGTCAGCGCCACCGCGCCCGCCAGCACCGCGCGCCCGCGGAACTCGCGGACCAGCGTCACCAGCGACAACGCCAGCAAACCCGGCAGCAGCAGCGTGTTCGCGTCCAGCGTCGCCGGGATCGACGCGCCGGTCAGGCGGTTCGTCACCGCCGCCAGCAGGTGGTAGGCGTTGGGGTAGAACACCGGCGCCGCGTCGCCGTACCAGTTCACGTGGCCCGTGCCGAACAGGCTGCCGTCGCCGGTGTCGACGATGTAGCGGACGGCGTTCCCGTGGTACACCGCGTCGAAGCCCTGCGGCAGCGCGCCGATGTGGCCCAGGCCGCGCAGCGTCGCGTAAAAGCCCACCGCCGCCCCGAACAGCAGGCACGCGCCCACGGCGAGGTGCCCGCGTCGGTCCCACAGCCCGGGTTCCGGCTCGGGTGCCCAACGCCGGACCGTCAGTTTCCGGACACCGTAAGCGATCGCGACGAACACGACGGTCGAAACGGCGTACGTCAGCGGGGTGAACGACCACCCCACCGCCGCCGTCCACGGCCCGGTCAGGCCGCCGATGGCGTAGCTCAGCAACGGGGCCAATCCGGCCAGGGCCCAGCCGCGCACTCCCGCGGCGAGTCCCGTCAGGAGGCCCGGGACGGCGATGACGACAATGGCAACGCAGACGGAGAGCACGGTGGAGACTAAGCCGACAACGATCAGTGGGACGCTCCGGGGTGAGCAGTCCGATCGGGACGATTCGCGATTGTCCCTTCGCGATACCCGAACGGGTTATATTGACCTGTGCGTTTCCCTGCTTGACTGACGCCGGGCGGAGCGATCTTCACAAGGGGGCCGGGTGGTCTACGCGGTCGTGGTGGCGTGGCTGGTCCTCGCCGCGATCGTGGTGCTGACCTGGGGCCGGCTCGACACCGACCGCGGCTGGCGCGGCTTCGTCCTCACTCTCACCCTCGGCCTTTCGCTGCTCCACCAGCTGTTGTTCGCGACCGTCACCGAGGACGCGCTCGTTTCGTTCCGCTATGCGCAGAACATCGCCGACGGAAACGGCCCGGTCTTCAACCCCGGTGAACGCGTCGAGGGGTACACGAACTTCCTCTGGCTGGTGCTGATCGCCCTGCCGCGGGCCGCGTTCGGCGCCGACGTCGAGACCACCGCCGTCGTGTTCGGCGTCCTCGCCGCGCTCGGGTGCGTGCTCCTGTCCTACCTCCTGGTGAACCGGATCATCGCGGGAGCCGACGCCGAGCCGCGGCCGGCGATCGGCGTCGCCGCCGCGGTGCTCACCGCGAGCGCCGGCGGCCTCGCCGTCTACGGGCCGTCCGGTTCCGAGGTCCCGCTGTTCGTGCTGCTCCTTCTCGCCGTCTGCTACTCGCTCGCGGCGCGCCGCCCGGTGGTCGCCGGGGTGCTCGTCGCGTTCGCCGTGATGACCAGCCCGGAGGGGCTGGTGGTCGCCGTCCTGGGCGGCCTGTGGCTGATCGGCGCCGCGCTGAAGAAGAAGCACAGCTGGTGGGCGCCGGTGGGCTACGTCCTGGGCGCGCTGGTGTTCCTGATCCCGCGGCTGGCCTGGCGCGCGACGTTCTACCAGCACTTCGTCCCCGCGCCGCTGGCCGCGAAGCTCGGCGGGCCGCTCGGCTCGCAGGTCGCCGTCGGCTGGCCGTACCTGTCCGGGTTCGCCCTGGCGCACCAGGGTTTCCTGCTGCTCGGGCTGGTCGCCGCGGTCGCGCTGCTGCTGCGGCGCACCGAACCCGCGTTTCGGGGGTTCCGGGTGGCGGAGCCCCCGGTTGTCACTACCGTCGAGGCCCGCGCCTTGATCTGGCTGCTGTTCGCGATCGCCGCCGTGGTCGCCGCCGCGGCGGTGCTGATCGGCGGCGACCCCGGTCCGTCGTGGCGGCTGCTGGCCCCGGTCCCGCCGCTGATCGCCGTGGCGGCCGTCAGTGCGTACGGCGTGCTGACCGTGGACGCCGACGCGAAGCCGTCGCCGCGGCCGAGGGCGTGGCCGGCCGCGACGCGGCTCGTGCCGGTGACCGCCTGCGGGCTCGCCGGCATCGCGGTGCTCGTCTCGGTGTTCAGCCCCGAGATGCTCGACCGCGTCCGAGACTGGCGCGCGCACGGCACCGAGCTGACCGAGATCGGCGGCTGGCTCGGCCGGTACCTGCCGCCCGGGTCGGTCGTCAGCGCCGCCGCGCCCGGCGCGCTCGCGGCCCACGGCGGCCAGCTGCTCATCATCGACGTCCTCGGCCGCACCGACGACCACATCGCGCGCGAGGGACGCTACGACGGCGGCGTCGCGACCGACTACGACTACGTCGTCAACGGCCGCCGCCCGACCGTCGCCGTGCCCGCCGACGGCGGCTACGCCGACCGCCAGCACTGCGCGATCGACCCGGTCTACGCGGGCAAGTACGAGGTCGCCACGTTCCGCCGCGTCGGCACGCCCTTCTGGGTCTCGGTGTACCCGCGCGCGGAGCAGGCGAAGTCGGTGGTCACGGACCTCGACAAGGGTCCGGACTTCCGCTACGTACCCTGTCCTTCGTGAAGCTCGAGGTCCCGAAACGCCGGCTGGGCGCCGAAGCGAAGCTCGGGATCGGGGTCTTCGGGACGTCGTTCGCGCTGTTCGTGCTGCGGTTCCTTGTGCCGCGCCCGGTCGCGATGTCCAACAACGGCGACGGCGGCCGCGTGCTGTGCGGCGCCGGGATCACCTGGAAGGGCCTGCCGGAGGCGTTCGTCCACCTCGCCTACACACCCGTGCCCGGCGTGCCGCCGTGCCGGCCGACCTACCTGCTCACGCAGAGCTGGCTCGCGGACCTGGCCGTCCGGATCGGGGGGCTGATCGGCCTGCCCGGGACGCTCAGCCTGGTCGTGCTGGGCCTGCTGAGCAGCGTCATCGCCGCGGCGGCGATCGCCGCGATCGTGCTCGGCCTGCCGTACTCCCGCCGCGCCCGGCTGGCCGTGGCCGCCGGACTGCTGCTGGTCGTCGCCGACTCGGCGTTCTTCGGGTACTTCGCCGCGGTGCTCGGCGAAGGCGCGGCCTTCCTCGGCGTGCTGCTGGTCGCCGGCGGCCTGCTCCTGACCGCGCGCGAGGGCCGGTGGAGCTACGCGGGCATGGCGGTGACGCTGGTCGGCGGTGTCCTGGCGGTCAACGCCAAGGTCCAGACGCTGACGATCCTGCCGATCCTCGCGCTCGCGGTGCTCCTGGTCCGGCCGGGCACGCTGCGCGGGCCGAAGCGGTGGGCGGCGGCGGTGCTGGTCATCGGTGCTCTTGGCGGCGTCACCCTGGCCGCGCAGCAGAGCGTCGAACCCGCCCGCGCGCCGGACGGCACGTACAGCGAGTTCCCGGGTGACGACTCGCGTGAGATCAACGTGGTCAACTCGATCTTCCTGAACATCGTCGACGGGAAGCACGACACCCAGGCGGACCTGGCCGAGCTCGGCCTGCCCCCGTCGTTCGCGCAGTACGCGGGCAACGGCTGGTGGCACCCGCACCCGGTGACGATGGACCCTCTCTACCCGCGGTACCGCGGGCAGATGACCCGCGAGAACGTCGTCGCCTACTTCACGAGCCACCCCGGCCGGACCCTGGAGGTGCTGAACCGGGCCGCCACGGACCAGCTCACCGCCCGGCCCGACTACCTCGGCAGCTTCGACCAGGAGGCGGGCTTCGCGCCGCACGCGCAGGAGTACCGGGTGCCGGTGGTGTCGTGGCTGACCGGCCTGCTCAGCCCGCTCGGCCTGTTCGCGCTGGTGCCGATCTGGCTTTTCGTGCTGGTCAGAGCCTGGACGCAGCGCCGTGGTGCGCTGGGCGTCGTGCTGGCGTTCCTGTTCGCCGTCTCGCTGACGCAGTTCGGCGCCGCGGCCGTCGGCGACGGCATCGAGGGCATCAAGCACCAGTCCGTCGCGCTGTTCACGATCCTGCTCGCGGTCGTGCTGGCGATCCCGGTCCGGCGGCGGGACGATGTTCAGGCCGTGTGAGCTTCGCCCGGTTTGTGGTCTTCACCGCTTGAACCGTCGCCAAGAACCTACGGTCCCGTAACCTGGCGCGATGGCCGACCTCGTGTACCCGCCCGTGATCGCGGCGGCCCGGACGATGTTCCGGGTACTGGACAACCGCATCACGATCGAGGGCACGGAGAACATCCCGCGCCACGGCGGTGCGGTCATCGCGTGCAACCACGTGAGCTACCTCGACTTCATCTTCTGCGGCCTCGGCGCGCGTCCGGCCAAGCGGCTGACGCGGTTCATGGCGAAGAAGGAGATCTTCGACAACAAGATCGCCGGACCGCTGATGCGCGGGATGCACCACATCTCCGTCGACCGCTCCGCCGGCCTGGCCTCCTACCGCGAAGCGCTCGCGAAACTGCAGGCCGGCGAAGTCGTCGGTGTCTTCCCGGAAGCGACGATCAGCCAGTCGTTCACCGTCAAGGAGATCAAGTCGGGTGCCGTCCGGATGGCCGCGGCGGTGGACGTCCCGGTCGTGCCGATGGCCCTGTGGGGCACCCAGCGACTGTGGACCAAGGGCCGGCCGAAGGACCTGACCCGCCGGCACGTGCCCGTCTCGATCCTCATCGGCGAGCCGATGCACCCGGCCAAGGGCGACAACTGGGACGTCGTGACGAAGGAGCTGCGCACCCGGATGAGCGCGCTGCTCGACCGGGCCCAGGCCGAGTACCCGGTCCAGCCCGCGTCCGACGAAGAGCGCTGGTGGCTGCCCGCGCACCTGGGCGGGACGGCGCCGACGCCGGAAGAAGCGGCCGAGCTCGACCGGCAGTGACATCCGGGGCTTCGCCCAGGGCCGGGGGCTTCGCCACCCGGACCCCGCAAGACGGCTAGAACCAGCGCTCGAGGACCTGCGCCACGCCGTCGTCGCCGGCCGGGCCGGTGACCTCGTCGGCCACCGCGAGCACCGCCGGGTGCCCGTTCTCCATCGCGACGCCGTGCCCGGCCCAGCGGAGCATCTCGACGTCGTTGGGCATGTCGCCGAAGGCGATCACCCGCTCGCGGTCGACGTCCAGCCGCTCGGCGACGTCGGCGAGGCCGGTCGCCTTCGTGATCCCGTGCGCGGACAGCTCCACCAGCCCGCCGGACGACGAGTAGGTGACGTCGACCTCGCGGTCGAACAGCGCGTTGACCGCGTCGGACATCTCCTCGGACGACATCCCGCGGTGGCTGACCAGCAGCTTGATGGCCGGGTGCCCGACCACCTCGGCGCGCGGGGCGGTGCGACCTTCGCCGTCGCCCCACGGGTTGTGGTACTTCGGCTCGATCACGAAGCTGCGCATGTCGTGGTCGGCGTCGGTGCTGACGCGTTCGGCGGCCAGCCGGCAGCCGGGCAGGGCCTTGTCGAGCGCGTGCGCGATGTCGTGGAGCAGCTCGGGCTGCAGCAGGCCGTGCACCGCGACGACCTCCTCACGGCCGCAGTCGTACAGGACGGCGCCGTTCGCGCACACCGCGTACCCGGTCAGCTCGAGCGGCTTGGCCACGGGCGCGATCCAGCGCGGCGGACGGCCGCTGGCCAGCACGAACGGCGCACCCGCCTCGATCGCCCGGCGGACGGTCGCGATCGTGCGGGCGCTGAGGGATTCGGAGGGGCCGAGCAGGGTGCCGTCGACGTCGGACGCGATCAACTGAGGTCTCTCCACCCTGCCATTGTCCCTGACCCGTCCGGGTGGCCTCGTCCCCGTCCGAGCGATTGTCGGTGGTTACCGATACCTCCGCCTTCCTCCCCACCACCACCCTCAACGGAGAAGCTTCGCTTCACTGTTACTTTTCGGATTGTGCGAGTAGGCATCGTGATTCTTCCGGAAGATCGTTGGTGGGCGGCCGAGCCGAAGTGGCGTGCCGCCGAGGAGTACGGCTTCGACCACGCCTGGACGTACGACCACCTGGGCTGGCGCAACCTGGTCGACGGCCCGTGGTTCTCCGCGGTCCCGACCCTGACCGCCGCGGCGATGGTGACGTCCCGCATCCGGCTGGGCACGTTCGTGGCGTCCCCGGTCGCGCGGCACCCGGTGCCGTTCATGCGGGACCTGACCACCCTCGACGACATCTCCGACGGCCGGTTCGTCCTCGGCGTCGGGGCGGGCGTCGACCACCAGCACTACGACGGCGCTGTCCTCGGCGCGCCGGAGCTGACGGCCAAGCAGCGCGCCGACCGGTTCACCGAGTTCGTCGAGGCGCTCGACGGGCTGCTGATGACGGACAAGTTCGACTTCGACGGCGAGTACTACCGGGCCCGCGAGGCCCGCAACCTGCCGGGCACCGTCCAGCGCCCGCGGCTGCCGTTCGTCGTCGCGGCGAACGGCCCCCGCACGATGACCCTGGCGGCGCGTTTCGGCGCGGGCTGGGTCACCACGGGCAAGGGCGGTGCGACCGAGGACGAGTGGTGGGGCGGCATCAAGCAGCTCACCGAGGTGTTCGACCAGCGGCTGGACGCGGCGGGCCGCGAGCGGGCGAGCATCCAGCGCCACCTGAGCCTGGACGCGTCACCGGTGTTCTCGCTGAGCAGCGTCGAGGCGTTCCGCGACGCGGCCGGCCGCGCGGGCGAGCTGGGCTTCACGGACATCATCGCGCACTGGCCGAGGTCGTCGTCGCCTTACGAAGGCCGCGAAGCGGTGCTGGAGCAGGTGGCGAGCGACGTGCTCCCGGAGCTGCACGCCGGCTGATCGTTAGGCCGAACGGGTGGCATCCGGGTCGGCAGGAAACCGATTGTCGTCCCTCGGGCGTCCTTCTCTGCAGACGTCAGAGATCACCCCGGGGGTGGTTGGGGGACGGAGGGCCCTCGTGGCCGCGGCACGGGGCGCCGCGGCCACGAGGGCTTTGTCCTGCCGGGGCTACTTCACGATCCGGTAGATCACGGCACCCGGGTTGCGGTAGACCTCGCGCACGAAGTCGTGCCCGTCCAGGTGCCGCAGACCCGGCGCGATCGGGGTGTCGCGGCGGATCGTCCCGCTGCCGACCAGCACGTAGTGGATGTTGAGCCGCTGGGTGGCCGCGCGGACCTCGGGGTCGCTGTCGTAGTCGCCGAAGTGCAGGGCCAGGTAGAGCGCGTCCGGGGGAGCGATGCCCGCGTCGTAGTGGCCGGCCACCGGGTGCACGCCGATCAGCGCGTACATCCACGCCGTGCCGTCCATGCGGTCGTTGAGCACCTTCTGATCGGCGGGGATCCCCAGCATGCCGAGGTGGTCCATCGCGTCGATCTCGTCCTGGCTGACCGGCGGGACGGTCTCGCCGGGCAGGCCGTTGTAGTACAGCAGCGACACCGTCTTGGCGTTGGCCGCGCGGTAGAACCCGCCGGTCAGCACGCCCATCGCGACGACCAGGAGCACCGCCGTCGCCAGCCCGACCCGGCCGGTCAGCCACGGCCGGGCCCGCACCCAGGCGCGTCCGCTCGCGACCTTCGCCAGCCACTGCTGGGTCTCGCTCATGCCGTGCGCGGCGAGCAGGCACATCGGGATCGCCGCCAGCGCCATCAGCCGGAACCGGTCGTTCCACCAGGGCCGCGACAGGCTGATCACCCAGTCTTCGCCGCCGAAGCACGCGACCACGACGAACAGCGCGGACAGCCCGATCGCCGAGAGCCCCACCCAGCGCATCCGCCGCAGCCGCATCAGCGTGAACACACCCAGGGCCAGGAACACCGTCAGCCAGATCTGCGGCACCGGGAGCACCTGCTTGAACGTCGCCAGCATCGCCAGGGCCTTCCACACCGCCATGTGGGAGCCCCAGGGGTGGTACGGGTACGACCCGGACGTGAAGGTGAGCGCGCCGAGGATCATCGGCGCGGCCAGCAGCCCGGCCGCCACCATCACCGGCACCATCCGCAGGACGTCGCCGCCGAGGATCCGCCAGGCCGCACGGCCTTCCGGCACGCCGTCCACGCGCTTGCCGCGCAGCGCCCGGTACCAGCGCTGCACCACCAGCGGGAACGCGAACAGGAGCGCGCCGAACAACGCGCTCGAGTGCGCCGCGAGCAGGCCGGTGGCGCTCAGCGCCAGCACCCCGCCCGTGTCGACGCCCGGCCGCACGACGAACCGCTGGAGAGCGACCACCGCCAGCGGCGTCAGCACGATGCCGAGCGCGAACGGCAGCAGCCCGCTGGACACCGACTCGTACGCCCCGGTCGTCGCGCCGCCCGCGACCAGCGCCGCGCTGCCGGCGAACACCGCGCGGCCGCCGAGCTGGCGCACCAGCGCGACCATGGCCAGCGCGAACAGCCCGGCGATCGGCATCGTGACGGCGTTCAGCGTGACCGGGACCGACGTCCCCGACAGCTGG
This sequence comes from Amycolatopsis sp. NPDC051371, assembly GCF_040682155.1. Taxonomy (NCBI): domain Bacteria; kingdom Bacillati; phylum Actinomycetota; class Actinomycetes; order Pseudonocardiales; family Pseudonocardiaceae; genus Amycolatopsis; species Amycolatopsis sp. NPDC051371. The sequence goes on from NZ_JBFBAG010000008.1 coordinate 140,925, forward strand.
TAGACCAGGGCGCCGACCAGGTGGTACGCATTCGGGTAGAAGGACCCGTCCGGGTACCAGTTGATGGTGCCCATGCCGGTCAGGGAGCCGTCGCCGGTCTCGGCGATGTAGCGGATGCCGTTCGCGTGGAAGACGGTGTCCCAGCGCTGGAACACCGCGGTCGTCCCGCCGCGGCCGGTGACCACCACGGCGATCGACACGGCCGTGGCGACCGCCACGCAGGCACCCACGGCCAGGTGGGCCCGGCGGGTCCACGGCTGAGGCGGCTCCTCGGCGCCCGGCGTCATCCAGCCTCGCGCGATCGTGAGCCGGCGAAGGCCGTAGAGCCCGGCGGCGAGCAGCACGGTGCAGGCGGCGACGCTCAGCGGGCCGTACGGCACGTGCACGATCGCCAGCCACGGGCCGGCCAGGCCGGTGATGGCGTAGCTGAGCAGCGGCGCGAGCCCGGCCAGCGGCCAGCCGCGGACCCCGGCGGCCCGGCCCACGACGCCGCCAGGCACCGCCAGCACGGCCAGATAAGTGGCCACGGCGGTGAAGTAGCTCCAGAAGTCCTCGGGTGCAGGCACTGCTTTCCAGGTGTGTCGTAGGCCGAAATGTGATAGTCGGGTGCGGGCCGTGTGACCGACCTGCGTACCCTCGACGCCCGTGAGCGCGCACACGAACCCCGCACAGATTACTGAAGACGATTTCGCAGGTTACGACCTCGTCATCGTCGGGTCCGGTTTCTTCGGCCTGACCGTCGCCGAACGGGCCGCGGCCGAGCTGGGCAAGAAGGTCCTCATCCTCGAACGGCGCAGCCACATCGGCGGCAACGCCTACTCCGAGGCCGAGCCCGAAACCGGGATCGAGGTGCACAAGTACGGCGCGCACCTGTTCCACACGTCGAACAAGCGCGTGTGGGACTACGTCAACCGGTTCACCGAGTTCACCGGCTACCAGCACCGCGTCTTCGCGCGGGTCAAGGACCAGGTCTACTCGTTCCCGATGAACCTCGGCCTGATCAACCAGTTCTTCGGCAAGGCGCACACCCCGGACGAGGCCCGCGAGCTCATCGCGAAGCAGGCGTCCGAGTTCGACACCAACGCCGCGGAGAACCTCGAGGAGAAGGCCATCTCGCTGGTCGGCCGTCCCCTCTACGAAGCCTTCATCCGCGGGTACACCGCGAAGCAGTGGGAGAACGACCCCAAGAACCTGGGCGCCAACATCATCACGCGCCTGCCGGTCCGCTACACGTTCGACAACCGGTACTTCAACGACACCTACGAGGGCCTGCCCGTCAACGGGTACACCGCGTGGCTCGAGAAGATGGCCGAGCACGAGAACATCGACATCCGGCTGAACGTCGACTACTTCGACGTGCGCGGGCACATCCCCGCGGGCACCCCGACCGTCTACACCGGTCCGCTGGACCGCTACTTCGGCTACTCGGCGGGCCGGTTCACCTGGCGCACCGTCGACTTCGAGTCCGAGGTCGCCGAGACCGGCGACTTCCAGGGTGCCCCGGTCGTCAACTACAACGACCAGGAAGTGCCCTACACCCGCATCATCGAGTTCCGCCACTTCCACCCGGAGCGGGACTACCCGAAGGACAAGACGGTCATCTTCCGCGAGTTCTCGCGCTTCGCGAACGAGGAAGACGAGCCGTACTACCCGATCAACACGCCGGAGAACCGCGAGAAGCTCGAGGCCTACCGCGAGCTGGCCAAGACCGAGGCCCGCGAGAAGAACGTGCTGTTCGGCGGCCGGCTGGGCACCTACAAGTACCTCGACATGCACATGGCCATCGGGTCGGCGCTGTCGGCGTTCGACAACAAGATCGCCCCGCACCTGACCGACGGCGCGCCGCTCGACGGGTCCCTCGATGCTTGAGAAGGGCACCCCGACGGGCGAGGTCGCCGTCCTCGCGAAGGCGCAGGGCTTTCTGAAGAGTGACGTCTCGGTGAAAGCCGCGCGCGGCATGTCGCACTTCGGCGAGCACGCGATCGGCTGGTTCAGCCTCGGCCTGATCGGCGCCGCGGTCGACAAGAAGCGACGCAAGGACTGGCTGGTCGCCTCGGCAGGCGTGGTCGGTGCGCACGCGGCCTCGATCGCGGTGAAACGCGTGGTCAGGCGGCCCCGGCCGGATCACCCGAGCGTCGAGGTCCTGGTCGGCACGCCGAGCAAGCTGAGCTTCCCGTCGTCGCACGCGACGTCCACGACGGCGGCGGCGGTGCTCTACTCCGGATTGACCGGGCGTAACCTGGTGCCCGCCCTGGTACCGCCGATGCTCGCCTCGCGGCTCGTGCTCGGCGTTCACTATCCGACAGACGTCCTGGCCGGTGCGGCCCTCGGGGGGCTCGTCGGAGGTCTGATACGACGGAAGCTGAAGAAGAACCCATGAGCGAGACGACCGAGCAGCGCAACAGCGACGACGCGGCCGTGACTCCCGAGACATCGGAGACCCCGGTGACGGCGGAGACGTCTGCGGAAACGTCGACGGGGACCGCTTCGCGTGGCCCGTTCGGCCTGGTCGGCGGCGTCATCAAGACGGCGCGGCCGCGGCAGTGGGTGAAGAACGTCCTGGTCTTCGCGGCCCCGTTCTTCGCGCTCTCGAAGTCGACCGACCGCACGGGCCTCCTGCTCGACGCGATCGTCGCCTTCGTGGCGTTTTCGCTGGTGGCGAGCTCGGTCTACCTCATCAACGACGCCGTCGACGTCGAAGCCGACCGGGCCCACCCGACCAAGCGGAACCGGCCGATCGCGGCCGGCATCGTGCCGGTCCCCGTCGCGTACGGGGCCGCGGTCGTGTTCTTCCTGGCCGGCCTCGGCGTGTCGTTCCTCGCCAGCTGGCAGCTGGCCGTCGTGCTGGGGGTCTACCAGGCCGTCCAGCTCGGCTACTGCTTCGGCCTCAAGCACCAGCCCGTGGTCGACCTGGCCATCGTCGGGTCGGGCTTCCTGATGCGCTCGATCGCCGGCGGTGTCGCGGGCGGCCTCGCGCTCTCGCAGTGGTTCCTGCTGGTCACGGCGTTCGGTTCGCTGTTCATGGTCGCCGGCAAGCGCTACGCGGAGATCATGCTGTTCGAGCGCACGGGCGCGAAGATCCGCTCGTCGCTGAAGAAGTATTCGGCCAGCTACCTGCGGTTCGTCTGGGCTACGTCCGCGGCGATCCTGATCATGTCGTACTGCCTGTGGGCGTTCGAGATCCGCCAGACCGAGCACAACTCGGTGTGGGCGCTCATCTCGATGGTGCCGTTCGTGGTGGCGGTGCTGCGGTACGCGGTGGACGTCGACGGCGGCATCGCGGGCGAGCCCGAGGAGATCGCGCTCAAGGACCGCATCCTGCAGGTCCTCGGCGCGACCTGGGTGGTCACCCTGTTCCTGTCGTTCTACCTGTGACTCATGGCGGATCGACAGGTTCGTTTCAGGTGACGCACAGCTGACCGGCGCACCCTGAGGTGGTGGGGGCGGGCACTGCGCCCGTCCCCGTGACCACGGGAGCCACGATGAACGACCAGCCGCGCGAGGAGAAGGCCCCGGAGGGGGCCGACCACCCGACCGTCGAGCAGCCCACGGCGCAGGCCGCGGCCGACCAGCCCACCACGCGGCAACCGGTGACGCCCGCCGCGCAAGGCGAGGCGGCCGCCCCGGCCCAGCCCGCGGCCACCGCCGCGCAAGGTGACTCGGCCCCGCCCGCGGCCACCGACGCCGCCGGCACCACGGCCCTGCCGAACGCCGTGCAGGCGGCCGACCAGACCGCCGTCCACGGTCAGCAGCCGCCGCCCGCCGGCACCACGGCCCTGCCGAACGCCGCCCAGGGAGCCGACCAGACCGCCGCCCACGGCCAGCAGCCCCCACCCGCCGCCGTGCACACCCCGCAGCTCTCCCAGCCCGGCCCCGGCCAGGCCTACGGTGCCTGGGGCCCACCCCAAGCCGCCCCGCGGCAGTCCGGCGGCTTCCGGCGCTTCGTCGGCCACCGCGCCACCCAGCTCGTCGCCGTCGGTGTCCTCGGCCTGCTGATCGGCGGGGGCATCGTCGGCGGGATCGCCGCCGCGACGTCACACGGTCCGCGCGGCGACCGCCCCGGCATTCACCGCCAGTACAACGGCCCGAACGGCAACCAGGGTCCCGACGGCCGCGGCTTCCCCGGCCGTGGCGGCGGCAACTCCGGCAACTCGGGCGATTCCGGCTCGAGCGGGGGCATCTGACCGCTGTGGTCTGAGACACCCGTACCTCGCTCAGATCACAGAAGCATCACGGGCGAGGTACGGTGTCCGGGATGCGAAGCGCCTCCGCAGAACTCCCCAAGGCCGCCACCGCGCTGTCGGCGGCCGTGCCCCTTGCCCGGTCGTGGGCCCTGCCCGCCGGGGCCGCGGCGGCTTCCGCGCTGGTGTTCGCCCTGGTCAGCAGCCATCTCATCGATGACACCTACATCACGCTGTCCTACGCGAAGAACCTCGCCTTCCACGCCCACTGGGGCCTGATCGAACAGGGGACGGCGAACACCGCGACGTCCCCGCTGAACGTCCTGGCCCTGGCCGCGGTCACGTTCTTCGTCCGTGACGCCGTGCTGGCCGCCGGGATCGTGTTCGTCGCCGCACAGGTGCTGCTCGTCCTCGGCCTGCGCCGGCTGGGCGAGCGCACCGGCTTGCCGGCGGCGTTCGCGCCGGTGACGTTCGCGTTGCTGCTGGTCAACCCGCTGCTGCTGTCGTCGGTCGGGCTGGAGGTCGCGCTCGGCGCCACCGGCGTCGTCTGGACGCTCGTCTACGCCGGGGAGCGCAAGGCGGGCCGGCTCGGCGTCGTGATCGGGCTGCTCGCGCTCGTCCGGATCGACCTGCTGCTCATCGCGGCGGTGCTGTTCGCGGCCCGCCGCGAGTTCTGGACGGGCATCTGGCGCACGGTGTTCGCCGCACTCGCGGTCACGCTGCCGTGGTTCGGGTTCAGCTGGATCGTGCTCGGCTCGGCCGTACCGGACACGCTCGTCATCAAGATCAGCCAGCAGTCGTGGGGCCCGTTCAGCTTCACCAACGGCCCGCTCCTGTACTGGCGCAACTTCCCGGCCGAGGCCGCGCTGTCGTTCCTCGCCTTGCCGCTCGCCGCCCTGGTGGGCGTGGTCTGGCTCCTCCAGTTCCGCCGCGGGTCCGAGACCGCCCGCCGCCTGACGCCGTTCGCGGCGCTGGCCGTCGCGGGTGCGCTGCACTACCTGGCGTACAGCCGGCTCGGCGTGCCGCCGTACCACTGGTACTACGCGCCGAGCATCATCGGCGCGACGATCTTCCTCGCGGCGTGCGCGTGCGCGGTGCCGGAACGCGTCCGCCGCGGAACGTGGACGGTGGCCGGCGGGGTTCTCGCGGCGAGTCTCGTCGTGTACGCGCTGCCGGGCCTCCCGCGCCAGTTCGCCCCGATCACGAGCAACCACGCCTCGACGACGGAGTACCGCGAGATCGGCCAGGAGCTGGCGTCGATCGTCCACGGCCGCACGGTGGAGACGGCGGGCGAGGTCGGTGCGCTGGCGTACGCGTGCGGCTGCGAGCTGGTCGACGAGTTCTCCGACCGCGGTGCGGTCGACCCGGCGATCGCGGAGACGAAACGCCGCAGCGGCGACCTCGGCCGCGCGCTGCTGGAGGCCAACTTCCACAACTTCGACCACAGCGTCGCCCCGATCAGCCCGGACCTGGTCCTGGCGACGACCCGGCGCACCCCGCCCCCGACGGCGCTGGCGAGCTGGCGCATCGACTCACCCTGGATGGGCACCCAGAACCTGTACCTGATGCCCGCTCACGCCGCCGGCAGCTGATCCCCGCCGCGGAACATCCGGTTCATCGTTCCCTCCCGGGCCAGCAGCACCTGCGTGATCACCTGCAGCACCACGAAACTCCCGATCGACAGCGCCGTGTCCAGCCCCGGCACGACGTCCACCGGCAGCGTGTACGCCATCGCGATGCTCCCCGCGCTGTGCACGAGCCCGCCGATGCCCCACACGACCGTCAGCACCCACCACACCCGCCGGAACGACGGCGTGTCCGCCCAGCGGGCCTCCAACGTCGAAGCCCGGCCCGGCAGCAGCGCCAGCGTGGCCTGGTAGGTCGTCGGGCGGCGGCCGACGCGCAGGCTCGCCAGCATCCACACCCCGATCAGCACGCTGAACCACGCCCCGCGGACCAGTTGCAGCCGCGCGTCGCCGGTCAGCAGGGACGTCGCGAGCCCGATGGCCACGATGGCCAGCACGAACACGCCCATGCCGTCGACCCGCCGGTGCCGCGCCGCGAGGTACAGCACCCGCAGCGCCGGGGGCAGCCCGCTCAGCGTCAGCGCCCAGATCGGCGCGACGTCGAACGCCCGCAGCAGGTAGTAGCCGCCGACCGGGGCGGCGATGTCGCAGAGCAGCGTGCCGAGCATGCCTTCGAGCATTCGCGACCGGCGCCGTCCGGACCATCGTCGAGCCGGCTACTACGCATCAACCGTCCGGTTGATGCCCATCCGCTGCCGCGTGATCTTCACGCCGAGCACGACGCTCCCGGCGGTCAGCGCGGTCTCGAGGAACGGCACGACGTCCACCGGCAGCGTGAACGCCATCACCACGACGGCGCAGGCGAGCAGGACGCAGCCGGCGCCCCACCAGAGCGTCGCCGAACGCCACCGCTGCCGGAACGGCGCGGAAACGCCCCACAGCCGTTCGAGGTCGCCGGCGCGGGCGGGCTGGAAGGTGCACGCCGCCCGGAACAGGAGCGGCCGGCGCCCGACGAGCAGGCTCCCCAGCAGCGCCACGCCGAGCGGCAGCGTGATCCAGGCGCTGCGGACCAGCAGCAGCCGCGCATCGCCGGAGAACACCGCCACCGCGCCGTTGACCAGCAGCACGACCAGCACGAACGCGCTGATCGGGTCGATCCGCCGGTGCCGGGCCAGGACGTACCCGGCTCGCAGCACCGGCGGCACGGCGCTGACCAGCAGCGCCCACAACGCGTCGACGTCGAAGGAACGCAGGACGTAGAACAGGGCCATCGGGAGCGCGACGTCGCGGAGAAGCATCGTGAGCCCCGCGCGGTCGCTCGTAGTGGTCGTCATGGTGACAGTCTGTGGCGACCGGCTGACGACCACATCGGCGTGCGGACCGGTCCCGGATGGAACTCGGCGTCAACCCCAGGGTGGAGGCTTAGATCGGGAGCTTGCGGAAGATCGGCCGCGGGACGTGCCGCAGCGCCGACATCACCAGCCGGAACGGCGCGGGTGCCCAGATCAGGTCCTTGCCCGCGCGGGCCGCGGTCACGGCCTGCGCGGCGACCTGGTCGGCGTTCTGGGTCAGAGGAGCGTCCTTGAGGCCGTCTGTCATCTTCGTGCGCACCTGACCCGAGCGGACGACCGTCACCTTCACGCCGTGCGGTGCGAGGGCCTCGCCGAGACCGAGGAAGAAGCCGTCGAAACCGGCCTTGGTCGAGCCGTAGACGAAGTTGGACCGCCGGACGCGCTCGCCGGCCACCGACGACAGTGCGATCACCGTGCCGTGGCCCTGGGCCTTGAGCTTCTCCGACAGCGCGACGCCGACCGACACCGCGGCGGTGTAGTTCACCGTCGCCGCCTCGACCGCCTTCGCGTGGTCCTGCCAGAGCTCTTCGGGGTCGCCGAGCAGGCCGAACGCCACGACCGCGACGTCGACGTCGCCGCCCTCGAACGCCTTGTCCAGCACGCCCGGGTGCGACGCCAGGTCCTTCGCGTCGAAGTCGACGGTCGCGACCTCGGCGCCCTTGTCCTTGAGGCGCTGCGCGGCCGCGTCGAGCCGCGGCGACGGCCGGGCCGCGAGCACGACCCGCAGCGGCTTCTCGGCCAGGTACTTCTCGGCGATCGCCAGCGCGATGTCCGACGTGCCGCCGAGCAGCAGCAGGGACTGGGGGTTGCCAACAGCGTCGATCACAGCTCGAGCCTCCGGCTCATGTCAGAGGCGAAAACGCCTTCGGGGTCAACGGCGGCGCGCACCTTGCGCCACTCTTCGAGGCGCGGGTACATCTTCGCGAACGTCTCGGGCGAGGTGCGCGAGTCCTTCGCGGTGTACAGCCGCCCGCCCGCGGCGAGCACGTCCTCGTCCAGCTCCGTGCAGAAGCGGCCCAGGCCGTCCTTGATCGGGAAGTCGACGCTGAGCATCCAGCCCGGCGACGGCCACGACATCGGCGCGGGGTTCGCGTCGCCCATCCGCTTGAGGACGTTCAGGAACGAGTAGTTGCCGGACGTCGAGATCTTGCGGCAGATGGCCTTGAGCTGGTCTTCCGCGCCGAACGGCACCGAGAACTGGTACTGCAGGAAGCCCTTCGAGCCGTACGCCCGGTTCCACTCGCTGATCATGTCGAGCGGGTGGTAGAACTGCGTCAGGTTCTGGATCTTGCCGCGCGCGCCCTTCTTGGGCACCGTCTTCTGCCACAGCTCGTTGATCAGCCCGAAGGTGAGCTTGTTGCCCAGGCCGTTCGGGAAGACGTCCGGCAGCGTCAGCAGCTGCGGCGCGTCGAACTTCAGCGGCTCGGCGCGCAGCTTCGGCGGCAGCTGGTCCACGGTCGCCAGCGAGCCGCGCGAGAACGTGGCCCGGCCGAGCCGGCCGTCGGAGGAGATCAGGTCCGGCACCGACATCGAGTAGTCGTAGCCGAGGTCCGAGCCGTCGGTGAACAGCCCGAGCGTCTCGTCGAGGTTCGACGTGCGGTCGGCGTCGACGGCGAAGTAGGCGGTCTCGGTCTTCTTCATCCGGATCGTCGCCCGGACGATGATCCCGGTCAGGCCGATGCCGGCGACGGTCGCCCAGAACAGCTCGGCGTCCGGGCCCTCCGGCGTCAGCGTGCGGATCTTGCCGTCCGCGGTGATCAGGTCCATCGACACGACGTGGTTGCCAAAGCTGCCCGCGCTGTGGTGGTTCTTGCCGTGGATGTCGTTGGCGATCGCGCCGCCGATGGTCACCTGGCGCGTGCCGGGCAGGACCGGGACCCACAGGCCGTACGGCAGCGCCTCGCGCATCAGCTGGTCGAGGCTCACCCCGGCGTCGAGCACGACGAGGGCGCTGTCCGGGTCGATCGAGTGGATCCGGTGGAGCGCGGTCATGTCGACGACGAGGCCGCCCGCGTTCTGCGCCGGGTCGCCGTAGGAACGGCCGAGGCCGCGCGCGATCACGCCGCGCTCGCCGGCCTGGGCCACGGCGCGTGCGATGACCTCGACGTCTTCGGTGCGGAGCACGTCGGCGATGGTCGGTGACGTCCGCGCCCAGCCCGTGAGCGTGCGACGCTGTGTCTCGGGGGTTGGGGTCACCCGACCAGGGTAGCCACGCCGAACGACGCCCGGAACGTGACCCTGAAGTGCTCGCTTCTACACTTTGCGCATCAAGGCACAAGCGCCCGCGCGGGTGACCATGACTCAGGCAACGAGGTAAAGCAGTGGTGGCGACCGATCCGCAAGCCGACATCGCAGCTGCGATGTCTGGGGCCGAGCCCCAGGCCCCGGCCGGGGGGCAAGCCCCCCTGGACCCCCCAACAGCGGGTGGTCAGCCGTCCTCCATCGGACTGCTGGGGCAGCTCATTCGCTTCGCCCTGATCGGCGGCTTCTGCGCCCTGGTCGACCTGGGTACGTACACGCTGCTGACCCAGGTGGCCAGGATGGCCACTTCACCGTGGGTCGACGTCGCCCGCGCTATCAGTTTCATCGTGGGCACGACCACGGCGTTCTTCCTGAACCGGAAGTTCACCTTCTCCGGCGGGCGCCGCGACGGCAAGGCCCAGGTCGGCTCGTTCGTCCTGCTCTACACCGTGACGTTCTTCGTCGCGGTCGGGGTGAACCAGCTGATGCTGCAGGTGCTGCCGGAGTCCGCGTGGCAGCACACACTGTGCTGGGCCGTGTCGCAGGCCACTGCCACGGTGATCAATTTCGTGATGCTCAAGTGGGTCGTCTTCCGCGAGCCGTCGACCGAGGAGAACTGAGGAACTCAATGCCCGGTAAAACAGCCACCCCGGCGCCGACCACCCAAGCCGGCGCGGCCGCCGAGACGCGGTTCACCGAGCACACTCCGCAGGGCCGCCTGACGGCGCAGCGCGGTCTTTACGCCGGTCCGGCGCCGATCGTCAGCAAGGACCTCTACGCCGAGCTCGAATGGGGCTCGGCCGTGCGGGAACGTGCGGTGATCACCCTCGAGCCCGCCTCCAAGGTGTCGGGCAACACGTACTTCGGCCGGTTCCCGGCCAGCTACTGGCAGCGCTGGTCGACGGTGACCGAGGTCTCGGTCGAGGCCGTCGTCACCGGCACGGGCCTGCTGTCCATGGGCGCGTCGGACGTCGAGGGTGAGCCCCGCGTGGTCGCCGCCGAGCAGGTCGCGGACGTCAAGCAGACGAAGGTGACGCTGACCTCGCAGCTGGACAAGTTCTACGACGGCGGCGCGCTCTGGCTGGACCTCGAGACCGAGGGTGGCCAGACGCTGCGCGTCGAGCAGGTCCGCTGGACGGTCGAGGCACCGGAGAAGATCCGCCCGACCGCGGTGACCATCTGCACGATGAACCGCGCCGACGACTGCCTCAAGAACCTGCAGGCCCTGGCCGCGGACGTCTCGTCGCTGGAGACCCTGGACGCGATCTACGTCGCCGACCAGGGCACCGACCTCGTCGAGTCCCGCGACGGGTTCGAGCAGGTCGCGAAGGACCTCGCCGACAAGCTGCACTACATCAAGCAGCCGAACCTCGGCGGCGCCGGCGGCTTCACCCGCGGCCTCTTCGAGGTGGCCGGGCACACCGCAACCGAGCACGCGAACGTCCTGTTCATGGACGACGACGTGCTGCTCGAGCCGGACCTGGTGATCCGGATGACGGCGTTCTCCAACCGCGCCGCCAACCCGATCATCGTCGGCGGCCAGATGCTGAACCTGTTCCACCCGAACCAGCTGCACGTCGGCGCCGAGTACGCCCGGCTCAACACGCTCGAGCCCGGCCAGCCGGTCGAGCACTCCCTGACGACGGCCGACCTGCTCGGCGTCGACGAGGAGACGCTGAAGCCGAACCGCCAGGAGCGCCGCCTCGACGCCGGCTACAACGGCTGGTGGTCGTGCCTGATCCCCTACGAGGTCGTCCAGGCCACGGGCTACCCGATGCCGTTCTTCTTCCAGTGGGACGACGCGGAGTACTCCTACCGCGCCCGCGCGCACGGCTTCCCGACCGTCACCCTGCCGGGTGCGGGCGTGTGGCACGCGGACTTCCACATGAAGGACTGGGACGAGTGGCACCGGTACTTCAACCTGCGCAACTCGATCATCACCGCGGCGCTGCACTCGCCGTTCAACCTCAACCTGCTCTCGCGAGTCCTGCTCGCCCAGCTGGTGCGCTACCTGCTGGGCATGCAGTACGGCCTGTCGGCCACGCTGATCAAGGCCGTCGAGGACTTCCTCGAGGGGCCGGAGATCCTGCGTGACGGCGGCGTCGAGGCGATGAAGGAGATCCGCCGCATCCGCGACCAGTACCCGGAGACCAAACGCCACAAGGCGACCGACGTCCCCGGTATCGCGTCGAACGACATCGGCATCATCAACAGCGCGCCGCGGCCCAGCATGCAGCGCCTGGTGCTGATCAAGCGCGTGCTCGACCGGGTCCTCGGCCGCAGCCGCTTCGGCCTCGGCGCGGTGCCGATCGACGAGGCGAACTGGTGGCACATCGCGCTGTTCGACACCGCGGTGGTCACCGACGCGAACCAGGAAGGCGTCCGCGTCCGGTCCTACGACAAGGTCAAGATGTTCGACCTGGCCAAGCGTGGCGCGAAGGTCGTCCAGCGGCTGCGCAAGGAAGGCGCGGCGGTGCAGGAGCAGTACAAGCGCGCCATGCCGGAGCTCACCTCGCGCGAAAACTGGAAGCGCCTGTACAAGCTCTGATCCACGGTGTCGCCGAAGGCCGTCTCACGCTCGTCGTGAGGCGGCCTTCGCCGTCTCAGCCGTGCATGCCGAACACGGTGCTCTTCCGGGTGAGGTCGTCGATGTAGGCGGCGGCCACGTGGGCGAAGTTGATCGCGACCTCCGAGTGGTCCTTGGTGGTCACCGTTTCGACCGCGCCGGCCTGCACGAGCTGGGCGAGCTTGCCCGCCAGCTTGCCGGATCCTTCGGTCGTCAGTGCGAACAGCAGCGGTTCCCCGCCGGTGGCGAGGTGCAGCACGAGTGCGGGTTTCGGGTCGGCCATGCGTCCATCGGACCAGCGGCGATCTTTCCCGGGCAAGCGGGTTCGCTGAGGGCGGAGCTGTCGTTCGAGGGCTCCGGGTGACGGAGCCCCCGGCCCGGGGCGAAGCCCCGGTTGTCACAGCGGCCGGGTGGACTACCGTTTTCCCCAAGTCCGGAAGAACCCTCGGGGGGATGGAAGCGATGCCGCACTCGTTCTCGCTGTCGCTGGCAGCGGTGGACATCCTGCTGGAGCAGCTGGGGCTCGGCCGCGCGCCGACGCCGTTCGAGGTCCCGCACGTCGGCACGACGGTCGAGCAGCGCGCGATGATCCGCGACGCCGTCGTCCGCGACCTGACCGGCCGCGGGCTGTGGAGCCGCGGCCGGCTCGACGCGGACGCCGAGCTGGCGCTGGCCACGTTCGTCCGGGGCGGCGTGGCGATCAACGCGGCCGCCGAGCTGGGCGACCGCCACCTCTTCGCCCGCGTGGCGTCCGACGGCCAGTTCGCGGTGCTCGCCCGCCAGGACGAGAACCTCATCGTCTTCGAGGAGGTCCGCCCGACGGGCATCGTCCCGGCGATCGTCGACCTCCTCCCGCTGACCCCGGCGGCGCCCGGCCAGTCGGTCACCATCGCCCGCCCGGCGGAGCAGCCCCGCCACCAGCGCCGCGACGACGCGTACGACCCGTTCGCGGGAGTGAGCGGCCCGCGCTCGGGCAGCAGCGCCGGCGGCGGCCCCCAGCTCCGCATGATCGAGCGGGTGTTCCAGGAGCCGAAGAAGTGCGTCGGCCAGTTCACGGCCCAGACCCGCGGCGGCACGTTCCCGCCCCTGGCCTGGTTCGACACTGAGTCGGGTCGCTGGCTGATGTCGTCCCGGGCGGCCGCGGACGGCCAACGCTGGATCACCTACGCCCCGGCCGACAACGCCCGCCTGGCCCAGCAGCTGTACGCACAGCTCGAAGGCCAGTTCTGAGCGCCGGGAACCACGCGCGACGACGCTGCGTCCGAGGTGAAGATCGGTGAACGGCAGTTGCGCAGGGTGCCCGGCTAGTAGACTTCCGGGTGCACACGCACGGGCGAAGCGATACGGGGTGGAACAGCGATGTTGATTGCCGATGGCGGTGGCGGCTCGATGTCGGACATCGTCAACCCGCTTTCATCCGCCGGCATGGGCGCTGCAGTCCAGGCCGTCACGGCCGAGACGCAGAAGCTGGTCGACGCGGCCAAGGGCGGCGGCTTCAAGATCACCCCGGAGGGTGTGAAGCCGCTCCGGGACGCGCTGACCGACCTGGTCAACGACCTCGCGAACCTGGGCTTCGACACGATGGCGCTGGACCAGGCCCCGAAGCTCGGCAACCACCCGTACGGGCACACCGTCGCTTCGCACGACCAGAAGAGCGCCTCGAAGGCCGAAGGCTCGGCCACCGAGGTCCTGGCAAAGCTCAGGCAGGTCGCGTCGCAGGCCGATGAAGCGCTCGCCAGGGCCGCCGGCTTGTACGAGGGAACCGAGAACGACGCTTTTGCCGCACTCCAGACCAAGCAGGCCTGAGGTAATGACCAAACTCCTCCTCCGAGTCGTACTTCCGCTCCTCGCCGGCGGAGCCCTGCTGACCGGGTGCACCAGCACCGAAGGCGGCACGGCGTCGCCCGCGCAGTCGCCTTCGGCCAGTGAGCCCAGCGCGCCGGAGACGTCTTCGTCGTCCACGGGCGGCGGGGGCACCCAGTCGATCGCCGATGCCTGCTCGCTCATCGAGCCGAGCGACCTCAGCAGCTACGGCGAGTTCAACCCGCCGCAGAGCCAGACGATCGCCGGCGCGCGCAGCTGCAAGTACCAGAAGAAGATCGCCTCGGCGAGCGACAAGTCCATGGTGATCGGCGCCAACGTCCGCGACACCTCGTCGGTCGCGCAGGTGAACGACACGGGCGGCGGGGTCGTCGACAAGGACATCAACGGGCGGCAGGCGAAGGAAGCGCCCGGCGGCGGCTCGGTCGACGGGTGCACGCTCGCGCTGCCGGTGGGCGATTCGTCGCGGGTCGACGTAGCGGTGATCGGCGTCGGCTCGGCGGACGAGGCTTGCCAGATCGCCGAAGCGGTGGCCAAGGCCGCTGTCGAACCGCGGCTGCCGAAGGGATAGGGGAACCCAGATGACGACGCGACAGGGTCCGCCGCCGAAGACCGCGGACAAGACGCCCCAAGAAGTCCAGGACATGGCGCCCGCCGAGCGCGACGCCTACCTGCAGCAGAAGGCCGACGAAGGTGTCGACCCGGGCAACTGGCTCTTCGGACCGCTCCAGCAGTGGGTGGCTCAGCAGAAGGCCAAGAACCAGTCCCAGGAGCTCGGCGACAAGAACGTCGCCGACGCCACCAAGGGGCGCGACGTCGAGTACGTGCAGGGCCTGAACGCGCCGAACGCGGACTACAAGGGCAACGACCACACCCAGCTCAAGGCGTACCTGGACAGCAACCTCGATGTCGAGCAGGTGTCCGAGGTCTCGACGGCCTACCACAAGGTCCACCAGATCTTCGACAAGTTCGCGACGTCGATGAACACCGCCGTGAACTCGTCCAAGGGCACTTGGGAAGGCACCGCGGCGACCAACGCGCAGCAGTACTTCACCAGCCTCGGCACGTGGTCCGACGCGAACTCGCAGAACGCGAAGCTCGCCTCGGAGACCATCTACGACCAGGGCCAAGCGGCCTCGACGGCGAAGAACTCCATGCCCGCCCCGATTCCGTTCTCCTGGGGCGACGAGTTCAAGTCCTGGGCGACGTCGAACCCGTTCAGCCTGCCGGACAACGTCGACAAGTCACTCCAGAAGCAGAAGGACAGCCAGGCGGCGCACGACGAGGCCGCCGGTGTCATGTCGACCTACGACAAGAACCTTTACCAGGCCGCGTCGAAGCAGCCCGCCTTCGCGCCGCCGCCCAGTTTCAGCACCGGCGGGGGCACCGGTGACCCCAACGGGACCGGGGACAAGAACGGCATCAACACCCCGTCCAGTGTGGACATGCCGGGCTCCGGCTCGGGGAACCCGCCGGGCGGCAGCAACAACTTCACCACCGGCAACGTCCCCGGCGCCAACATCACGCCGCACATCTCCGGGCCCGGCTCGACCACCGGCGCGGGCCTGATCCCCGCCGGCACCACCACGCCGTCCGGCTTCACGCCGGGTTCGATTCCGGGTGGGTCGACGCCGAACCCGAACCAGTCGTTCGGGGGCATGCCGCCGATGAGTCCCATGCCCATGGGCGGTGGCATGAACTTCGGCGGCGACGAGGCCTACAACTCCAAGGTCGGCGGCGGCGCCGGACGCGGAGGCGGCGGTGGCTTCGGTCCCGGCGGCTCGGGCGGTGCCGGCAGCTCGACGGGCGCGGGTGCCGCGTCGGGTGCGGCCCGGCCGGGTGGCATCGGCGCGGCCGAAGCGGCCGCGGGACGTGGGATGGGCGGCCTCGGCTCGGGTGGCGCGGGCGGCCGCGGCAGCGGCATGGGTGGCGGCGGCATGGGCCGCGGCCAGAAGGGCGAGGGCGACGAGGACACGGAGCACTCGCGCCCGACTTACCTCGTCGAGGGTGACCCCGACGAGGTCTTCGGCACCGACCTGCGCACCGCGCCGCCGGTCATCGGCGAATAACGGACAAATGCGAAACAGCCTCGGGCGACCGGGGCCGTTTCGCATTTGAGCTCGTCGCGGAACCACCAGGCGGAACAGTTCCGGGTCGGGGAACTGTCCGAAGTGGACTATCGGGGGTGGACCGTGCCGGGCGCCGAGATCACCGACGTCCGGACCGAAGCCGTCCCCGTTCCGCTCGAAGGGCAGTTTCAGTAGCGGTAGAACTTCTCCGCCCGGCCCTGCCGCACCAGCTTCAGCCACTGCAGGAACGCCTTCGGATCACGCTTCACGCCCACGAAGTACAGGCCGAACCGGACGATCTCCAGCGCACCGATCTTGCGCATTCCCGGCTGGGACAACAGGTAGCCGCGGTTGCGGTACGTGTAGTACCGCTTGACCTCGTTCTCCGGGTCCTGCGCGTGGAACTTGCCGCCCAGCATCGGCTTGAACTCGTCCGAGCCGTCCGGGTGCAGGTACTTCGTCTTCAGCGACGTCCCGAACGGCAGGCCCGACCGCACCAGCCGGCGGTGCAGCTCGACCTCGTCGCCGCGGAAGAACAGGCGCAGGTCCGGCACGCCGACGACGTCCAAAGTGGACGCGCGGAACAGCGCGCCGTTCATCAGCGACGCGATGCCCGGCAGGAAGTCGACGCCCAGCTCGGACTGCGACCGCTTCCACGTCAGGCCGCGGCGGAGCGGGAACGCCAGCTTCTCCGGGGCGTCGATGTTGGACACCACCGGCGAAATCTCCGCCAGGTTCCGCTTCTCCGCCTCTGCCAGCAGGATCGCCAGCACGTTCTCGTCGGCCGGGCGCCCGTCGTCGTCGGCCAGCCAGACCCAGTCCGCGCCCATCGACAGCGCGTGCAGCATGCCGAGCGCGAACCCGCCCGCGCCACCGAGGTTGCGGTGTGAAGGCAGGTAGGTGTGCGGCAGCGGGTAGTTCTCGACGACTTCACGGGCCGAGTCGTCCGGCCCGTTGTCGACCACGACGAGGTGGTCGACCGGCCGGGTCTGGGCCGCGATGATCTTCAGCGAGTCCGCGAGCAGTTCGCGCCGGTGCCGCGTGACGACCACGCCGACGACCGCGCCGTCGGGCAGCTGCCGGGTCTCGCTGGCCATCATTCCCCGCCGTTCGTCGTCGCCACCGGCTCGATGCCGAAGCGCTCCAGGGTTTCCTTGCTCATGTTTTCGAAGGGGTCGCGGCCCTTGTACGACGTCAGGACGTCCCGCAGCGAACCCTGCTGCTTCAGGTGACCTTCGTCCATCCAGATGGCCGAGTCGCACAGCTCGAAGAGGAACTCGTCCGAGTGGCTGGCGAACACCAGGATGCCGGAGCGCTTGACCAGGTCCTTGAGACGGTCGCGCGCCTTGTTGAGGAACGCCGCGTCGACCGCGCCGATGCCCTCGTCGAGGATCAGGATCTCCGGGTCGATCGAGGTGACGACGCCCAGCGCGAGCCGCACGCGCATGCCCGTGGAGTACGTCCGCAGCGGCATCTGCAGGTAGTCGCCGAGCTCGGTGAACTCCGCGATGTCGTCGACCCGCTTCTCCATCTCCTTGGCCGTCATGCCGAGGAAGAGGCCGCGGATGATGATGTTCTCTTCGCCGGAGATCTCCGGGTCCATGCCGATGCCGAGGTCGAAGACCGGGGCGATCTTGCCCTGGATCCGCGACGAGCCGCGGGTCGGCTCGTAGATGCCCGCGAGCAGCCGCAGCAGCGTGGACTTGCCGGCGCCGTTGTGGCCGACCAGGCCGACCCGGTCGCCCTCGCGCAGGTTCAGGGTCACGTCGTGCAGGGCTTCGATGATCGGCACCTTGGATTCGGTGCCGATCTTGCCGCCGACCTTGCCCAGGACGCGCTTCTTCATCGACCGCGTCTTCGCGTCGAAGATCGGGAAGTCGACGAACGCGTTGTGAACGTCAATGGAAACCATGTGTCACACCCAATAGGAGACGCGGGCACGGTAATTGCGCATCGCGACGAGCGCGAGCGCCCACCCGACGACGGTGATGCAGCCGACCACGATCCAGTTCTCCGCGGAGAAGTCCTGGCCCAGCAGCGGCGCGCGGACCACCTGCATGAAGTGGTACAGCGGGTTCGCCTTGACGATCGGCAGGATCCACGAGATCTCCGAGCGCTGCCCGCCGGCCAGCAGCTGGTCCACCGGCCAGACGATCGGGGTGCCGTAGAACAGCAGCTGGATCAGCGAGTTGACCACCTGCGGGATGTCGCGGAACCGGGTCGAGATGATGCCGAACAGCAGCGTCACCCAAGCGGCGTTGATCGCCAGCAGGAGGAAGCCGGGGATGGCGAGCAGGATGGTCCAGCTGAGACCCGGGTGGCAGATGCCGCCCGGCTGGCACGCGCCGTTGCTCACGGAGTACGGGTTGCTGAGTGCGCTGAAGAAGATCACCAGCACGACGACGTAGACGATCATGTTGTGCGCCAGCAGCAGCGTCTGGCGCCAGACCGTCCGCAGCATGTACACGCTCAACGGCGCCGGGAGCTGCTTGATCATCCCCTCGTTGGCGATGAACGTCTCCATGCCCTCGGACAGGCAGCCGCTGATGAAGCCCCAGATGATGAAGCCGGTGGAGATGTAGGGCAGGAACACCTCGACGGGCACCTTGAACAGCTGCGAGTACAGCAGCCCGAGCCCGAGCGCGATGACCGCCTGGCTGATGGTGATCCAGAAGGGCCCGATCACCGAGCGGCGGTACC
The DNA here is from genome assembly GCF_040682155.1 of Amycolatopsis sp. NPDC051371. Lineage (NCBI taxonomy): Bacteria > Bacillati > Actinomycetota > Actinomycetes > Pseudonocardiales > Pseudonocardiaceae > Amycolatopsis > Amycolatopsis sp. NPDC051371. Next base: position 159,381 of record NZ_JBFBAG010000008.1, read on the forward strand.
GCTGCTTGATGTCCTGCCAGCCGAGGTGACCCCACAGCTCGCGAGCGGAGAAACCGGCCTTGATGTCGGCGAAGGCACGCGCGAACGTCTTGCTGTCCGACATCGGGGGTGCCGACGTCGCTACGGGTGAGTCCGCGGCCTGAACCGTGCTGGTGGCATGCACGTGGACGAGGGTACCGATGGGATGAGCGGCGTCCGGGCCACCCCGCCCGTGTGGTAGAGGTTAGGGACCGCTACGCGGTGGGGTGTGTCCTGCGTGCTGGTACTTTCTCGGCTTATGACTGCTGCTCTCGGCGCGGCGAGCTTGATGGTCAACCTGCTCGCGGCCTACGCCGACCGGCCCGACCCGCGTTCGGTGGCCGTCGTCGGAAACCAGCCGCTCCCGCCCGACCCCCAGCGGGCGAAGGCGATCGACGCGTGCGACCTCGTGATCCGCGTGAACGGCTTCGTCGTCGACAAGCCGGGCGAGGAGGTCGTCGGCTCCCGGACCCACGTCGTGGTGTTCAACCGGGCGATCCGGGCCACCCCGTACGTCTTCCAGGACTACCGGAAGCGGCTCTACCTGCTGGTCGAGCCCGGCCGGATGCACTGGGAGCCGGAGGACGTGCCGGGCTGGTGGCCCCCCGACCTCGGTGCGGTCCCGGTGTCGAACCGCGAGGTCGTGCTGCCGCTGTCGGACGCCCTGGGCCTGCCGACGCGCGACGAGCCGACGTGGTCGACCACCGGCACGCTGGCCGCCTGGATCGCGCGGACGTCGTTCCCGACCGCCCAGCTCGTGCTCTCCGGGTTCTCGTTCATCGACAACCCGGACCAGACCTCGTGGGAGCACGCCGCCGGCGACTCCTGCATCGTCGGGCCGGAGCACCAGATCGCCGCCGAAGGGCGGCTGCTGGACTCCTGGACCAAGACCGGTGACACCACCCTCCTGCGCTAGACGCGCGTCCCCACCCACGTAAGGAACTCCCATGGCAGTGCAGAAACTGGGCAGAGGCCTGCTCGAACGGATCGTCCGGGTCGTCGACTTCCGCGTGGACGAGCGCACCCGCGGCCTGGCCGAGCGCGTCAACAACCTCGAGCACGCCACCGCCGACCACCGGCGCCGGCTGGACAACGCCGAGCACAACCTCGAGCAGGCCCGCGGTGACCTGCGCTGGGCCCGCGCCGAGCTCGACCGGCTGATCCCGCACGTGGCCGCGCAGGAAGGCCGGCTGGAGACGCTGCGCGAGTCGATGTCGCTGGTGCCCAACACCGATGCTCCGCAGATCGCCGAGGCCCGCACGCTGATCGAGGAGATCCAGCGCCAGCACGCCCAGATCCGCGTCCGGCTGGCCGGCATCTCCCGCTACGAGGACCGGCTGCGGCGGCTCGAGGGCCGGGTCGAAGAGCCCGTCAGCCAGTAGCTTGCGCGCCCGGGAAGCCACCGAAGCGGACGCCGAGCTGCTGCTGGGCTGGCGCAACGACCCCCGGACGCGGCAGTCGTCGCGGTCGACGGCGGTGGTCTCCCTGGACGAGCACCTCGCGTGGCTGCGCGGGGTGCTCGCGGACCCGGAGCGGTTCCTGCTCGTCGTCGAGCACGAGGAGGCACCGGCCGGCACCGTCCGGTTCGACCGCCGGGACGGCGACGGCTGGGAGGTCAGCATCACCCTCGCGCCGGAGCGGCGTGGCCGTGGCCTGTCCGGCGCGGTGCTCGCCGAGGGGGAGCGGGCCGCCCGGGAGCGGCTCGGCGTCCGGGTCGTGCTGGCCGCCGTCCACCAGGACAACACCGCTTCGGCGAAGCTGTTCGAGCACGCCGGGTATGCCGAAGCCGCGCCTGCCGTCAGCGGCTTCCGGCAGCTGCGCAAGACTCTGAGCTGACCCGCAGTCCACCCCGGGGAGGCACCATGCACGACATCCGGTTCGGCGCGCACTCGATCGGCCCCGGCCACCCGCCGTTCGTCATTGCCGAGATGTCCGGCAACCACAACGGCGACCTCGACCGGGCGCTGGCCATCATCGACGCCATCGCGGAGACCGGCGCGCAGGCGGTCAAGCTGCAGACCTACCGCCCGGACACGATCACCATCGACGTCGACACCCCGGCGTTCCGGATCGGTGACTCGCATTCCCTGTGGGGCGGCGAAAACCTGTACAAACTGTACGAAAAGGCCCACACGCCCTGGGACTGGCACGCGCCGCTCTTCGAACGCGCTCGTGCGCGCGGCCTGGAGATCTTCTCCAGTCCCTTCGACCCGACCGCGGTCGAGCTGCTGGAGTCCCTCGACGCGCCGGCGTACAAGATCGCCTCGTCCGAGATCGTCGACCTGCCGCTGGTCGAGCTGTGCGCTCGCACGGGGAAGCCGCTGGTCATCTCCACCGGCATGGCGAACGTCGCCGAGATCGACGCCGCGGTGCGCACCGCGCGTGAGGCGGGCAACGACCAGCTCATCGTGCTCGGCTGCACGGCGAGCTACCCGGCGTCGCCGTCCGAGAGCAACCTGCGCGGGCTGCCGCTGCTGGCCGGCCTGACGCAGACGCTGGTGGGCCTGTCCGACCACACGCCGGGCATCGGGGCGCCGGTCGCGGCCGTCGCGCTCGGCGCGGTGGCCATCGAGAAGCACGTCACGCTGGCCCGGGCCGACGGCGGTGTCGACTCGGAGTTCTCGCTGGAGCCGTCGGAGCTGGCCGCGCTGGTCACCGAGACGCACCGGGCCTGGGAAGCGCTGGGTCAGGCGGTGCTGGGCCCGCGCGAAAGCGAGAAGGAGGGCCTGCGGCTGCGCCGGTCCCTCTACGTCGTCGAGGACGTGCGTGCGGGCGACGAGGTGACGCCGGCGAACGTCCGGTCGATCCGGCCCGCCGGCGGCCTGGCCCCCGGCGAGATCACGGCCGTGGTGGGGCGCACCTTCCGCGTCGACGCCGCGAAGGGCACGCCCCTGACCTGGGACCTGATCTAGCCGAAGAACGCGCGCACGGCGTCGACGACGCGGTCGACGTCGGCGTCCGTCAGCGACGGGAACAGCGGCAGCGAGAGCTCCTGCTCGTAGTACGCCTCGGCGTTCGGGCAGAGCCCGCGCCGGTAGCCGAGGTCCTCGAAGACGGGGTGCCAGTAGGCCGGGATGTAGTTCACCTGGACGCCGATCCCGACGCCGCGCAGGTGCTCGAACAGCGCCTTGCGGCGGCCTTCGAGGACCCGCAGCGGGTAGAGGTGCCACACGGGGTCGGCGCCCGGGCGGCTCGGCGGCGTCGCCACGCCGTCGACGTCGGCCAGCGCCGCGCTGTAGCGGGCGTGGATCTCGGCGCGGCGCTTCTTGAACTCCCCGAGCCGCGTGAGCTGGCTGCTGCCGAGCGCGCAGAGGACGTCCGGCAGGCGGTAGTTCAGGCCGAACTCGTGCACCTCCTGGTGCCAGCCGCCCTCGTCCGGGTAGCGCTGCTCGGCGCGGTCGCGGACCAGGCCGTGGTTGCGGAACTTCCGCGCCCGGTCGAGCAGGCCCGCGTCCGGCGTGACGACGGCGCCGCCCTCGGCCGTCGTGAGGTTCTTCGTCGGGAAGAACGAGAACGTCGTCAGATCGGCGATCGAGCCCACCGGGCGGCCCTGCCAGGAACCGCCGACGGAGTGCGCCGCGTCCTCCAAAAGCAGCGCGCCGGCGTCGTGGGCGGTTTTGGCGAGCGCGTCCAGCTCGGCCGGGTGGCCGGCGTAGTCGACGGCGGCGACGACCTTCGTGCGCTCGGTCACCGCGGCCGCGGCAGCCTCGACCGAAAGGTTCCCGGTGTCCGCTTCGACGTCGGCGAAGACCACCTTCGCACCGTGCAGCGCGGCGGTCGCGGCGGTGGCGACGAACGTCATCGGCGAGGCGACGACCTCATCACCGGCCTTGATGCCGGCCGCCGCGTAGGCGACGTGCAGGGCCGCGGTGCCCGAGGTGACGGCCACCGCGGGCGTACCGCCGGTGTGCGCCGCGAGGTCGTTCTCGAACTGCTGGACCGCGGGGCCGGTCGTCAGCCAGTCGCCGCGCAGCACGTCGACGACGGCCTGGATGTCGTCTTCGCTGATCGACTGGCGGCCGTACGGGAGGAAATCAGGCATGCTGCTCGACCAGTTCGCGCAGCTCTTCGCCGTCCAGCCAGAGGTCGTTCGTGTCCGAGCGGTAGGCGAAACCCTCCGGCATCGGCGTGCCGTCCGCCGGCGGCTGGAAGCCCCAGCCCGCGAGGTGCGGCTGGACGACGTAGCGGTCCTTGAGCTGGACCGTCCGGCGCGCGTCGTCGGGGGCGATCATCTCTTCGTGCAGCTTCTCGCCCGGGCGGATGCCGACCTCGTGCATCTCGCTGCCCGGCGCGATCGCCTGGGCCAGGTCGACCAGCCGCATGCTCGGGATCCGCGGCACGTACAGCTCGCCGCCGTGCATCTGGTCGAACGAGTCGACGACGAACCGCACGGCCTGGGGGAGCGTGATCCAGAACCGGGTCATGTCCTTGTGCGTGATCGGCAGCGACTCGCCCTTTTCGGCCAGCTTGCGGAAGAACGGGATGACGCTGCCGCGCGAGCCCATCACGTTGCCGTAGCGGACCACGGAGAAGCGCGTCACGTGCGCGGCGGCGTAATGGTTGCCGCTGATGAACATCCGGTCGGCGCACAGCTTGGTGGCGCCGTAGAGGTTGATCGGGCTGGACGCCTTGTCCGTCGACAGCGCGACGACCTTCTTGACGCCGGTGTCGATCGCGGCCTCGATCACGTTCTGCGAGCCCATGACGTTGGTCTGGACGAATTCGAACGGGTTGTACTCACCGGTGTCGACCTGCTTGAGCGCGGCGGCGTGCACGACGTAGTCGACGCCGTGCATGGCGCGCTCGAGCCGGCGCCGATCGCGGATGTCGCCGATGAACCAGCGCAGGCGCGGATCGTCGTTGAACAACTGCCGGGCTTCGTACTGCTTCAGCTCGTCGCGGGAGAGCACGACCAGCCGGCTCGGGTTCAGTTCGGCGAGCGCGTGCGCGATGAACGCCTTGCCGAAGGAACCGGTCCCGCCGGTGAGCAGGATGCTGGAGCCATCCAGCTCGGACATCGTTGACCTCCGCGTTTCGGTGACTGTGGCCGTCGGCCATCATGTCACCCATGCGTGCAGCACCCGTGGTCAACGCCGTCATCCAGGCCCGGTCGACGTCGACCAGGCTCCCCGGCAAGGTGCTGCGCCCGCTCGGCGGCCGCAGCGTGCTGGGCTGGGTCGTCCGGGCCGCGGCGGCCGCACCCGGGGTCGACCAGGTGGTGGTCGCGACGTCTTCGGACACTTCGGACGACGACGTCGCGGCGGAGGCGGCCCGCTGCGGAGCCGCGGTGGTCCGGGGTCCCCTCGACGACGTGCTCGGCCGGTTCGCGGTGGCGCTGCGCGAGCACCCCGCCGACGCCGTGATCAGGCTCACCGCCGACTGCCCGCTGCTGGACCCGTCGCTGATCGGCCAGCTCGCGGCGCTGTGGCGGGCCCAGCCGTCGCTGGACTACGTGAGCACGACGCTGGTCCGGACGCTGCCGCGCGGGTTCGACGCCGAGCTGGTGCGGGCCGCTGTGCTGGCCGAACAGGTCTCGACGGCTGTCGGCGCGCACCGCGAGCACGTCACGTCCGGCGTGTACTCGCAGCCTTCGCGCTACTCGTGCGCCGGAGTCGTGGTGAGTCCGGCGGCCGACGACCTGCGCGTGACGCTCGACACCGTGGAGGACTGGGAACTGCTTTCCGCTGTGGTGAGCGAACTCGGCGACGGCGTCGGCGACTGGCGGGCCGTGGTCGCCCTGTTGCGGTCGCGGCCGGACCTGGTGGCGCTGAACGCGCACGTCGAGCAGAAGAAGGTCGGTTCGTGAGGCTGCTCCTGCGCGCGGACGCGTCGGCGTCGATCGGCGCCGGGCACATCTCGCGGGCGGTCGCCTACGCCGAGCGGGCGGTGGCGCGGGGCTGGCAGGTGGCGTTCTCGGGCCGCGTCGAAAACGCGGAGTGGCTCGCTTCGCGCTTCGACGAGCTGGGCGTCGCGCGGGAGTCTTTCGACGCGACCGGGTTCGACGCGGTGATCGTCGATCACTACAGCCTCGGTGACCTGCGCAAAGAGATCAACGCGGCCGGTGCGCTGCTCGTCTCGATCGAGGACGACGTGTTCGGGCGCCGACCGTCGGACATCGTCGTGGACTCGGGCTTCGCGCCCTCGGCCCGTCCTGACGACGGCTCGGACGTCTTGCTGCGGGGGATCGCGTACGCGCCGCTTCGGGACGCCGTGCGGTCGACGCGCCGGGTGCCGTCCGGGCCGCCGATGCGCGTGACGGTCGCCCTGGGCAGCGGCAGCCAGTGGGCGCCGACGGTCGAGTTGCTGCTTCGCGCGCTTCGCGACACGGAACTGCCCTTCGCGGCGGACGTGCTGGTGCGCGGCGAACACACGTTGCCCGACTTGATGCCGGGCCAGTCGATCCGGTTCGCGGCGCCGAGCCCCGCGCTGCTGGAGCTGTTCGCGACGACCGACATCGCGGTGAGCGCGGCCGGGGTGACGTTCGTGGAGCTGTGCTGCCTCGGCGTCCCGACGGCGGCGGTGCGGCTGGTGGACAACCAGGAAGCGGGCTACCGGGCCGCTTTGGAGCTGGGCCTGACGGCGGGCCTCGGCCCCGCGGAGTCCCTGTCGGAGCGGCTGCCGTCGGTGACGGCGGTCTTGCGGTCGCTGTTGTCCGACCCGGCGCTTCGGCGGCGGTTGTCGGCAGCCGCGTCATCCACAGTGGACGGTCTCGGGGTGGATCGAGTGCTGGATCAAATCGAATCGAGGACTGGATCTGTCCGCGATGCTTCCTATCGTTGAGGCATGACTTCAGAGATCACGCCGTTCCGCGTCGACGTCCCGCAGGCCGCCCTCGACGACCTCCGCGCGCGCCTGGCGAACACGCGCTGGCCGGACCAGCCCGCCGATGCCGGCTGGCGGCTCGGTGCGCCGGTGGACTATGTGCGTGAGCTGGCCGAATACTGGCGGACGGGCTTCGACTGGCGGGCGCAGGAGGAGCGGATCAACGGCTTCCCGCAGTTCATGACGACGATCGACGGCACGAAGGTGCATTTCCTGCACGTGGTCTCCCCGGAGCCGTCCGCGACGCCGGTGCTGCTGACGCACGGCTGGCCGGGCTCGATCGTCGAGTTCCTGGACATCATCGGGCCACTGACGGACCCGCGTGCGTACGGCGGCGACCCCGCTTCGGCGCTGACGGTCGTGGTCCCGTCGATCCCGGGCTACGGCTTCTCGGGCCCGACGCCGACGACGGACTGGAGCCCGGAGCGGATCGCGCGGGCGTTCGCCTCGCTGATGACCACCTTGGGATACGAGCGGTTCGGCGCCCACGGCGGCGACTGGGGCGCGATCATCTCGCGCGAGCTGGCGATCCAGTTCCCGTCGCGGGTCTTGGGGATCCACGTGACGATGCTGGCGTCGGCGGTGGCGCGGACGCCGGCGGACCTCGAAGGCCTGCCGGACCAGGAACTCGGCCGGCGGTCCCTGGAGAAGGGGCAGGCGTTTTCGGCGTCCGGCACGGGCTACGCGATCCTCCAGTCGACCAAGCCGCAAACGCTTGCTTACGGTCTGCACGACTCGCCGGCGGGGCAGCTGGCGTGGATCGCTGAGAAGTTCCGTTCGTTTTCGAACACGTCGGTGGATCTGATCGACCGCGACGACCTGTTGGCGGACGTGTCGATCTACTGGTTCACGGAGACGGCCAACTCCTCGGCGCGGCTGTACGCGGCGTTGACCGGAGGCTGGGGAGCACCGCCGGCGTCGAACACGGTTCCGACGGGAGTGGCGGTCTTCCCGGGCGACATCGGCCTGCCGATCCGTGCGCTGGCGGAGCGTACGGACAAGATCGTCCACTGGACGGAGTTCCCGCGCGGAGGCCACTTCCCGGCGTTGGAGGAGCCGGACGCGCTGATCGGCGACATCCGCGCGTTCTTCAGCAGCCTGTAGTTATCCACAGGGGTTGTCCACATCCCCTTCGGTCTGTGGACAACCCCGGGACAACTGTCAGAGGTACTGGCCCGTTCCCGAGATCCCGGGCCCGTGCGGCTCATGGCCCCCACCGGCGGCCGAAGGTCCGGCCGGCAACCCGCGCCGCATCTGCTCCAGCTGCACGCGGGCCGCCATCTGCTGCGCGAACAGGGCCGTCTGAATCCCGCTGAACAACCCCTCCAGCCACCCGACCAGCTGAGCCTGCGCGATCCGCAGCTCGGCGTCCGAAGGCGTCGAGTCGTCCGTGAACGGGCGGACCAAGCGCTCCAGCTCGTCCTGGAGCTCCGGCGCCAGCGAAGCGGCCAGCTCCTTCACCGAGGTCTGGTGGATCTCGCGCACCCGCGTGCGGGACGCGTCGTCCAGCGGGGCCGCGCGGACCTCCTCCAGCAGCTGCTTGATCATCGTGCCGATCCGCATCACCTTGGCCGGCTCTTCGATGAGGTCGCCCACCGCCTCGGCGTGCTCCGCACCGTCAAGCGGTGAGCCGTCCGCGTCGACTACCACCACGTGGGGTGAAGATTCGTGGTCGGTGTCACCCGCTGTACCCGATTTCCGGAAGTTCGGCTCGGTCATGTGCTCCATCCTGGCTCGCGTTCGCCACGCTCCGCGACACGCGCGGGGTGTCCGTCTCCGAGCGTAGCGGCTACCGGGGTTCCCGGTGGCTCTCCACCCAACCCCGGACGCACGGCGAAACCGCACGTCCGTACGGTGTCCCCATGGCGTTCGACGTCGCTCGTATTCGTGGGCTCTTTCCCGCGCTGGGTGACGGCTGGATTCACTTCGACGGCGCCGCCGGAATGCTGGTCCCGGAACAGGTCGCTTCGGCCGTTTCGACGGCGATGCGCGCCCCGGTGTCCGGGCCGGGTGGAGCGTTTCCGGCCTCACAGCGCGCGGAAAGCATCGTGACCGCGGCCCGCCGGGCCGTGGCCGACCTGGTCGGGGCCGACCCGGCCGCCGTCGTGCTCGGGCCGAGCTCGCCGGTGATGCTGCGCCGCCTCTGCGACGCGCTCGCCGAGCGCTGGACCATCGGTGACGAAGTCGTCGTCTCCCGGCTCGACGAACAAGCCAACCTCGCGCCGTGGCAGCGCGCCGCGAAGCGCGTCGGCGCTGTCGTGCGGTGGGGCGAGATCGACATCGAGACCTGCGAACTGCCCGCGTGGCAGTACGAGCAGCTCGTGTCGGCGCGCACGAAAGCCGTCGCCGTCACGCTTGCGTCCGGTTCCGTCGGCACCCGGCCGGACGTCCCGACGATCATCGAGTTCGCCAAGCGGGTCGGCGCGCTCGTCGTCGTCGATGCCACTTACGCCGCGCCGTTCCTGCCGCTGGACATCAACGCGCTCGGCGCCGACGTCATGGTCGTGTCCGCCCAGGCTTGGGGCGGCCCTTCGGTGGGGGCGCTCGTCTTCCGCGACCCCGAGCTGATCGAGCGGATCGCGTCGGTCTCGCTCGACCCGGGAGCGCGCGGCGCGGCCCGGCTCGAACTCGGCCCGCACGCCTACCCGCTGCTGGCCGGCCTGATCGCGTCGATCGACTACCTCGCGGGCCTCGACGACGCCGCGTCCGGATCGCGCCGCGAGCGCCTGGTCACCTCGCTCGGCTCGGCGAAGTCGTACCACGCCGGCCTGCTCGCCCAGCTGTCGACGGAACTGCTGTCGCTGCGGCACATCATGGTCATCGGCAACGCGATGCGCCGCATCCCCGCGCTCGCCTTCGCCGTCGCCGGCAAGAAATCGCCCGAGGTCGCCGAATACCTGGCTTCGCAGGGGTTGTGCGCCTTCGCCGACGACGGGGCAGCCGGCGTCTTCGCGTCACTCGGCGTCGGAGAAGTGGGTGGCGCCGTGCGGATCGGGCTCGCCCACTACTCCAACGTCTTCGAGATCAACCAACTCGTGCGCGTGCTGGAAGAACTCCGCTAGGACTTCGCCGCCAGCAGGATCTTGCCGAACACGCTGCCCTCTTCCATGGCGCGGTGCGCGGACGAGGCCTCGGCCATCGGCACGACCTGGCCGACGATCGGCTTCACGAGACCGTCGGAAACCAGCGGCCACAGGCGTTCCCGGACGTCGGCGACGATCGCCGCCTTCTGCTCCAGCGGCCGGAAGCGCAGGCCCGCCGCGAACACCGAAGCCCGCTTGCCGAGCAGTGCGCCGACGTTCAGCTCGCCCTTCACACCGCCCTGCATGCCGATGATCACCAGCCGGCCGTCCGGCCGCAGCGCGTCGACGTTGCGGCCGAGGTAGGACGCGCCCATGTTGTCGAGGATGACGTCCGCGCCGCCGGTCTCCTTCTTGACGACCTCGACGAAGTCCTTTTCCTTGTAGTTGATCGCGAGGTCGGCGCCGAGCTGGCGACAACGGTCGAGCCGGTCTTCCGAACCCGCGGTCACCACGACGATCGCGCCGAGTGCCTTGCCGACCTGGATCGCGTGCGTGCCGATGCCGCCGGCGCCGCCGTGGACCAGCAGCACCTCGTCCTCGGCGAGGCGGGCGTGCATCACGACGTTCGCCCACACCGTGCAGGCCACCTCGGGCAGCCCGGCCGCGGTGATCAGGTCGATCTCGGCCGGCACGGGCAGCAGCTGCCCGGCCGGGACGACGGCCTTCTCCGCGTAGCCGCCGCCCGAGAGCAGCGCGCAGACCTCGTCGCCGACGTTCCAGCCTTCGACGCCCTCGCCGAGTTCGGCGATCGTGCCCGAGCACTCCAGGCCGATCGTTTCGCTGGCGCCGGGCGGCGGCGGGTAGTGGCCCTGGCGCTGCAGGAGGTCCGCCCGGTTCACCGCGCTCGCCGCGACGTCCAGCAGCACCTCGCCCGGGCCGGGACGCGGATCCGCGACCTCCGCCCACTCGAGAACGTCCGGGTCACCTGGCTCACGGATGGTGATCGCGTACATGTGTCGACTGTATACCGGCGACCGAAGTTCCCGCCGAATGACGCATTGACGTACTACTCATTCGGAACAAAGGTGAGCAACCATGTCACTCTTCAGAAAGAGATTCCTCCCGCCGATGGCCCTGGCCGCCGGCGCGACGCTGGTGCTCGGCCTGACCCCGGCCGCCGCCGCGAACACGGTCCCCGACGGTCCCGCCTTGGCGAAGCAGCTCGTCAAGAAGGTCGACGTCAACGGCGTCAACCGGCACCTGATCGCCTTGCAGCGCATCGCCGACACCAACGGCGGCACGCGGGCGGCGAGCACCGACGGCCACAAGAAGTCCGCCGAGTACATCGCGACCAAGCTCGAGGCGGCCGGCTTCCAGGTGACCCGCCAGGAGTTCCCGTTCACCTACTCGGAAACCCTGGCCGAGAAGCTGACCGCGGGCGGCCAGAACGTCCCGGTCATCGCGATGGAATACACCGTCTCGACGCCCGTCGGCGGCATCACCGCGCCGCTCGCCGTCGTCGCGGTCGACGACACCAGCGGCTGCGAGGCCACCGACTACACCGCCGACGTCGCCGGCAAGATCGCGCTGATCAAGCGCGGCGGCTGCTCGTTCGCGCAGAAGCAGGAGACCGCCGCGGCGGCGGGCGCGATCGGCGCCATCGTCTACAACAACACCGACGGCGACCTGAACGGGACCCTGGGGGACCCGGCCGTCGCGAAGATCCCGACCGGCGGCGTGACGGCGGCGAACGGGGCGCAGCTGGCCACCCTCGCCGGGCAGCCGGTGACGCTGGAGCTGCGCGCCTTCCAGGAGGCGCGGACCAGCTACAACGTCATCGCCGAGACCAAGACCGGGCGCAAGGACAACGTCGTGATGCTGGGGTCGCACCTCGACAGCGTCCCGGCCGGCCCGGGCATCAACGACAACGGCACCGGCTCGGCGACCCTGCTCGAGACGGCGCTGCAGCTGGGGAGCAGCCCGAAGGTCAACAACGGTGTCCGCTTCGGCTTCTGGAGCGCGGAGGAGTTCGGCCTGGTCGGCTCGACCTATTACGTCGACCAGCTGAGCTTCGAGCAGCAGCTGGACATCGCGCTGTACCTGAACTTCGACATGATCGGCTCGCCGAACGCCGGGTACTTCGCCTACGACGGTGACGACTCCGACGCCGTCGGCGCGGGCCCCGGCCCGTACGGCTCGGCGCAGATCGAGAAGACCTTCGTCGACTACCTGCAGGCCGCGCGAGGCGTGTCCCTCGAGGGCACCGACTTCACCGGCCGCTCGGACTACGGCGAGTTCATCGCCGTCGGCATCCCGGCCGGCGGCCTGGACACCGGCGCCGAGGTGCTGAAGACCCCGGCGCAGGCGGCGAAGTGGGGCGGCACGGCCGGCATCGCGTTCGACCCGTGCTACCACCAGGCCTGCGACAACCTGGGCAACATCGACCGCGTCGCGCTCGACCGCAACGCGGACGGCGTCGCCTGGGCCCTCGGCGTCTACGCGACGAGCACCGAGAGCGTCAACGGCGTGCAGCCGGGCAAGAGCAAGACGGCCAAGCAGAAGGCCGCCGACCGCGGTGCGCAGCGGAACTTCTCCGCTCGCGCCGTCGCCGGTGACCCGCACGCGCTGACCGCCTGACCGAGCTGAAGGGGCCTTTCCTCGCATCAGGTGCGAGGAAAGGCCCCTTCAACGCGTGTGGAGGGACGAAGGTGCCCTTCAGTGCTTAGGCCTAGCCTAAATTGCCGGCGCCGAAGGTGTCGCAGCGGGCCGGGTCGCCGGTCTGGAAGCCGGTGGTGAACCACTTCTTGCGCTGCGCGGACGTGCCGTGGGTGAACTTCGAGCGGTCGACCTGGCCGCCGCCGAGGTTCTGCTGGATGTAGTCGTCGCCGATGCGGGACGCGGTGTCCAGCGCGGAGGCGATGTCGTCCTGCGTGACGTCGGTGATCAGCGGCTTACCGCTCTCGGTCGGCGTCGTCGAGGCGTGGTTGGCCCAGACGCCGGCGTAGCAGTCGGCCTGCAGTTCCAGGCGCACCGAACCGGACGTCGGGCCGGTGCCGGTGCCCTTCTTGGACGTGCCGAGCAGGTTCTGCACGTGGTGCCCGTACTCGTGGGCGAGCACGTAAGCCTCGGTGAAGAGACCGCCCTGCGCGCCGAAGCGGGTCTTCAGCTCGTCGAAGAAGGAGAGGTCGATGTAGACCTCGGAGTCGGCCGGGCAGTAGAACGGCCCGGTGTCGGAGGTCGCGCTGCCGCAACCGGTGCGGACGCCGCCGTTGAAGAAGTTGGTCGGCGCCTTCCGGTAGGTCGAGCCGGAGCGCGAGAACTGCTGCGTCCAGTAGTCCTGGACGGAGTTGACGACCGCGACGATGGCGCAGTCGTGGTTCTTGTTGGCGTCGGCGCCGGTCCTGCACTCGCTGGACAGCTTCGAGTTGTCGACCGCCTGGCCGGAGCCGACCCCGCCGAGGCCGCCGCTCAGACCGCTGCCGCCGGTGCTCACCCCGCCGAGCTGGGAGAGCACGAAGTAGATGATCACCCCGACGACGCCCAGCCCGCCGCCGCCGAGCGCAACGCGGCCGCCGATCCCGCCGCCGCCTCCACCGCTACCGCGCAGGTCCTGGACCTCGGAGGCGTCCAAGCCGGCGTCGTCGTCGAATCTCACCGGCAAATGGTAACGAGCCCGGGCGCGGCCGTCGCGCTGGCGGCTGCACCCGGGCTCTGTACCGAGGTTGTGTCTTTGGTCGGCGGTTGGCCGCGACCGGGCCGGCGTTCAGGCGCTGTCGTCACGACTGCCGAGGTCGTGACCCGATACAGGCCGGATCGACGCCGTATGCGTGAACGCATGGAAGCCCGCGCGTGTGGCTGTTCGCAATCGCGCCCGGCCCGTTCTTGAGCCGTTCCGGTCGCGGGGACACAGCCGGCGGTCAACCGCGAGGATCACCCGTCACGCAACCACCTGACCTCTCCTGGCGGGGAGCCGGGCCGGCACGTCACCGTCGCCGAGCCGCATACCCTGGCCGACCATCCGCCGACAAGCAGAATGCGCCTTTTTCGGCCGAGTCTCAACCTTTTCGTAACCCCACCTCCGGGTGATGTTGCGACGGCATTTTTACCCGCACGCAGTTCGGACTCGGACCGCGCGGTCCCTTGATCAGCGTTCTAGGCTGCCTTATGACCGAGGAGCGGCCTGTGCGTTGGTTGAACGAAGCCGAGATGGCGGCGTGGCGCTCCTACATCGTCGCGACCCTGAAGCTGCGGCAGCTGCTGCACCGCGAGCTGGCCGACCGGCACGACGTGTCGCTGACCGACTACGAAGTGCTCGTCTGCCTGGAGATGCAGGCCGGCCACCGGATGCGGATGTCGGAGCTGGCGGTGCTGATGGGGTCCACGAAGAGCCGGCTGTCCCACCAGGTCGGCCGGCTCGAGGACGCGGGCATGGTCCGGCGCGTCCGTGACCCGGAGGACAAGCGCGGCGTCATCACGGAACTGGCGGAGGAAGGCAAGGCGCTGCTGGAGAAGGCGGCGCCGACGCACGTGGAAGGGGTGCGCGAGCACCTGATCGACCTGCTGAGCCCCGAGGAGCAGGCGACGATCGCCGCGGCGTTCGACCGGGTGCTGGGCCACCTGTCGGAAGTGGAGGGCTGAGCCCGGGCGCGGCTACCGCGCGCCCGGGGCCCGGAGCGGTAGCGGTGGGATTCGAACCCACGGAGAGGTTGCCCCCTCGCATGTTTTCAAGACATGTTCCTTCGGCCGCTCGGACACGCTACCTCGCCCCACGAGGGTAGCCGACGGGCTCCGGGCCACCCTGGACCCGGCCCGGCACCTACGTCCAGCTGAGTTTCAACGCCGCACCCTGCGCGCGGCCGGCCTCCGCCGCCGGTGTCCGGGTCGCCGGGTCCAGCGGGTTCTCGCCGGCCGCCGCGACCGACGCCTCGTCCGGGGTGATCAGCGTGACTTCCGCACCCGCCGCGCGCAGGTCGTCCAGCACCGCGAGCAGTGGTTTCTCCATCGGCAGCGGGGAATCCACCCCCAGCGGAGCCACGACCGTGACGCGGGTGCAGCCCGTCGCGTAGTCCGCGTTCTCGGCCGAGCGGACGCCGCCGTCGACGTACCTCCGGCCGTCGATCGTCACCGCCGGCCAGATACCCGGGACCGCGCAGCTCGCCGCCACCGCGTCGACCAGGGACACCCCGGACTCGCGGTCGAAGCGGCGCGGCTCGCCGGTCTCGGCGTCGACCGCCACGATCACCAGGCGCTGCTCCGGCCAGTCGTGCACCGGCAGCCGGGCCTCGATCACCGCGCGGCGCTCCCCTTCGGGCACCGTCTCGGCCGCCAGCGCGAGCTTGCCCACCGCGCGCCGGACCTCGGCCGGCGACGTCGAGCCCGTGACCGCGCCGCCGAAGTCGGCCGCGAACTTCTCGAAGTCGATTTCCGCCGGGATCTCCGGCGTCTGACGCGCCGGGTCCGCCTGGCGCGCGAACAGCTCCGCCAGCGGTCGCCCGCTGGTCACCTGCGCGGCGACCACCGACCCCGCCGATGTCCCGACGAGCAGGTCCGCGCCCGTCAGATCCTGGCCGTGCTCGGCCAGCCCGGTCAGCAACCCCGTCGTCCACGCCACTCCGGCGACCCCGCCGCCGCCCAGCACCAAACCCTGTCCGCCCATGCGGCCAGCCTATCGGCGGGGTCCGACAATTTCAGGCGCGCTTCAACGCCTGAGCCGCGATCCGCGCCTGCACCTCGGGGCGGCGCAGCGGCGGGACGGTCGCCGGCGGCTGACGGCGTTCGGGCAGCTGCTCCAGCAGCCGCGCGGTGATCTCGGTGATCTCGGCGACCGCCGCTTCGAACGGCTCCCGCGTGGCGTCCGACAACGACTGCACGCCGGTCACCTTGCGCACGTACTGGCGGGCCGCGGCCTCGATCTCCTCGCCCGTCGCGGACGGCTGAAGCCCTCTGAGGGTGGTGATGTTTCGGCACATGCCGCCCAGGGTACGACTCCGCGGACGCTTCGATCACACGGTCGGGTAGGGCCCTGCGAACCTCGTTGACGGGCGGACCCGCCCTTGGGCAGTGTCGGGGAAGTGCCTCTCAGACCGCGTCCCTTCCGTTCCGCCCGCCCCGAACCCGGCATCCTCGAAGAAGAAACCCCCGCGTCCCCCATCCCGGAACAGGCCTGGCCGCGCGTGCGGGCCGACGAGCTGGTCACCCTCGTGGCACACGTCTTCGCCGCCCACGGCTTCCCCGAACCACGCGCCCGCATCGCGGCGGAAGCGCTCTGCCACGGCGACCTGACCGGTTCGCCGGAGACCGGCGTCGCCGACCTGACCCGCGTCCACCTGCCGATGCTGAAGACCGGGCACGTCGTGCCGCACGCCGAGCCGCTGATGATCGCCGACCGCGGGGCCGCCGCGCTGCTCGACTACCGCCGCGCGCCGGGGCTCTGGGCGGTCGGCGACGCGATGGACCGGGCGGTGACGCGGGCCGGCCGCTTCGGCGTCGGGCTCGTTTCGCTGCGCGGCGTCGGGCCGTTCGGCCGGGCCGGGCACCACGCCGCGCGGGCCCTGCCGCACGCGATGATCGGGCTGGTGCTCGCCGCCGGCGGCGAACCCGGCCAGCCGATGAACCCCCTGGGCATGGCCGCACCCGGCGGCGCGTACCCCGAGTTCATCTTCGACATGGACCGCTCCGGCTCGGAAGGCGCCGGGCTGACGCTGCTCGTCGAGGTCCTCGCCGGGGTGCTCTCCGGCGTGGCCGACCACGAGCACGACACCGGCCTGCTGGTGCTGGCGATCGCGCCGACGACGCTGCGCAGCGCCGACGGCTTCTACCGCGCGGCCAGCGCGCTCTTCGGCAGCATGCTCGGCTGGGAGGGCGGCGCGCCGATCCGCTATCCCGGCTGGCGCGAGGCCCAGCACCTGGAGCAGTGCCGGGCGCTGGGGGTGCCGCTGTCCGGCCCGGTGCGCCGCGAGCTGGACGCGCTGGCGGCGTCGATCGGCCTGCCGCCGCTGACCAGCGTGGGTTAGCGCACCAGCACGACCTTGCCGCGGTTCTCGCCGACCGCCACGACGTCGCCGCCGGTCAGCTGGCGGCCGCGGCGGGTCTCGACCTCGCCGTTGACGGTGACCTCCTCCGCGTCGAGCAGGTCCTTCGCGTGGGAGCCGTCTTCGGCGAGGCCGGCCAGCTTGAGGAACTGGCCGAGCCGGATCGGCTCGCCGGTGATCGGTACGTCGACGGGGTCGCTCATACCCCGCATCATGCCGTTCAGGCGCGGGCGGTCGTCTGCCGGTACAGCGCCTGGACGTCCGTGTCGAAGTAGCTCGAGTACGACGTGTCCGGGTCGTCGCCGCCGTACTCGAAACCGCCGATGACGCCGATGACCGTGCCGAGGCGGGTCTTCGGGTCCGGCGCGGTGACCCACGGGCCGCCGCTGGTGCCCGTCGGGAAGCCCGCGCAGTCCACCTTCAGCTGGAACGTGTCCTGCCGGCTCGTCGTGTTCCGGCAGACGGCCGGGGCTTCGGAGTCGTCCGGGTAGCCGGTGAGCGTGATGGCCTGCTCGAACTCGGTGCCGGTCGCGAGGGTGTTCGCGCCGACCAGGCTTTCCAGGGACTTCGTGGCCCCGGCCTGGTGCGCGGTGGCGAAGCCGACGTCGAGGTCCTGGTCGGACGACCCGCTCCAGCCGGGCGCGACGAGCTCGTCGGACACCGTCCAGTAGCCGAACGGCGCGACGCCGTCGTGGTAGGCGGGCGCGAACGTGACGCCGGCGAGGTAGTCGCCGCCCTCGCCGTCGTGGATGCAGTGGGCCGCGGTCAGCAGCACGTCGCCCTGGTCGCTGTGGACGACGCTGGCGGTGCAGTAGTGCGAACCGTCGAGGAACAGCGCGCCGACCGCCGGGCTGGACGCCGCGGGCAGGTCGGGCGTCGACGCCGGCGCCGCTTCGACGACCCCGGCGTCCGGCGCGGACGCGTTCGCGGACCGCGGCGGCCGGGTCGCGAAGACCACGAAGGCCGCTCCGAGCAGCAGCACCGCGGCGAGGGTGAGCAGGACGGCGGGCCGCCGCACGCGCATCGCCTCCTCGTCCTTCTCGCCCCCGGTCTGTCGTCCCCCTCACCTTAAGGTGCCGCACCGACACGATCAGCACACCCACAGCAAGCTCACAGCCGCTAATGTCCGTGACTCGTGGGTAACACCTGAGGGAGGGCCGATGAAGCAGTTCGCGGGCAAGGTCGTGGTGGTCACCGGGGCGGGCTCGGGGATCGGGCGGGCGCTGTCGCTCGAGTTCGCCCGGCGCGGGGCGCGCGTCGCCCTCTCCGACGTGAACGCCGCGAACGCGGAGGAGACGGCGAAGCTGGCCGGCGACAACGCCCGCGCGTACGTCCTCGACGTCGCCGACCGCGCCGCCGTGCTCGCCCACGCCGAGGAGGTCGCGGAGGAGTTCGGCCGCGTCAACGTCGTCGTGAACAACGCCGGCGTGGCGCTCGGCGCGACCGTCGAAGAGATGAAGTTCGAGGACTACGACTGGCTGATGGGCATCAACCTCGGCGGCGTCGTCAACGGCACGAAGGCCTTCCTGCCGCACCTGATCGCGTCCGGCGACGGGCAGGTCGTGAACATTTCCAGCGTCTTCGGCTTCGTCGGCGTGCCGACGCAGAGCGCGTACAACGCGGCGAAGTTCGCGGTCCGCGGATTCACCGAAGCGCTGCGCGAAGAAATGCTCATCGCGCGGCACCCGGTCGCGGTGAGCTGCGTGCACCCCGGCGGGATCAAGACCAACATCGTGCGCAACTCGCGAAGTGGCGCCGACGACCAGGAGAAGGCCGCGCAGGGCTTCGAGCGGATCGCGAAGACGACGCCGGAGAAGGCGGCACAGACGATCCTGCGCGGGATCGAGCGGAAGTCGGCGCGCATCCTCATCGGACCGGACGCCTACGTCATCGACGCCATCCCGCGCGTGCTCGGCTCGGCCTACCAGCGGCCGCTCGCGATCCTCGCGCGCATGGGGCTCAAACAGATGGAAAGCTGAATCGCTTTCAGACTGCGACTTCCGGGTTGTCTGCCAAGATGACGCGTCACTCAATGGAGTTGCGTTTCTGACAGGACCGTCCGAAATGGTCCAGAATGCGTGGGGTCCGCGAGCCCCGTACCGGAGGTCCCCGATGCTTCGCACCGCACAGCGCAGTGCGACCCGTCCGTCCAGCGACCGCACGGCGGTGGAGCTGCTGGATCGCACCGGCATCGTCGCGGCGAGCCTGCCGCAACGCCGCCGCACCGACGACGACGTGGCGGTCGCCGAGCCGATCTACACCCGGCCGCCGGTGTGCGACCAGGACCTGCGCCCGAAGTCCGTGGTGATCCGGCGCCGCGCCCGCACGTGGCTCGGCAGCGGCGCGGCGGTGCTGCTCGTCGCGGTCGGCTGGCTGGCCGGCGGGATGGCCACCGGCAGCCTGTTCGCCGCGAACCGGGACGACGTCGCGCAGCTGGACTCGCGCCCGGCCATCGCTGAGGCGCCGGCGCCCCAGCCGCAAGCCCCGCAGGCGCCGGTGGCCACGCCGGCCCCGACGACCGTGTTCGTGCCGGTGCCCGCCAAGCCGGCCCCGAAACACGTTCAGGCGCAGGCGAAACCGCAGGCGAAGAAGACCGTGCCCGAGGAAGACGAGGCGCGCGTCGACCTGCCGTCGCCGACGTCCGAGACGCCCGGCTCGGTCCAGTCCTGGGTGAACGTCGCCGAAAGCATGATGCAGCAGTACCAGTACCGCGCGGAGACGACGACCGTCCGCCGCTGACTCAGGCGCCGGACCAGCGGTACTCGTGCTCTGGGCGCCCGGTGGCGCCGTAGCGCAGGCGCATCCGGACCGTCCCCGACTCGGCCAGCGCCGTGAGGTACCGCTGCGCCGTCGCCCGCGCCATGCCCAGCTCGCCGGCCACCTCCGCGGCCGACAACGGGCGGCCCGCCCGGCGCAGCTGCTCCGAGACGAGCTGCGACGTCGCCGTCGACTGGCCCTTCGGCGCGGACGTGCGGTCCTGGTCGTGCAGCACCCGGTACGCGCGATCTACGTCGTCCTGGCCCATGGCCCGGTCCTCGGCGAGCAGGCCGCGGAAGCGCGCGTACGACGTCAGCCGTTCCGCGAGCTGGCGCGTGGTGAACGGCTTGATCAGGTAGTTCAGCGCGCCCGCCCGGATCGCGGCCGCCACCGACGCGCTGTCGGTCGCCGCGGACAGGACGATCGTGTCGGTCTGCAGCTCCGGAAGCACCGCGAGGCCGGACTCGTCGGGCAGGTAGACGTCGAGCAGGATCAGGTCCGGCGCGAGCTCCCGGACGCGGGCGCGGGCCTCCGCCGCGGTGTGGGCGGTGCCGACCACCGCGAAGCCGTCGACCTCCTCGACGAACCCGGCGTGCACCCCGGCGACGCGGAAGTCGTCGTCGACGATGAGCGTGCGGATCATCCGTCCTCCGTCAGCATTCCGGGCAGTTTCGCGACGAACAGGGCACCCGTCTCGCCGTCGCCGGGGCCGGCCAGCCAGACGTCGCCGCCGCGGGCGCGCGCGGCCTGCCGGGCCAGCGCCAGGCCGAGTCCGTGGCCGGGGGCGATCTTCGTCGAGACGCCTTCGTCGAACAACGTTCGCCGCAGGTCCTCGGGCACGCCGGGGCCACTGTCCACAACGGACAGGTGGAGCGTGCCGCCCTCGGCGAGCAGGCTGATCTCGACGTTCGCCGGCCGCCGCGGGCCCATCCGGGCGGCGTGCAGCGCGTTGTCGACGAGGTTGCCGATCACGGTGTTGGCGGCGATCGGGTCGGTCACGGTCGTCGGCACCCAGGTGTCGTCGGCGAGCTTGAGGGTGAGGCCCTTTTCCTGTGCCTGCTCGGTTTTCGCGACGAGCAGCGCCTGCAGGTACGGGTCGGCGACGGCGTCGCCCAGCTCGCTCGGCCGCGCCGAGCTCGAATCCGTCAGCGTCTGCAGGTACTCGACGGCTTCGGTGTGGTGGCCGAGCTGGAGCAGCCCGTAGAGCGTGTGCAGCCGGTTCGCGAACTCGTGGCGCTGGGCGCGCAGGCCGTCGGACAGGACGCGGATGCCGTCGAGCTCGCGGGTGAGCGTGTCGAGGTCGGTGCGGTCGCGGAAGGTCAGCACGGTGCCGATCGGCCGGTCGTCCAGCCGCACGGCCCGGCTGTTGATCACCAGCACGCGGTTTCCGGCCACGGCCAGGAGGTTGTCGACCGGCCGTCCTTCGGCGACGGCCTTGTGCACCCGCGGGCTGAGTTCCAGCTCCGCCATCGCCGCGCCGATCGGGAGCTCGGTGCCGAGCAGGCGTTCGGCTTCGTCGTTGCGCACCGAGACGCGGTTCGTTTCGTCGACCGCGAGGACGCCTTCGCCGATCCCGTGCAGCACGGCTTCGCGTTCGTAGAGCAGCTCGGTGAGTTCGTGCGGTTCGAGGCCGTGCGTGACGCGCCGCAGCCGCCGGTTCAGCAGCGCTGACGCGCCCGCGCCGAGCAGCAGCGCACCGCCGGCGAACAGCAGCGTGATCGCGAGGAGGCGGTTGAAGTCGCCGGTCGGGTCGCCGACTTCGAAGCCGACGCTCACCTCGCCGACCACGCGTTGCCCCTGCCAGATCGGGGTCTTGCTGCGCACGGACAGCCCGAGCGTGCCGCTCTGCACCGCGCTGATCTCGTCCTCCCCGGCGAGGGCCCGGTCCGCCGGGGTGCTGACCGGCTTGCCGATCTCGGACAGCGTCGGGTGGGCCAGCCGGATGCCCTTGTCGTCGGTGATCACGACGAACAGCGCTTCGTTGGCCTTGGTCACCGCCAGGACGCGCTCTTCGAGCGGGCCGGCGGGGAGCTTCGCGGCCGCGTTCGCGACGACGACCGGGTCCGCGGCGACGGACTTCGCGATGGCGAGCGCGCGGCGCCCGTACTGGTCGGTGAGCGTGCGGGACAGGAGCACGCTGACCAGCGCCACCCCGAGCCCGACGACCAGGGCGACCACGCCGATCTGCAGCAGCAGCACCTGCCTGCTGAACCGCATCCGCGGGAAGAGCGCCCACTTTGGCATGGCTCGGAACATACCCCCAGGTCAAGCCCGCGCGCTAAATGAGCAAAACATTCAGAACGCACAGCTCGCGCGGAGAACGTCGACAAGCTTCACGCGGCCGCCACCCGTACTTAACGTCCTTCCCCAACGCGTGACCCCCACCACGTGACGAAGGAGTCACCTCCCCATGGTTCCCCCACTGATCGAACTCACCGGAGCCACCAAACGGTTCCCGAGCGGGTCCGGTTCCGTGCACACGGCCGTCCGCGACCTGACCATGACCGTCCAGCCCGGCGAGTTCGTCGCCGTCGTCGGCCCCACCGGCTGCGGCAAGTCGACGACGCTCTCGCTGGTCTCGGGGCTGCAGCCGCCGTCCGCCGGCCGCGTGCGGGTGAACGGCGAGGACGTCAAGTCCATCCCGGACGGCGTCGGCTACATGTTCCAGACCGACGCCGTGATGCCGTGGCGTTCGGTGCTGGAGAACGTCGCCTCCGGCCCGCGCTTCCGCGGCGCGTCCAAGACCGAAGCCCGCGCGCAGGCCGTCGACTGGATCGCCCGCGTCGGGCTCGCCGGGTTCGAGAAGTACTACCCGCACCAGCTCTCCGGCGGCATGCGCAAGCGCGTCGCGCTGGCGCAGACCCTCGTCACCAAGCCGAAGATCATGCTGATGGACGAGCCGTTCTCGGCGCTCGACGTCCAGACGCGCGCGCTGATGCAGGACGAGCTGCTGCGGCTGTGGTCGGGGTCCGGTGCCGCGGTGATCTTCGTGACGCACGACCTCGACGAGGCCATCGCGCTGGCGGACAAGGTCGTCGTGCTGACGTCCAGCCCGGCCACGGTGAAGGACGTCTTCGAGATCCCGCTGGAGCGGCCGCGGAAGGTCGAGGACCTCCGGCTCACCGAGGAGTTCCGCAAGCTGTACGCCGACATCTGGGAATCACTGCGCAGCGAGGTCGACAAGGCCCGTGAGAAGGGAGCGAGCAATGTCGCTTGAGACGCCGGCGGCCACGTCCGCACCCTTGCCCGTGCTCGAGACCGAGCAGGACATCCTGGCCCGCGCCAAGCAGGCTTCTTCCCGGCGCAAGCGCAACATCTGGCTGCTGCGCCTGGCGATCGTCGTCGTCTGGCTGGGCAGCTGGGAGCTGACCGCGACGTACTGGATCGACCCGTTCTTCTACTCGAAGCCGTCGAAGATCTGGGAGCGGCTGGTCGAGTGGTTCGGCGCCGGGACCGACTTCGGCTCGATCTGGTACCAGATCCTGGTGACCGTCGAGGAGGCCGCGATCGGGTTCGTCATCGGCGCCATCGCCGGTGTCGTGTTCGGCGTCATCCTCGGCCGCAGCTCCTACCTGGCGCAGGTGCTGGCGCCGTTCATCAAGGCGGCCAACGCCTTGCCGCGCATCGTGCTCGCCGCGCTGTTCGTGATCTGGTTCGGGCTCGGGCTGTCGTCGAAGGTCGCGACCGTCGTCGTGCTCGTGTTCTTCGCGGTGTTCTTCAACGCCTTCACCGGTGCCCGTGAGGTCGACCGGAACCTGATCGACAACGCGCGCATCCTCGGTGCGACGCGCGGCCAGGTGCTCAAGTCGATCGTGCTGCCGAGCGCGACGTCGTGGATCCTGTCGTCGCTGCACGTGGCGTTCGGGTTCGCGCTGATCGGCGCGGTCGTCGGTGAGTACACCGGCGCGAAGGCCGGTATGGGCTTCCTGATCGCCAACGCGCAGGGCACGTTCGACACCGCGGGTGTGTACGCCGGGATGCTGATCATCACCGTGGTGGCGCTGCTGGCCGAGTGGGGGATCAGCTCACTGGAAGGCCGGCTGTTGCGCTGGCGCCCGCCGTCCGCCGCCGACGCCGCGCACGGAGTGGTCTGACATGCGCCTGAAGAGGACAGTCGGCGTGGTGGCCGCGCTCGCGGTCACCCTGGCCGGGGTCACCGCCTGCCGTGACTCGCGGGAGATCGCCCTCGGCACCACCGGCCAGCCGCACATCAAGATCATGATCGGTGGCATCTCGAAGGTCATCTACCTGCCCGGGCAGCTGGCGCAGCAGATCGGTGCCTACAAACGGCAGGGGCTCGACGTCGAGCTGTTCGACCAGCCGTCGGGCGCCAACGCCGAGACGTCGCTGCTGGCCGGCGAGGTGCAGGGGGTCGTCGGGTTCTACGACCACACGATCGACCTGCAGGCCAAGGAGCAGTGCATCCAGAGCGTCGTGCAGTTCGCGAACGTGCCGGGCGAGGCCGAGATGGTCGCCACCGGCAAGGCCGGGGAGATCCGCTCCGGCGCGGACTTCAGGGGCCGCAGCCTCGGCATCACGTCGCTGGGGTCGTCGACGGACTTCCTGACGAAGGCGCTCGCCTCCCGGGGCGGCGTCAGCTCGAAGGACTACACGCCGGTCAAGGTCGGCGCCGGGCAGACGTTCATCTCGGCGATGAACCAGGGTTCGATCGACGCCGGGATGACCACCGACCCGACGATCGCGCAGCTGACGAACACCGGCCAGGCGAAGGTGCTTTACGACATGCGCACGGTCGAAGGCACGAAAGCCGCTTTGGGCGGTTTGTACCCGGCCAGCTCGCTGTACATGGGCTGCGAAATCGTGAAGCGGTATCCGGACATCGTGCAGAAACTGGCCAACGCGTACGTCGAAAGCCTGAAGTGGATTTCGACGCACACCCCGGAACAGGTCGCCGACATCATGCCGCCGTCGTTCGCCGGCGGGGACAAGGCGCTGTACGTGAAGTCGCTGAAGGACAGCCTGCCGATGTTCACGAAGGACGGCCGGATGGACCCGGCGGGCGCGCGGAACGTGCTGAAGGTGCTGGGTGAGTCGTCCAGCAACGTGAAGCCGAAGAAGGACAAGATCGACCTGTCGCAGACGTACACGACGAAGTTCGTGGACGCCGCGCACGCGCAGGCCGCGCAGTAGGAGCCCCGCTCACCTGACCGGGCGGTAGGTGAGCGTCATGGGACCCGTGAAGGCCTCTTCCCCCGCGGAGGCCTTCACGGGTCTTTTCGTTCAATCGGGTGTAAATCCGGCAAATTGGTGGGTATTTCCCGGAATGTGAAGACCCTTCGAAAGTAGCTACCTTCTTTTTGGTGTGGCTCCAACACTTGGGGACACGGTTTTCCCGGTCCCCATCGGTGAACGGAGTCCCCGCATGTCCAGAATCCTTTCGTCGCGCGCTGTCCGCGTCCTCACGGCGGTTGCCGCGGCGGCTGCCGGCTTGGCCGTCTCGGGCACGGCGCACGCCGCGGTCGAGTACGGCTCTCACTTCCATGGCCACCAGTTCTCGGGCGGCAACTGGGGCGGGTACGTCAGCTTCGGCAGCTTCACCACGGCCACGGCGAGCTGGACCGAGCCGACGGTGACCTGCCGGTCGAGCAACGACCTGTTCGCGCCGTGGGTCGGCATCGACGGCGACGGATCGTCCACAGTGGAACAGACCGGCGTCGAGACGGACTGCTCCAGCGGGCATCCGGTGTACTCGGCCTGGTACGAGATGTACCCGGCCGCGCCGGTGTACTACAACGTGTCGGTCGGCGCGGGCGACCACATCACCGCGACGGTCACGCGCACCGCCACCAACACCTACCGGCTGGACCTGTCCGACACGACCAAGGGCTGGACCAAGACGACCACGAAGTCGCTGACGTCGAAGCACGCGTCGGCGGAGGCGATCATCGAGTCGCCGACCGACTCCTACCCGACGATCTCGGGCGGCATCAAGTTCACCGGCGTCAAGTTCAACGGGACGAACCTGGCCTCGACCAGTCCGTCCGGCCTGAACGCCGACGACCGCGGCACGAACACCTGGATCCCGGGCGCGATCGGCTCGGACGGCCAGAGCTTCACGATCTCGCGGCACTGAGTCATTTCAGGTTGTTGATGGCCCACGAAACCACCATCACCGCCAGGACGAGCGAGATGACGGCCTGCAGCATCATCGTCATCTTCGCCCAGATCCGCAGGGGCATGACGTCGGTGGGGCTGAAGGCGGCCGCGTTGGTGAACGAGAAGTAGAGGTAGTCCAGGTAGGACGGTTCCCAGTCCTGGTGCGCCAGGTCCGGGTCGGCCATCTGCGGGAACTGCAGGTCGGGGAACTCCGCCCGGCCTGCAGCCCGCTTGCCGGGGCCGCCGCGGTCGAACTCCCAGTACCAGAGGGAGAAGGTCACGATGTTCGTCCAGTAGACGATCCCGCCGGTGACGAGCACGGCCCCGGCGCGGTCGCCGATCGTGCCGGCCGCGATGCCGTAGACGAGCGAGATGGCGGAGAAGGCGTTGACGCCGGTCACGGTCGCGACGAGCAGCAGCGAGATGACCCGTTCGACGGCGCTGAACTGCGACATGCGGCCGGGGTTGACCAGCAGCAGGGCCACGACGAGCAGCACGGAGACGCCGGGCAGCAGCCACCGCGGGTGCAACGCCATGTCGTCGGGCAGGGCGACCTGCAGGACGAGCGTGGCGACGACGACGCCCATCGCGGGCCAGCGGGTCTCGCCGGAGGTCCGCCGGCGCCACGCGGGAAGGGCCTGTTCTGTCACCGGCTCACGTTAGGACGCTCCCGCCTGCCCCGCCAACGCTCACCCCGAGCGCCCCAATGTGGCCTTGGTTGCGTTGAACGCACCGAAGGGGCCCTTGGGTGCGTTGAACGCACCGAAGGCCACATTGGGGCGCTGGTCAGCCTGCCGGAGCCGTGGTGACTTCGCCCGGGAGCTTGCGGGCCACGTCCGTCCGTGAACGCGCGCCGAGCTTTCGGAGCACCTTCGCCACGTGCTGTTCCACCGTCCGCGGCGAGAGGAACAGCCCGTCCGCGATCTCCCGGTTCGTCCGTCCCTCCGCCAGCATCCGCGCCACTTCGCGTTCCCGGGGCGAAAGCTCACTCCCGTACCCACGCCGCCCGCGTTGCGAAGGCGCCCAAGCCCCGTGCTCGCGCAGCTGGTGACGGCACCGTCCCGCATCCCGCGTCGCACCCAGCTGTTCGTACGCCTCGGCCGCCGCCGTCAGCTCCTCGACCGCGTCGCGGTTGCCCGCCGCGAGCCGGCACATCGCCGTCCGCTCGCGCATCGCCGTCGCCGGGTACGGCATCGGCAGCGCCGCATAACCCGACGCCGCCTCGTCGAACAGCCCCGCGGCGGCCAAGTGCTTGCCCCGCGCCTCCAGCAACACCGCCCGGCCGGCCACCAACGCGGCCGTCGCGACCGGCGCGTCCCGGTCTTCGATGCCCCGGGCGAACGCCTCGACCACGCTGTCGGCCTCCGGCCAGCGCCCGGCCCGCGCGTACGCCTGCGCCGCCGCCGGGACCAGCGCCGCCGCCCAGATCCAGACGCCCTTGCGCCCGGCCGCGGCCACCGCCGTGTCGGCCACCGCGCACGCGCCGTCGACGTCGTCGGTCGCGAGCAGCACCGTGATCAGCACCCCGGCCGCCGAAAGCACCACCGGGATCGGGCCGCGGTCCGGCGCGTGGACGCTCGCCGCGGTCAGGTGCCGCTGCGCCGCGGCGAATTCCCCGCGCACGGCCGCGAGACCGCCCAGCACCAGTGACGACTCCATGACGATCGGGCCGAGTTCCGGATAGCTGTCGCGCAGCTGCTCGGCGGCCTCGGCGAGCCCGCTCCAGCGCCCGCGCACCCAGTCCAGCCGGACGCGGGTGCCCTGGATCAGGCCGATCGCGTACAACGCGCCCGCGTCGGTCGCGCGCCGGACGCCCTCGGTCACCAGCCGTTCCGCGCGGTCGAGGTGACCCGCCCACGACTGGCCGTCGGCGAGGTTGCACCACAGCCGGGCCAGCTGGACGCGCTCGGCGACCGTTCCGACGGTGTCCGACAGCGCTTCGAACTCCGGCCAGGCCGAGCGGTCGCCGACGTGCGACGCGGCCGCGATGCGGTCGGCGGTCAGCGCGAGCCGCAGCTCGGGGTCGTCGAGCCGCTCGTAGACCTCGCCTGCCCGGGCGCGCCAGGATTCGTGCCAGGACAACGGCGTCAGCCCGTCGATCGGCTGGGCGAGCAGCGTGATCCCGCGTGCGGCGAGGTCGGGCCGGTCGGTCAGCTCGCCGATCGCGCGCTCGACCTCGAGCCGCCCGCGGCCGAGCCCGCCGATGGTCCGGACCTGCAGCATGCCGAGGCTCAGCCGGATCGAGCCGCGGACCGACGGCGGCAGCGTCACCTCTTCGAGGACGCGCTCCAGCGTGCCGATCACGTCGGGGCGGAACCCCCGCAGCGCGACCTGGCTCAGCTTGCCGGCGACGCGCCCGATGTCGGATTGCGCCGGACCGGGTTCGGCCAGCACCGACTGCAGGAGGTCGATCGCGCGGGACGTCTCGCCGCGGGTGATGGCCTCGTCCGCCGCGGCTTCGGCGTAGTGGCGCCACTGGTCGACGCGGCCGGCCGCGCGGGAGTGCCGGGCCAGCAGAGTGAGCGGCGGGGACGGCTGCGCGGCGAGCACGCGGATCGCCTGCGCGTGCAGCAACGCGCGTTCGGGTCCGCTCACCGTGTCGTAGACGGCCTTGCGCGCCAACGGGTGCCGGAAGCCGTACTTGCCGTCGCCGACCTCGCCGAGCACCCCGCCGGACAACGCCGCGAGCAGCGCGGTGCGGAGGACGTCGTCGGACAGGCCGGCCAGCTCGCCGAGCACGGCGGCTTCGGCGCCGACCCCGAGCACCGCGGCCGCGCCGGCCAGCCGCACAGCCGGCCCCGGCAGCGTGGAAAGCCGTTCGGTGACGGCTTCGCGCAGCAGCACCGGGACTTCGAGGTTCTCCAGCATCCGGTCGGAGAGCACCTCGCCGACCGGCAGCCGCTCGGCCGCTTCGCGCAGCGCCCGCAACGTTTCCTCGACCACGAACGGGATCCCGGCCGTGCACTCGTGCAGCTTCGCCGCGAACTCGTCGGTGACGCGGGGCAGTTCGAGGATTTCGACCGCGAGCTTGCGCACCGCCGTGACGTCGAGTGCGCCCAGCGCGACGCGGGCGGAGTGCACGGCCGGGTCGGTCCGGAAGGGTGCGCCGAGCGGCCCGGGACGGATGTCGGTCGCCGACCGGTAGGTGGCGACGACGGCCAGCTCCGGCGGCATCGCACCGGCGAGGAACCGCATGAGGTCGCGGGTGTCTTCGTCGGCCCACTGGAGGTCATCGATCAGCACGAGCGCCGGCCCGCACGCCTGCAGGAGCTCCCGCACCGCGCGGAAGACGCGGTGGCGTTCGGCGACCGGGTCGGCGAGGGGCTCGGGTCGCGGAGGAAGCGCTTCCGCGAGCTCGGGCAGCAACGGCCGCAGCACGCCGGCGACCGGGCTGAGCGGCCCGAGCGGCGCGTCGCCCACCGCGCGAAGCGCTTCCAGAACGGGTCCGTAGGGGAACGGTTCCCGCAGCGGCTGGCAGGCGCCGGTGAGCACGCGGCTGCCGTCGAACTCCTTGCGGCGCCCGATCTCGGCGAGCAGCCGCGTCCGGCCCATGCCGGGCTCGCCCTCGATCAGGACGGCGGCCGGGCGCCGCCGGAGTACGTCGACGATGGCGTCGAGCTCGGTGTCGCGGCCGGTCAGCCGGGCGGGTCCTGACCGGATGGACACCGAAGTGGGACGGGGAGCCGTGAGCCACATACGGACCTCCTCGACGCACTCCGGGGGCTGTGCGCGGGAGCCTAAGCAGCGCTCAACCGTCCGTAAACCATTAACCGAATAGGTGGTCGGTACCGCCCTCACACGTCCGCCTACCGGCTGTCACCGGTTTGCCGAGGGATTTGCTCGTCCTGGGTCACAGCGCGTGCGAAACGGCGGCGATCACCCCGTTCCGGCCGCACATAACACGTTCCGGGAGGGGTGACGGCTACCGAAAGTAGTTCACGGAAACCCTACTTAAGGACCTGTCCGACCGGGTGACAACCCGCGGCCGGGACCGCTTGGAGCAGGGGATTCGTCCGGGGTGAATGCGTATACCCATTCGCCGGGTGCCCGGATTGCACCGTAACGCCCACTGCGGGGACCCTCACCCGGGGGAGTACCACTGCGTGGCCGGTGCAGAGCCGCGCGTAACCATCTAGGGAGAAGCATGAAGATCGCCAGACTCTTCGGTGCCGCTGCCGCCGTGGTGATGACGACGGGTGCGCTCGTCGCGGTCGCCGTCCCCGCGTCGGGCCAGGACCTGCTGAACCCGGACATCGTGCCCGCCATGCAGCGCGACCTGGGCCTGACCCACGACCAGGTGCTGACGCGGCTGAAGAGCGAAGACGTCGCGAACAAGGTCACCGAGGCCGTCAGCGCGACGCTCGGCGACGCGTTCGGCGGCGCCACCTACAACGCCGCCACGGGCAAGGCGCACATCCAGACGACGAACGCCGCCGAGGTCGGCAAGATCCAGGCGTCCGGGGCCGAGGCGGAGGTCGTGAAGTTCAGCGCCCGCCAGCTCGACTCCACTGTGGACACCCTGAACGCCCGCGACAACGCGGCCCCGTACGCGATCACCGGCTGGGGCGTCGACTCCGCCACCAACCGCGTCTCGGTCACGGTGCTGCAGGGCCAGCGCGGCACGGCCGACGCGTTCCTCGCGCAGTCCGGTGTGGACAAGTCGTCGGTGACGATCCTCGAGACGGCTTCGAAGCCGACCCTGCACGCCAACATCCGCGGTGGTGACGCCTACTACATCGGTGGCTCGTCGCGCTGCTCGGTCGGCTTCTCGACCACCACCGGCTTCCTGACCGCCGGGCACTGCGCCGCGCTGACCGGCGGCGGCCGGCTGACCGGCTCCAACGGCGCCGCGCTCGGCTCGTGGGGCGCCTACCGGTTCCCGGGCAGCGACTACGCGCGGGTGAACACGAGCAGCGGCTGGACCCCGCTGGCCTCGATGAACAACGGCACCGCGGTGCGGGGCTACTCGAACGCGGCGACCGGCACGTCGGTCTGCAAGGCCGGCTCGACCACCGGCTGGACCTGCGGCACCGTCGGCGCCAAGAACCAGAGCGTCCGCTACGCCGAGGGCACGGTCAACGGCATGACCGCGACCAACGTCCGCTCGGCGGCCGGTGACTCGGGCGGCGGCTTCATCGCGGGCAACTCGGCGCAGGGCATCCTGTCCGGCGGCAACACCGCGACGACGTACTTCTTCCCGATCGGCGCGGCGCTTTCGGCGACCGGTGCCACGCTGAAGACCAGCTGACCTCTCCCGGAGACAGCGAAAGGGCGGGTTTCGAGTGCCTCCAGCGCACTCGAAACCCGCCCTTCGTCCTCGCCGCGGGAATGGGAGGTTCAGGGGTCAGACGTTGCTGATCTCCTCGATCAGCCCGTCGACGTCGAAGTGCGCGCTCTCTTCGCCGAGCGGCACGAGCTCGAAGGACGCGTCGAGGAACGTCCGGACGTCTTCGACCTCGAGCTCGAACGACGCATAGCCGTCCGGTGACTCGATTTCGAGGGTGAGGAAGTCTTCGTCCTCGGACAGGTCCGGGCGGACCCGGACGTCACCGAGGCCGGCCGGCTCGTCGAGACCGGACACGAGGAGGTCACGCGCGAAGGTCCATTCGATCCACCGGCCGCGCTCGGTCCGGAACGCCACGGTGACCGCGAACGGCTCCTCGGCTTGGTAGGAGAGGCGGGACAGGACGGGCGTGGTGCTCTCGTTCAGCACCACGAACTGGCTCTGGTGAACGGCGTCGGTCTGCATGGCCCCTCCTGGACTCCGGTGGCGGTTCGCGCGGCGCGAACTGTTCGAGGAGGAGATGGCGGGGGCCTCGCGGCATGACGGAGAAACTCTCACGTTCACTTGATCGGTTGCATCCGTCCATTGTGGTGTAACGTCCGGCACATACCCCTTGCGTTCACCCGGCGACTGCTGGTGACGGCTAGCGCAGGGCTTCGGGGAGCTTCTTCCGCAGCACGAGCAGCGTCGGAACGGCCGCCGCGCAGGTCAGGGCCAGTACCGACCAGGGCAACGCGTTGCTCGCGCTGAGCAGGACGGCCGGCAAACCGGGCGCGAGCGCGACCGGCAGGCCCCAGGGCAGCTGGAAGATCGAGCTGGCCCGGCCTTCGGCGCCGCGTGGCGCGGCTGCGGCCGTCGCGGTGCCGGTGGGCCGAACATCGCCTCCGCGACGGAGACTGGCGATCCACTGTGGACCATGCAGGAGGTCCCGCACGACGATGGGCAGCACGGCGAACTTGCTCGCGCCGACGAGCGTGAAAACCGTGTGGGTGAGGCAGAAGCCAGTGAAGGGCCGATCGCCGAGCACGGCTCGCCTCGTTCGTCGACATCGCCGACGACGGCCTGGCGCTGTTCGAACCCGGCGACGAGCGTGCCGCCCGGGACACGTTCGCGTGGCTGGCCGAGGCACTGGAGGGACCGCGATGAAAGCAGTGGTGGCCGGCGCGGGCATCGACGGCGTCACGGCGGCGCTCGCCCTCGTCAAAGCGGGCTGGGCGGAGGCCGGCACGTTCACCTTCGGCCGCGGTGCGTACTTCCTGGCCCACCCGATCGGCGGCGAGCGGGTGTACTGGGCCCTCGCCGTGCACGAACGCCGGCCGGGCGTCCGCTACGACGACGACCTGGCCGAGGTCCGCGGCCGGGTGGCGCTGCTCGGCGACGCGGCCCATGCGATGACTCCGGACATGGGCCAGGGCGCCTGCCAGGCGATCGAGGACGCGGATCGCGCGGATGGCCCGTCAGAAGGGCGCGATGGCACTGACGACGTCACGCCTCGGGTACGCGCTCAACCGGCTCGGCATGCGCGCGCCCGCGTCGGTGATCCGGAAGCAGACGGAGAAGCTGTGGTCCTGGACCCCGCCTACGGCCCCAGCGGCAGGCTGAGCCCGACCTTCACCCGGTCCATCGCCACGCTCGTCGTGAAGTGCCGGACGTTCGGGTTGTCGAAGAACATCCGCCGGGTGAACGCCTCGAAGGCCGCCATGTCCGGGCACGTCACGACCAGCACGAAGTCCGCGTTGCCGGTGACGTAGTAGCACTGCTGGACGCAGTCGTCGGCGAGGATCTGGCGCCGGAACGCGTCCAGGACCGCCAGGTTCTCCCGCTCCATCTCGACCATGACGACGAACGTCATGCTCAGCCCGAGCGCCGCCGGGGACAGCACCGCGACCTCGCGCTCGATGACTCCCGCTTCGCGCAGCCGCTTGATCCGCCGTTGCACCGCCGCGGCCGACAGGCCGACCTTCGCGCCGATCGTCTCCGCGATGGTGCGGGCGTCGTCCTGGAGGCAGGCGAGGATGGCGATGTCCAGCTGGTCGAGGTCGGGAGTCTGCACTCCAGCAGGCTAGCCGGGACCCCCGACGATTCGCGTGGCGTTCGCTCCGCGCTCACTCTTGCGTGACGTCGCTCACTACTCCGTCCCCGGGGAAAGTGAAACAACTTTTCCAGTGACCTGGAACACAACTCACCGGTCTACCAGGGGGTAGCGCATACAAGTGGAAGACCAGCCGGACGCTCCCGCCAACCCGCCGGCGTGGGGAGGCTCCGCCGTGCCCGCACCTGCCGCCGTGCTGACCGGAATCGGTTCGTGGCTGCCGACGACAGTCCTGGGCAACGACGAGATCGCCGCCCGGCTCGACACCACGGACGAGTGGATCCGGACCCGCACCGGTATCCGGGAGCGCCGCGTCGCCGGACCCGACGAGTCCACTGTGGACCTCGCCGTCGGGGCGGGTCGCGAAGCCCTCGCGGGTGGTTCCGCCGACGTCGTCGTCCTCGCCACCTCGACCCCCGACCAGTCCTGCCCGGCCAGTGCGCCGCAGGTCGCCGCCCGGCTCGGGCTCGGCACGGCCGCCGCCTTCGACGTCAACGCCGTCTGCAGCGGGTTCGTCTACGCGCTGGCCACGGCCGCGGGGTTCATCGCGGGCGGCATCGCCGAGCGCGTGCTCGTGATCGGCGCCGACACCTTCACCACCCTCATCGACCCCGGCGACCGCACGACCGTCCCCATCTTCGGCGACGGCGCGGGCGCCGTCCTGCTGCGGGCCGGCGAGCCCGACGAGCCCGGCGCGTTCGGGCCGTTCGACCTGCACAGCGAGGGCGAGCTGGCCGACCTGCTGTGGGTCGAAGCCGGCGGCGCGCGGCGGCGGCTGTCCGACCAGCCGAGCGACCGCTTCCTCGCGATGCAGGGCACCGCGGTGTTCCGGCACGCCTGCGCGCGGATGGCGGAGTCGTCGCGGACCGTGCTGGAGCGCGCGGGCTGGATGGTCGGTGACGTCGACCGCTTCGTCGGTCACCAGGCGAACATCCGGATCCTCCAGTCGACGGCGAAGCAGCTCGGCATGCCGGCCGACGCCGTCGTCGCCAACATCGACCGCGTCGGCAACACCAGCGCCGCGTCGATCCCGCTCGCCCTGGCCGACGCACAGGCCGACGGCACTCTCGTCCCCGGGCACCGCGTGCTGCTCAGTGCGTTCGGCGCGGGCCTGACCTGGGGCTCGACGGTGCTGCGCTGGCCGGATCTGGGTCAGCTGTCCTGAGGTTCCGGGCCGGCCGTCCAAGTCGGCGTCGGCTCTTGGCGGCCGCGTAACGCCAGCTCGCCGTGCTTCTCCCAATGCGCGGCTTCGCTCGGCAGCGCCCCGGAGACGACGGCGTCGCTGGCGAGGATCCGTGACGGCACCGCCTTGGCCAGCTCGGTCAGCCGCGCGGCCTCGTTGACCGCGTCGCCGATGACGGTGTACTCGAGCCGGCTGCTGGTGCCGAGCTGCCCGGCGAACACCGGGCCGCTCGAGACGCCGATGCCGAGGTCGAGCTCGCCGTTCGCGCACACCGCGTCCCGGATCGCGCGGGCCGCCGACAGCGCGGCCGTCGGCCCGTCCGCGAGCCGCGTCGGGGCGCCGAAGATGCACAACGCGGCGTCGCCCTGGAACTTGTTGACCAGCCCGCCGCGCGCGCCGACCGCGGAGACGACCGCGGCGAACAGCCGGTTCAGCTTCTCGACCAGCTCCTCGGGCGGCGTGCGGTAAGCGAGCGCGGTCGAGTCGACGACGTCGACGAACAACGCCGTGACCTCGCGGACGTCGCCGGACAGCGACGCGCCGTACTCCAGCGCGTGCCGGGCGACGTCGGCGCCGACGTGCCTGCCGAAGAGGTCCCGCATCCGCGCCTGCTCGCGCAGGCCGGCGGCGAGCTGGTTCACCGACGTCTGGAGCAGGCCGATCTCGCTGGAGTCGTCGACGTCGACCGCGACGTCGTTGTCGCCGCGGGCGATCCGGTCGAGGGCCACGCGCAGCCGGTGCAGCGGCGCCGCGACGGCCCGGGCCAGCAGGGCGGTGCCGATCGCGCCGACGCCGAGGCCGATCACCGACAGCATGATCAGGCTGGCGGTGTGGTTGCCGGCGCCCAGCTCCGGCGGCGTCGCGACGAGCAGGACGCCGACGAACGGGACGCCACTGGCCAGCGCCCAGGTGACGATCAGCCGGGTGAGCACGGTGACCGGCAGCGACCCGCTCGGCGGCAGGATCTCGAGCGCGATCGTCATCACCGGCCGCGCCACCCACTCGGCGGCGAGGTAGGTGAGCCCCACGGTGGTGAGGCCGCCGAGCCCGATGACCGTGGCCATGCCGATGGCGTCTTCGCTGGACCCGAGCACCCCGGCCAGCACGCTGAGGACGGCGGTGCCGATCAGCCAGAGCGTGCCGCTGACCACGGCCATGTCGACGGGCAGCCGCAGAGCGCGCTTCGCCTCGCTTTCCGACGGCGGGCGGCCGAGCACGAACCAGATCGCGGTGCGCCGCTGCAGCCACGCCGTCCACAGCGTCCCGGCGAGCAGCGAGACCGCGACGATCCCGGCGGCGGTCAGCCCGAGGATCCACCCCCGGTCGCCGACGTCACCGGGCAGGCCCTGCAGCAGCAGGAGCAGCGCGACGACCCCGGACCCGGCGACGCTGGAGCCGAGACCGAGCCCGGCGAAGCCCAGGCTGGTCCGCAACACCACCCGGAAGTTGCTCACGGCGATCTTGCGCACGGCGTCGATCGTACGGCCGAAAATGCGTGGCCACCGCCGATGGCCGGTGGTTACCGTGCGGATCACGGGCTGCATGGGGCGGCGAGGTGATCGGGTTCGCGCTAGGGGGCGATGCCGCGCCGAAGTCTCGGCCGCGCAGCAACATCTGCGGCTTCGTCGCGCGGGTGCTGGAGTCGCGTCAGAAGCGGTACCGCACGATGTTCGCCATCCGGGCCAGTGCCGGGAAGTACTTCAGCATCCGCAGCTGGAACCGCGTGGCCGGCCGCAGGCGGGCCGTCACCTCCGGCGTGGACCAGTGCGACGCGTCCAAAGAGGACACCAGCGTCAGGCCGCAGCGCTCCAGCTCGTGCGGGTCGTCGACGCCCCAGTGCAGCGTCGCTTTGGCGCGCCGGACCGGCGTGTTGAGCTTCTGCGCCTTGATGCCCAGCCTGCTGAAGACGTCGCAGATCAGCTCGCCCGACGGGAACTTCGCGACCAGCCGGCGGATCAGCTCGGTGCCGTCCTCCGGCGTCAGGTACATGGTCAGGCCTTCGGCGACGATCAGCGCCGGGCGATCCGAGGGCACCTGGTCGAGCCACGCGAAGTCCGTCACCGACGTGCCGATGTTCGTGTGGTTCGGCGCGGCCGCGTAGAGCTTCTCGCGCAGCTCGACGACCTCGGGGTAGTCGACGTCGTACCAGTGCACCGACGACGGCGGGGCGAGGCGCTGGAAGCGCGTGTCCATCCCGCAGCCCAGGTGCAGCACGATCGCGTCCGGGTGGCTTCGCAGGTAGTCGGCGGCCCATTCGTCGATCGGCTTCGCGCGCAGGACGACGCTCACGGCGCTGTCGCGAGTGATGCCGAGCCGCGCGAAGTCGTAGTCGATCTGCCGGACGGCTTCGTCGGCGGCGTGATCGCCGAGCACCGGGTCGGCCTCGCGGCTGTCGAGCGCGCGGCCGTACAGCGTGGCCAGCATCGTGGCTTTTTCTTCGGTGAAGTGTACCTTCTCCATCACGACCCCCAGAACTTTCACAATGTTATGAAAAGTCTAGCGCTCTTCGGGGTGCGCGGCGAAGTCGTGCGCGTAGGTCTTGGCGTCGACCAGGTGCTTGAGGGTCAGCTCGCGGGCCGCGGCCGGGTCGGACCGGCGGATGGCGTCGAGGATGGCGCGGTGGTCGTCGACGGCCTTGCGGATCTGGCCGGGCAGCCGCAGCGCCGCCCGCCGTTCCTCGCCGACCAGCGCGAGCACGTTCCGCAGCAGCCCGGCGACGTCGTCGTTGCCGGCGTTCTGCGCGATCACCCGGTGGAACTCGGCGTCGGCGGCGATGACGTGCAGCATGTCGCCGTCTTCGGCCGCCCGCGCCATCTCGGCGACGTTGTCCTCGAGGCGGCTCACGGTCTTCGCCGTCGCCTGCCGGGCAAGCCGTTCGGCGAGGGTCGGCTCGACGGTCGCGCGCAGGTCGAAGAGCTTTTCGACGAGCTGGTCGTGCTCGGTGAACCAGGTGCGCAGGGGCTGTTCCTGCTGCTCCCGGACGTAGGTGCCGGAGCCGGCGCGGATCCGGACGTAGCCGATGGAGTCGAGCACGCGCAGCGCCTGCCGCAGCGACCCGCGGCTGATGCCGAGGTCCTCGCACAGGACGCGTTCGGCGGGCAGCCGGGAGCCCGGCGGCAGCTTCCCGGAGTCGATCAGCGACCGCAGCCGATCGACGGTCGCGCTCCAGACCTGCTCGGTGTCCACGCCGCCCATCCTGTCAGCTCCGGAAACTGTCGGTGGTGGCTGTCATGATCGCGAACACGGACATCCGGGGGGCGTGGGCGCGCGGCTGGCCGGTGTCGCGGGGTGAGGGTTGTACGGCTCCCTCGGCTGGCGCGTGGAGTCCGACGTCGTCCCCGCTCACGTACTGGAAGGAACGGAATGACCGCGCGGTTCAAGGACCTGGCACTGGACGCGAACGACCACCAAGCCCCCGCGGTGACTGTCTCGCCTGCCACATCTGAGCCCATCCGCTTCGCGGCCCCACCCCGAGATGCTTAGGCTCCGCACGTGAGCGCTAAATGACGTGGTGGCACGCGGCGATCATCGTCGTCGCCGGGATCTGGGCGGGCACCATCAACGCCGTCGTCGGGTCGGGGACTCTCGTCACCTTCCCGGTCCTCGTGGCGCTGGGCTACCCGCCCGTCACCGCGACGACGTCCAACGCCATCGGCCTCGCGCCCGGCACGCTCAGCGGGGCCTGGGGTTACCGGCACGAGCTCACCGGCTACTGGCCGCAACTCGCGAAGTTCGCCGTCGCGTCGTTCCTCGGCGCCATCGGCGGCACCATCCTGCTGCTGTCGCTGCCGAAGGATGCCTTCGAAGCCGTCGTTCCCGTGCTCGTCGGGCTGGCCGTGATCCTCGTGATCGTGCAGCCGCGCGTCTCCAAATGGGTCGCCAAGCGCCGCGAAGAAAACGGCGAAGAGCACAAAGCCGGCCCGCTGCTGATGTTCTTCATCTTCGTCATCGGCATCTACGGCGGGTACTTCACCGCCGCGCAGGGCGTGATGCTGATGGCCGTCATGGGGATGTTGCTGTCCGAACCGCTGCAGAAGCTCAACGGCGTCAAGAACGTCCTCGCCGCCGTGGTCAACGTCGTCGCCGGGGTGATCTACGCGTTCGTCGCGCCGATCAGCTGGCCGGTGGTGCTCTGGCTGGCCGTCGGGTCGACCGCCGGCGGCTTCCTCGGCGCGAAGATCGGCCGGAAGCTGCCGCCGGCGGTGCTGCGCGGCGTGATCGTCGTGATCGGCGTCGCCGCCGTGATCCAGCTGGTGGTCAAGCAGTTCAGCGACTGAAGTCGCGCGCCGCGGCCAGGAAGAGGTCGTTCTCCTCGCGGGTCCCGATGGTCACGCGCACGCCGTCGCCGGCGAACGGGCGCACCACGAGCTTGCGGTCCAGCGCGTGCTCGGCGAACGGCACGG
This sequence comes from Amycolatopsis sp. NPDC051371, assembly GCF_040682155.1. Classification (NCBI taxonomy): domain Bacteria; kingdom Bacillati; phylum Actinomycetota; class Actinomycetes; order Pseudonocardiales; family Pseudonocardiaceae; genus Amycolatopsis; species Amycolatopsis sp. NPDC051371. The sequence goes on from NZ_JBFBAG010000008.1 coordinate 198,111, forward strand.
CCTGATCGCCCAGGGGCAGCCAGACGAAGTTCGCCTGCGTCTCGGGCACCCGATAACCGGCTTCGAGCAGTGCGTCCCGCACCCGCCCGCGTTCGGTGACGATCTCCTTGCAACGCTCCAGCAGCTCGCCGGCCGCGTCGAGCGACGCCAGCGCCGCGACCTGGGCCAGCATGTTCACCGAGAAGGCGACGTACACCTGGCGAAGCGCGTCGGCGATCGCCTGCGGCGCGACGGCGTAACCGACGCGAAGGCCCGCGAGGCCGTACGCCTTCGAGAACGTGCGCAGCACCATGACGTTCGGGCGCGTCCGCGTGTACTCGACGCCGTCGGGCACCTCGGGGTCGGTGACGAACTCCTTGTACGCCTCGTCCAGCACCACCAGCACGTGCTCCGGGACGGCGTCGAGGAACCGCTCCAGCTCCGCGCGGCGCACCGCCGTGCCGGTCGGGTTGTTGGGGTTGCAGACGAAGACGACGCGCGTCCGGTCGGTGATCGCCGCGAGCATCGCGTCGAGGTCGAGCTCCTGGCCCTCGGTGATCGGGACCTTCACCGACACGGCGTTCGCCACCTGCGTGACGATCGGGTACGCCTCGAACGAGCGCCAGGCGAAGATCACCTCGTCACCAGGCGCGCAGACCGCCTGGATCGTCTGCTGGCACAGGGAGACCGAGCCGCAGCCGATCGCGACGTGCTCGACCGGCACGTCCAGGTCGCGCGCCAGCCGCTCGCGCAAGGCCTGCGAGCCGGTGTCGGGGTAGCGGTTGATGCCCGCCGCGGCTTCGGCGATCGCGCGCGCGACGCTCGGCAGCGCGCCGCCGGGCACCTCGTTGCTCGCCAGCTTGATCGCGCCTTCGATCGTCCGGCCGGGGATGTATTTCGGCAACGATTCAAGATCTGCGCGAGGGGACACGGACGACATCTTCGGCGCTCCTCCGATTGAACGGGACGACCCGGCCACCGTATCTTTTCCGCCCGCCGCCCCGCGACTCCCTTCAGGCGGTATGTGACCAGCCGAGCTGCCAGAATGGGTTCCCGCCGTTCACCTCGAAGTGATTGAGTGACGTATGACGTCGACCAGCACCGTGGACTACCAGCGCACCGACGGCCGCACCCTGCGCCTGACCTTCTCGGAGCCCGAAGGCGCGCTACGCGGCGGTTTGGTGGTCCTGCACGAGGCGGACGGGGTCACCGACGGCGTCAAGATGCTGCTCGCCAGCCTCGCCATCGAGGGCTGGCTGACCGTCACCCCGCACCTCGAAAACGCGGAGCTGACCCAGCGGGACCTGCTCGACGCGACGGACATCACACTCGCCTGGCTCGTCGAACGCGGCGTCCAGGCCGACCTGCTCGGCGTCATGGGCTTCGACCTCGGTGGCACCGCGGCGCTCGTCGTCGCGTCGCACCGCAGGCTGGGCGCCGCCGTCAGCGTCGGCGGGCAGCAGTCCGCCGAACTGCCCGCGCTGGTCGAGATCGCCGGGAAGCTCACCAGCCCGTGGCTCGGCATGTACGGCGACGCCGGCGACGAGGCGGGTGGCGCCGAGGTCGAGCGCCTGCGTGACGCCGCGGCGTCGGCGAAGGTCGCCACGAACGTCGTCCACTACCCGGGCGCGAACCACCGCTTCGACGCCGACCCGGGCGCGGCCGCCGAGGCCTGGCAGCGCACGCTCAGCTGGTTCGACGCCCACCTGCGGTAGGGATTCCGAGGGCCGTCACCGAGCGATCCGAAGGATTACGCTCGTGACGTGACGCACACCGCCGACGCCCCCGAAGTGCTCTGGCGCCCTGAGCCGAGCCACGTTGCCGACACCAAGATCGAAGCCTTCCGCCAGTGGCTGCGCGCCGAACGCGGCGTCGAGGTGGACGACTACCGCTCGCTCTGGGAGTTCTCGGTCGAGCGCGGCCCGGACTTCTGGACGGCGGTCGCGGACTTCCTCGGCGTCCGCTGGCACGACCAGCCGCGTGAGGTGCTCTCCGGTGAGATGCCGGACGCCGTCTGGTTCGACGGCGCCACGCTGAACTACGCCGAGCACGCGCTCACCCCCGGCGTCGCGGGCGCCACGAAGGGCGACGACGAAACCGCGGTGATCTTCCACCGCGAAGACGGCTTCGCGGACCACCTGACGTACGGCGAGCTTCGCGCGCAGGTCGCCGCCGCGCGGGCCGCGTTCCTCGAACTGGGCGTCGGCAAGGGCGACCGCGTCGTCGCGCTGGCCCCGAACTGCCCGCAGACGCTGGTCGCGTTCCTCGCCGCGGCGAGCGTCGGAGCGATCTGGTCGTCGTGCTCGCCGGACTTCGGTGTCCGCGCGGTCGCGGACCGCTTCGTGCAGATCGAGCCGAAGGTGCTCTTCGCCGTCAACGCCTACGCGTACAACGGCCGGCAGTTCGACATCCGGACGACGATCGCCGACCTGCAGGCGAAGCTACCGGCGCTGGCCGCGACCGTGCTCGTCCAGTACGTCGGCGAAGGGCGGATGGACGGCGCGCTCGACTGGGCCGAGCTGCTCGCGGCGCACGAAGGCGCGCCGCTGCTGTTCGAGCCGGTCGAGTTCGCGCACCCGCTGTGGGTGCTCTACTCCTCCGGCACCACCGGCCTGCCGAAGGGCATCGTCCACGGCCACGGCGGCATCACGCTGGAGCACCTCAAGGCCCTCGCGCTGCAGACGGACCTCGGGCCGGGCGACCGGTTCTTCTGGTTCAGCACCACGGGCTGGATGATGTGGAACTTCCTCATCTCCGGCCTGCTGGTCGGCACGACGATCGTGCTCTACGACGGCAGTCCCGGCCATCCGGACCTCAACGCGCTCTGGCACCTGGCCGAGCAGCACCGCGTGACGTACTTCGGGACCTCGGCGCCGTTCATCCAGAGCTGCCTGAAGGCGGGCATCAAACCCGCCGAGCGCTACGACCTGACGGCGTTGCGCGCGCTCGGCTCCACCGGGGCGCCGCTGAGCGTCGAGGGCTTCCGCTGGATCGTGAACGAGGTCGGGAAGAAGGTGCAGATCTGCTCGGTCTCCGGCGGGACCGACCTCTGCGCGGCGTTCGTCGCGTCGGCACCCGACGTGCCCGTCTGGCTGGGGGAGCTGTCCTGCCCGGCACTGGGCGCCGCGGTCAACGCGTTCGACGAGGCCGGCAACGCCGTCATCGAGCAGGTCGGCGAGCTGGTGATCACGAAGCCGATGCCGTCGATGCCGGTCTTCTTCTGGAACGACCCGGACGGCTCGCGCCTGCGTGAGGCGTACTTCGAGATGTACCCGGGGCGGTGGCGCCACGGCGACTGGATCCGCGTCACCAGCCGCGGCTCGGCGGTGATCTACGGCCGCAGCGACTCGACGCTCAACCGCGGCGGCGTCCGGATGGGCACGGCGGAGTTCTACCGGGTCGTCGAGGGCTACGACGAGGTCGCGGATTCCCTGGTCGTGGACACTTCGGCGGCCGGCAACGACGACGGGCAGCTGATCTGTTTCCTCGTGCTGGCGGCCGGCGTCGAACTGGAAGACGTCGAGCCTAGGCTGAAGAAGGAACTCCGTAGCGCGCTGTCACCGAGGCATGTACCCGATCGGTTCGTCGTGGTTCAGGAGATTCCTCGTACCTTGAACGGTAAGAAGTGTGAGGTACCGGTGAAGAAGATCCTCGCCGGTGTGGCTCCCGACCGGGCCGTCAGCCGAGACGCGCTGGCCAACCCGGCGGCGTTGACGCCGTTCGTGGAGCTCGCCGGGGGGTGAATGGGGGAAGCATGATCGTCCACAACGGGTTGTACGGGTGGTGACGGGGACTCGCGCGCAGACCACCTGGCGGGTGGCGGGAGCCACCACCGTGGGGGTGATCACCTGGGTGACCCGGCTGGCCGGACTGATGACACTCGTGTCGGTCCTGGTGCCGGCCGGGCGGCGAAACCTGCGTGGACACCTGTCGGAGTGGCTGGAGCTGCCGCAGGAGGCGACGGTCGCGGCGGCGACCGTGGCGCTGGTGACGGGCGTGCTGCTCGTGCTGCTGGCCGCGGGCCTGCGGCGCCGCAAGCGCCGGGCCTGGCAGCTGGCGATCGGCGCGACGGTGCTGCTCACGGTGTCGCACATCGGGCTCCGGCACGTCTTCGGCGCCGGGCTGGTGTCGGTGGTGCTGCTGGTGGGCCTGATCGCGAGCCGGCGCTACTTCGTCGCGAAGCCGGACCCGGTGGTCGGCCGCTGGCGCGCGGTGCGCGTGTTCCTGCAGCTGGCGCTGGCCGGGTTCGGGATCAACGTCATCCTGCTGTCGGTGGCGTCGCGAGCGGTGCTGGAGCCGATGAGCTTCCCGGACCGCCTGGCGGAGTCCGCGCTCGCGCTGGTCGGCGCCAGCGGGCCCGCCGTGTTCCACCAGATGTGGCTGGAGGACATGACCGCGGCCGTCGGCCTGCTGTTCGGGCTCGCCGCGATCCTCGTCTCGGCGTACTTCCTGCTGCGCTCGGCCGAGCCGGCGCCCCGGCTGTCCGACGACGAGGTCGATCGCCTGCGCAAGCTGCTGGACGAGCACGGCGAACGGGATTCGCTCGGTTACTTCGCGTTGCGGCGCGACAAGTTCGCGGTGTTCTCGAAGACCGGCAAGGCGGCGGTCACCTACCGCGTGATCGCCGGGGTCGCGCTGTGCTCGGCCGACCCGCTCGGCGACCACGAGGCGTGGCCGGGCGCGATCGAGGAGTACCTGGAGGTCTGCCGCACGGGCGGCTGGGTCCCGGCGGCGATGGGCGTCTCGGAGCTGGGCGCGACGGTCTGGGCCCGGTTCGGCCTGGAGGTCCTGGAGATCGGCGACGAAGCGGTCGTCGACGCCGAAGGGTTCACCTTGGACGGACGCGTCATGCGCGGCGTCCGCCAGGCCGCGGCCCGCACGAAGCGCGCGGGCTACAAGGTGCTGGTGCGCCGGGCCGAGGACCTGCGCGAGGGTGAGCTGAACGAGCTGGTGACGTTGGCCGCGAACTGGCGCGGCACGGACACCGAGCGCGGGTTTTCGATGGCGCTCGGTCGCATGGGCGACGCGGGTTCGGTGCTGGTGACGGCCGAGCAGGGCGGCCGCGTGCGCGGCGTGCTCCAGTTCGTCCCGTGGGGCTCGACGGGCCTTTCGCTGGACGTCATGCGCCGCGACCGCACGGCCGACAACGGCGTCAACGAGCTGATGATTTCGGAGCTCCTGCTGGCGGCGGGAAGGCACGGCGTCGAGCAGGTGTCCCTGAACTTCGCCGCGTTCCGGGCGTTGATGGAACAGGGCCAGCGCATCGGCGCCGGCCCGGTCGCCAAGACGGCGGCGAAGGTCTTGCACTTCTTTTCGCGCTGGATCCAGATCGAGACGCTGTACAAGTTCAACGCGAAGTTCCAACCCCGCTGGGTACCTCGCTATCTGGTCTACCCGGGGGTGCGCGAACTCCCGCGCGTCGGCATCGCGACGTTCGAGGCGGAAGGCCTCGGCGGACGCTCTCCGCTCCTGCTCAGACTGCTGCAACGAGCGTGAGGGGGGTCCTGTCGGAGGGTGATCGGGGGGTGTGTAACCTATCTGAGCAGTGGTCGTTGGGCCCAGGAGGCTTCGCCTAGTCTGGTCTATGGCGCCGCACTGCTAATGCGGTTGGGGGTAACCCCCCCTCCCGGGTTCAAATCCCGGAGCCTCCGCTGGTACCCGGTTCGCCGAGTGCTAGGTTAGAGAACAACTGAACACGCGCCCGTAGCTCAGCTGGATAGAGCATCTGACTACGGATCAGAAGGTCAGGGGTTCGAATCCCTTCGGGCGCACGTACGGTTGAGACAGCAAAAGCACAGGTCCAGTGCCTCTTTCGGGAGGCACTGGACCTGTTGTGCGTTTAGCCTGATCCCTACTTCGATCTCTAGTGGTGTAGGGATGACCAGGTCGGATAGGGATGCCGGACAGCGACGAACGCGCCGCGGCTCAGGTACGCGGCGTGAGCGTTCGCCGGGCGTGTGGGAGATCCGCGTCGTCGTCGGCACCCATTCGCTGACCGGCCGGAGCAAACAACGGTCGTTCACCGTCCACGGGGACGAGCAGTACGCCGCGCAGCGGCAGGCCGAGCTGGTCGCCGATCACGGCGTCCGCCGGGTGTGCGTCGACCGGGGCGACCGGCTGTCGGTGGAACAGTTGCTGGATCGGTTCGAGGCGGCGCCGCATCGGTGGAGCCCGACCACGTTGCGGTCCTACGGTGGCGTGCTTCGGGACCTGCGGCGGGATCGGCTGGCGCGCTGCTGGCTGGATCGGCTGACGCCGGCGGTGCTGGAAACAGCCTTGGCGCGCTGGGCGGCGGCCGGGGCCACGCCGTCGACGTTGTCCGGTCGCTTCCACGTGCTGCATTCGGCGATCACCTGGGGTGTGTGCGAGCGGCTGCTGGGCTCGGATCCGTTGGTCGGGATGCGGTCGCCGCCGCGGCCGTATCCCCGTAAGCACCTGCCCCCACCAAAGGTGCGGCAGTTGTTCGCAGTGGCGGAGCAGCGACGGCTCGATGCCGCGGCTCGGCTTCTCGAGCGGCCGACGTCGCGGCAGCGGGCCTTGGACCTGTTTCTTGCGGAGCAGGATGAGCTGCTGGTGCGGCTGGCCGCGGATTCGGGCGCGCGTCGTGGTGAGTTGGCGGCGCTGCGGGTCGATGATCTGGACGGGCGGGTCCTGTCGATCGAGCGCGCCGCGAAGGACACGGTGATCGGCCCGACCAAGACCCACTCGCGTGGCCGTCTCACCCTTGGATCTACCACGGCACGGTGCTGGTACAACCATGTCCGAGCCTGGCGGAGCCATCCGCTGGCTGGCGACGCGACCGGGCCGTGGCTGTTCGCCGCACGGCCTGACCGGCAGACGCCGATTCGACCGGCCGGCCTCGGACACCGGTTCGAGCGGCTGCGGAACGCGGCAGGGTTGCCCGATGCGATGCTGCATCGGCTCCGGCACACCGTAGGCACCCATCTGGTGTCCCACGGCAAGATCCTGAAAGCCGCCGCTCGGCTGCGCCACCGGGATCCGTCCACGACGCTGCGCAACTACGCCGACGCGCTGCCCCTGGACGACGAGGACGCAGCCGACGAACTCGACGCCCTCTTCAACGGCTGGACCGATTTCGAGTAGCGATGACCGATGCGTGATAACAGCGAGGAAACCGTTGCTTGGGCCATGAGCCTGTCAGATCAGCCATCGCCTCTGTCGTACTACGGTGGCCACAGTCATGTCTCATGCCCGCACCATGGCTAGCGTGTCGGTCACGCTGGCTACCTGCCGTAGGCCGTACTCGTCGGTGGTGCTGCAGTAGGGGAGAGTGCAATGAGTGAACAGGCATCGGGATCGTGCCGGGATGGCCGACCTTGGCAGCACGCGAGACCCGCAGCACGTCGCATCGGAGGCGGTGATGCCCGATGACTGTCGATCCGCCAGCCTCGGCACTGCGAGGCCGCAGTCTACCGGGGACCTGGTGGGGTATTGCGCTGATCATTGCCGTGCCCGTGGTGCTGCTTGCCGCAGCCGCAATCGTCGTTCTGCTGCTTACCGTGCGGCCAACTGACGCCAAGGAGCGCATCGAGCTGATCAAGGCCGGTCTAGGGGTGGGTGCCGGCACCGGCGGTGTGGTGGCGTTGGTTCTGACTGGTCGCCGCCAGTGGGCTACTGAGGATGCTAACCGCGTCACCGAACTTGACGCTATCGAACGTCGAGCCACGGAACTCTATGCCAAAGCTGCCGAGCAGCTCGGCTCCGACTACGCACCAGTCCGTCTCGCCGGGTTTTACGCCTTGGAGCGGCTCGCCGACACCCACCCCGTCCAGCAGCAAACAGTTGCCAATTTGCTGTGCGCCTACCTTCGTATGCCCTTCGATCACCGCGGCGAGCCCACGGACGTCAACGGACCTGACCCCACGTTTCGCGTCACCGCCGCGCACCAGCAAGAACGCGAGGTCCGGTTGACCGCCCAGACCATCCTGACCGATCACCTCGCAACTGACGAACACCCCGACGCGCCGGTCGCCCAGCGCTGGGAAGAGATCACCCTCAATCTGGCTGGGGCGACCCTCATCGACTTCAAGCTGCAGTACAGCTGGCTGGCTCGCGCTACCTTCGCCGGCGCCACGTTCACTGGTGACCTCACTGAGTTCACCTACACGATGTTCGAAGGGCATACCCTGTTCCTCGACACAACTTTTCTAGCGCCAGTATCGTTTCGTGGCACCAATTTTGCCGATTTCATCACCTTCTCGAGAGCGACCTTTCAGAAGCGTGCCACCTTCAACGATGCTGTCTTCGAACATCAGGTCTACTTCAACGACGCCACGTTCGCCGGTGAGACCGACTTCGCGGGATCCACTTTCAGCACCCGCATCTCCAGGCCGCCCGGCGTGCAGTTCGACAGAGCCCGCTTTGAAGACACCGCCTCGTTCAGGGAAGTGACCGTTGCCGACACGCAGGTCACCTTCACCGGGACGACCTTTGCGACGGTGAACTTCGACGGAGCAGAGTTCGACCAGGGCGTCATCGGGTTAAAAGACACCTCAGCCGTGGCCCAGCTCGCAGAAATGGATTCAACCACTGTCAGTCAGCCTCTTGGCTGACAGTAATGCGCGCGTAACTCATTACCTGCACCAGCCGTCGTCACTAACGCCATTCACTGTGCCGATGTCAGTGAAGGACCCGTCGAGGGCGCGAGTATATCGCTTGGTCTTGTCGGCAAAGCCCATTGTTCGGAATGGGCCGGCCACGTAGGTGTGTTTGGCTTGGTCTCCGTCAACTGAGTACGTGACTTCCAGGTTCCACTGATAGTTCGCACGGCATCCGGTGACGTCGAACCGTAGCGTGGCAGGCTGGTCTGGGGACACGGTGAAGGCGGGGCCGATCGGTTCACGGCGAAGTTTTGTGACGTCAGCTGTGTCTGATTCGTCCGGCGCGCCCTTGTCCTTCAGGCTGGGCTTGTCGAGGTCCAGATCGAAGCTGCGATCGGTAGGACCTCCACAGCCGCCTTCGGGCGAGTAAATCCACGTCGGTGGTGGCAATCGTACGGTGTCGATCAATGGGCGAAGGTTGAGTATCCGCATCGACTTCTGCGGCGGAGCCGTTAAATCGAGATACAGCATGCCTGATCCCCACACGCCGGCACCTGCGCTGATCATCTGTTGACGTTCGTCGCCGGCGGCTGTCGAGAATGCTTTCACGCCCGGTCCACCGTTGATCATGGCAATCTGGGTCCCGCCGTCGCAGCCGCGGGACAGCGGCCAGGACTCTGCCACCTGCAGGGGGCCGTTCGTAGTCGCAGACGGCTTGGCGTTTGTTGATGCCGACGGCGTCTGTGCGGCATTGGCCAGAGGCAACCCGGTTGGGGCGGTGGTGGAAGGCGTAGTTGCAGGCTGCCGGTCGGCGCGGGAGAGGTAGACGACTACCAGGGCGGCGACCGCTACTGCGATTACCTCCACGACGAAGGTGCGACGTCCGGCTTGATGGATGTGAACGTTGCCTCCGATGCGCTCCGAGTTGACGGTGACCGAGCCCGAGTGGTCCGAGGACGTTGTCGTATTTCCGATACTCGTCGAACTGACTTCTTCAGAATTCGCCTTCCTTGCGGACAAGTGCTGTACGCCGGCACTGACCAACCCCGTCGACACCGTCAGTACTCCGACGGCCACCCAAGCGATCCAACTGTCTTTCAGGTCGGTAGCGAGATTGACGAAGACGGCGAGCGCCGTTGACAGCAACGAGGTGGTCAGTGGCCAACGCAGTACATGCCATTTTTGTTTCATGCGTGGCCTCTCCTAAGGGGTACCCGCGAAGTAGGCCGTTGTCACGACGACGGTCGAGGGTTCTGGGAACTGCGCGTCGGGATCGCCGAGCGGGCCGACACAAACGGACCACATTGGCGCGGACGTGTCTACTACGGCGGTGTCCGCTTTGGCCAGAACGAACTCGGTTTCGTCTTGACCGCAGATGTAGGCGCCGACGTAGCCGTCTGCCCGACCGCCCCAGGCACCGCCGTTGCGTATCCGGCACTGTTTGCCGTCGGCGAGGACGAGGCCCCACGGAGCGGGACTGTGTACTGGCGGGAGGAGACTGATTGTCGTCGTCGAACGTGTCTTGAGGAGTTTCTTCTCCCACGGAGACGTCCCGCACAGGAGAGTTTGGCGGTCGACGCCGACCCAGCAGACGTCGGCTCCGGCCGCGGAAGGAGAGCATGACACGACGCTGGTTCCGCCGGCGGGAGATGCAATGCAGTCATCGACGTGAGTGTCACCGGATTCGACAACGTATCCGGGAGCCGGATGGGCGGATTTGTCGACGCCAACCACTGTGATGACCTGTGTGCCCGGCGGCGCTGCGTGCTGGCTGCTGGTGGTTGGGGTCGAGTCGACTGCTGGCTGCGGTGGAGCAACTGAGTGCGTCGCCGGCTCTTGTGGGCTTGACAGCCAAACGATGCCAGCTGCTGTGGCGACGGTAATCGCAACGCCCAGTGCGGTCGTCAGCCCGTTGCGAGTCATGGCGGTAGGGTCGGCGCTACCAGCGCAGCTGTTACAACGAACGCCCACACCGAGAGGCTGGCGGGTCCGCTCGCTACGCCCTCGGCAGGGCGCACATAACAGCGCCAAGAGCATTGGCGGCGAGGACGCGGGTCGCGCCACTGCGACCAAGTCGGTGATTTTTGGACAGCGTCAACGTCATGTGGTTGTCGGACTGTCGAAGGTCGACGAATGACGGCGTCAGCCGATCCTTTCCGACGTCGAAATGGTGAATCGCGAAAAATCTGTTGCGGAAAGACGCTAGCCGACGATGGGTGGTGGTGAGTGTTCCTGTCGAGTGGAGGTCTCGTGGAGTTGACGATCAGTGCCGACGGCGATGAGCAAGCACTCGAGGAGTTCTATCACTGGCTTCGCCAAGACGTCGACGTGGTGCGTTCGGCAACGATCAGCTCAGGCGGTTCGTCAGGCTCCGGTCACATGGGCGCGTTCGAGGTCGTCTGCATGTCCTTCGGTTCCCTGACCGGGTTGGCCAACCTGGGGATCGCGTGGGCGAGCTTCCGCCGCTCCAAGAAAGATGCGCCACCGTTGACGATCACTCTCGCCGACCCGTGGACCGACGAACAACTCGCCGTGCTGGCGAAGCAGGGCCTTCCCTTGGCGCCGGACGCCACGAGCGGCGGCGAGTGACGTGGTCGCTTCCCGAGCGGGGCTCCCCGATCCCCGGGCTTCACGGGCGGTGCTCGTCGGGGTGTCGGGATACTCGCGGCTTGAACAGCTGCCAGCGGTGGACAACAACGTCGCGACGCTGCGCCGGGCGCTCACCGACGCCGACCTGTGGGGTCTGGCAGACGAGCACTGTGTCGCGCTGCTGAATCCGTCTTCTGTCGATGAGGTGCTGGACACGGTGCACACGGCGGCTTCGCAGGCGTCGGAGGCGTTGGTGTTCTACTTCGCCGGCCACGGCTTGCTCGACAACCGGTCCGACCTCTATCTGGCGCTGCCGGAGGCGGCCGAGGACCGGCTGCACCGGGCAGTCCGGTACGACGACATCCGCCGGGAGATTGTTGACACCGCACGAGCCTGCTTTGGCAAGGTCGCGATCCTGGACTGCTGCTACAGCGGTCGTGCCTTGCTGGGCGGGATGGGCGGCTCCGCCGAGCTGGCAGACCACGCTCGCGTTGACGGCACCTACCTGATGACCGCAACGGCGGAGACGGGCCTGGCACTGGCACCGCCCGGTGAGGACTACACCGCGTTCACCGGGGCGTTGGTCGACACACTGATGCACGGCGTGCCGGACGGGGACGACCTGCTGGACATGGAAACGCTGTACTACCACGTACGGGCAGACCTGCAGGCCCGGCTTCGCCCAGTGCCCCAGCAGCGAACCCGCAACGACGGCCAGGCGATCGCGCTGGTTCGCAACCGCCGAGGTGGAGGGCGCCGCTCGGGCGATGAGACCGTGGACGAGGTACGGGTGCTGCCGCAGCCGCCGGCCGGGCTGGAGTCACTGATTCGCTGCCGCCCCGCCGATATGTACGCCGAAGTGCAGGCGTTGCGGGCACAGGGTCAAGACGGCCTCAGTGAGCAGGTCTTGGCCGCGTCAGGTGCGCTGCGCGCGGATCAGGAGGTCGCGGCCATCGTTGATCTCCTCCACACGAGAGCCGCGGCCTCGGACGTCAGAACTGTGATTATGGCGGCAGCTCAACGGCCTGCGGTCGAGGTGCTGCGGATAGCGGACGCGTTATCCGACACCGATCTGCCCACAGAGGCGAACCAGCTCGTGCACGCCGTCGGCGCTGGCGACTTCGCTGACACGGCGAACCTGGCGCGCCTCCTTCAAGCAGGCCAGCGTACTGACGAGCTCGACGATCTGCTGGCCGCCGCGTCCGAGGCCGCACAGGCACGGTCGGCGCTGATCGGCCTGGTCAACGCGTTATGGGTGGCGGGACTCCGCGACGAGGTGGACCGCTTGATCATCGAGGCCGCGAGCAAGCTGCCCGCCGCGTCTGTCGCCGCCCTGGCCGACGAGCTACGTGACGTCGGCCGGGAGGAGGCAGCATTCGGCCTCTACGCCGCTTCGGTGGACGTCGTGGCCACCCGGCCGCTCGAGGTCGTGGCGCAGCTTTGCCAAGCGATGACCGAGGCGGGCCGTCCTCAGGAGAGCGCTCGCATCGTCCAAGGCGTGATCGACAGAGCCAGCGATGTCGAGTCGCTGCTCGAGATCGCGACCACGTTCTGGAACACCGACCAGACGCCACACGCCGATCGGACGATGATCCGGGCAGCGGAGGTACTGTCGCCCCTCGACGTCACCGTCCTCGCCGCCGAGCTGCGTTCCCGTGAGCACGACCAAGCGGCATACCAACTCTGCTTGCGTGCGGCGACGTCCCGGCCCGCACCAGCGGTCCTGGAGATCGTCGCCGCACTACGCGAACAGGGCCGGCCGGTCGACGCGAGAAAGCTGCTCGAGGAGACAGCCGACCGGGCGACAGTGCGCACCGTAGTCGACCTGCTCGCTAGATGCGACAACCGAGATCGGCAGCGTGTCCTTCGAAATACGGCCTACCGCCCGACGAGCGACTGCGCCGACTTGCTGGCAGCGCTCGCGCCGGCGCATCCGGGTGTTGCGCAGGAGGTCACCGACTTGCTCGCGGATGCGGCCGGGTGGCGGCCTGACCTCGTCCCGGTCGTCATCGACCGCCTAGAGCCATCTGCGAAAGAGAAGATGTTCTTGAGGATCGTCAGCAGCGCCAATGCCCAGGCACTGGCCAAGCTGATCCGCGCCCTCTCTCTCGACGATGCCAAGACCCTCGTCTTTCTCTCGATTCGGGCAGGTAAGCCGCCGCTGGCGTCGATCGTCGACACTCTCTCGAACGAAGTGGTCGGCGATGTCGTGCGCGACTATCTACTGGCTCAACCACTGGAGCGGCTGGGTACGCTCGTCGAGGGCTTGCAGGCCGCGGAGTTTCCGTCGTATGCCGATGCTGTGCTGGAGGAGGTCGTGGCCAGTGAACGTGGTATCAAGGCCATTGCGCATGACATCGCGTTCCTGTTCAGGAGCGACGAATTAGCGGCCGGAACGATGGTGGTGCGCAGAGCGTTGCAGGGCCGCTCCAGTACCGCGCTTCAGAGCTTGGTCGCCGAGTTGCGCCAGCAGAACCAACCTGGCTCGCTCGCCGCCGCGGCGGAATGGATCAAGGAAACCAACGTCAGGATCGGCCCATCCAACGTCGATCGCATCCTGCGCCAAGCGGGGCTGGGCGAATACACCAGCCGCAAGACATGGCTGCAACGACGCCGGAAGACCGACTGACCCGCGCTTGCTGGCAGCTGGGTCAACGGTGCGTGAGTCACTTCGGTGGCACGGTCAGCTGACATAAGACCGGATATCGGCCTGCTCGTGTCTTGTTCGACAGCGGTAAGGGCTTCGAGTGATTCGAGAAGTGGGGCCATAGCTCTGGTGGCGAGCCCTGTCAGCGGCATAGACGTTCTCGCCGGCGGCGACCGTGGGCAGCGTACGCAGCGTGAGGGTGTCCGTCGCGGGCCGAGGTGTGGTCAATTGAGGCCGGATAGCCGCGCTTCAGGGTTGGTCGTGCCGGAGCGCTCGCTGCTTGCGGCCAACCCAGCGTGCCTGCCGCCTCCCTGCCTCCCATGCTTAGGTTCGCCGTTCTATCTGCTGGCGGCTCCTTGTCGAGGCGACAGAGGTGACCAGGGCTCCTGGAGCTGGAATACACCGGTCTGGAGGGTTGCTGCGACCGAGTGCAGGCGGACTGCTACCCGTTCAGGTGACGGTTTGACCGAGCGGTAACAGCCGGTGAAGAATCCGCGACCTTAGGACAACTGTTGTCCGACGGTGAGTGGGTGGCCGGCGTGGCTCATCTCGAATCGTTACTTGCAAGCTTGCACAAGGTGCCGGGCCGCACCTCCGTGGGATGGTCCCTGTGGCTCGCGCTGGGGGTTCCGGCCTTTGCCTGCCGCTCTTCGCCACAGTGTTCGACCTGGTAGAGGACGACTCGGTTATTCGAGGCGTTGGACGCCTTCCCCGCCCTTCGCGCGGTGCTGATAGCGGCTGTCGTGGCCATGGGATCACGCTAGCGGGATTTCCTGAACGGTCGCTCTGCTTTTCGAAGTGCTGTACGGGATTAGTAGTTCTCAAGAGGAGGTCAAGATGGACGTCGAAGACCGAGAAGAAAATATCCACCAAACCTACCTGGCCCTTCGTGTCGCCATGGTCATGCTCGTGGCGATGCTCTTCCTCGCCATCCTGTTGCAGCTTTGGTTCGTCAATGGTGGGCAGTGCTGGCAGACCTCGATCAGCGCCTACTATTTCACCTCGGTCCGGCCAGTTTTTGTCTGTGTTCTGTGCGCGATCGGCGCTTGTATGATCGTCTATCGCGGAAACACCGACTACGAGAACACCGCGCTCGACTACTCGGGGTTCTTGGCGTTCATCGTCGCGTTCGTGCCGACGAAGATCGACGACGCCTGTCTGCCGGTCAACGGCCCGGACCGGCCCGAGATCGAGGCCGCGGTCAAGACCAACGTGGGAGCGTTGCTCGTGATCGGCGTAGCCGCCACGATCGTCGGCCTGATCGCGCGGAGACTCCGTCACGGGCAGCTCGAAAGTCCCAGCCTGTACACCGTCGTCTCACTGTTGGTTACGCTGGCCGTGTTGCTCTTCGGAATCTGGCTGTATTGGAACGAACGAAACTGGTTCCTCGACCACGGCCACATCTACGCGGCGGTACCGCTGTTTATCGGGATCATCGTCGTCGTCCTGGCGAACGCCTGGACGGCCCCCCAGGGAAAGTTCACGATCTGGTACATCGCGGTCGCCATCGCGATGATCGTGTCGCTCCTAGCTGGAGGCATCCTCTGGCGCATGGGTGTGCAGCACTGGGCCTTGTGGCTGGAGGCGCTGATCATCTTCTGGTATGCGGTGTTCTGGGTCGTCCAGACGGCGGAACTTCGTGGCGCGACGAACCGCGCTCAAGTCGGGTGAACATCAGGATGCACGCCAGCCGTCGTTCCCTGTGCGTCAGGAACGAGCCTTGTGGGCGGCAGGGGTGAGACTGGTGGCCTGCGAAGGGAAGCTTCGTTTCCGCCCGGCTCGTCTGGCTCACCCAGCCTGCCAGGCACGACGAGACTGAATCAGGTCTTTCGGCACTGGTTGTGCGCGACGAAGCCTGTTGGAATACCAGCGGATCTCCTGACCGCTGTCGAAGTCGGCTAATGTGCGAGACGAGGAGCCAGGTGATGACAAATACCGATGTTGGTACAGCTCTTGTGCCTGAGGGGCTGGCTCAGGATGTCATGCCGGTGCTCACAGCCGAAAACTGTTCCGCGCGATTGCCTGCGTGGGGGGTAACGCGCGAATTTCGCTTCGGTCAGTTCGTCCGGCTCTACGACGAGCGAATGTTAGGTGGCAAGCGGCAGGTCACGCCGCTCCTGCTCAGCGCCGACGGCGACATCTTGCAGACTGGCACCAGCGGGGCGACCGCGGACGGTGGACATCTGCCAGGTGTCGGGGCACCGAATGCACCCACGACGGGCCGGACGTTGTCGTTGCAGGCCGTCGAGGCGGCCGACCTTGACCGCGTGGTCACCGGCACGGCGAAGTCCGCCTGGAAGGTCGACGATGTCGAGCAGTTGGTGAGGACCGGCGTGCTGCACGTTCGGGGTGCTACTGTGTCGCTCGACCTTGGTCCGCTGGCGGTGCGGGAGCTGCGCGCCGGGCGGGAGGTCGCCGTAATGGCGAGGGTTGGCGATGCCGCGCCGGACGTGGTGCGGCTGCAGCCGACCGTCGCGTCGGTCTCGGTCGACGGGGCGAAGCTGGACTCGTTGATCGCGGCCCGGGAAATCGGTGCCGGTACAAAAAACAGGATACGGCTGGACGAGAGGACACTTGGCGAGCTCGCGCGGCACGGCGAGGCTGTCGCGCCGACGTGGCGTGAAGGCCGGGTGAACGGGCTAGCGAAGGTGACCGTGGCGAGTGGGACGTTGCCCGCCACACGGCCTGCCGCGGAGCGGATCGGCATCCGTGACGTCGTCGAGTTCCTGTCTGCACCGATCGTCCCGACAACGGATGGCGGTTCTGCCGTCGTACCGCTAGACGCCACGGGCGTGCGGGCGCTGCTCCAAGGCGAACCGGTGACCACCGCAGTCGGCGACCGTGAGGTGACCCTGTATCCGTTGGGCTTCAAGGCCGCAGAGCCGGGGCTGATGGAGATCAGCCGGGCGTACGTCCTCGACCCGAAGTACACCCGTTACGACCTCGGCAGGTTGCGTCGCGAGCTGTATCGTTTCGGGACCGCAACTGTTGATGGCGGTGCGGGGAACGATGACCCGCAGGCCAATCAACCGCCGCAGCAGCAGCCGGCGTTCACTACGCAGGGCCTCCCGGTCGCGATCCTGTTGCCGTGGAAGCAAACCTGGAGGCTGAAGGGATTCAGCCGCGGGAACCTGGTCTCCTCGCTCGCCCTCGCGCCTGGGGAGGAGATGACCATCGCCGTCTCCAGCTGGGAGCGGCGCACAAAGTCGCTCGCCCAGTCGTCCGAGACCGACGTCGAGCAGAACTTCGACTTCACCTCCACGACCCGGGACACCGAGGACGTCTTCCGAGAAGTCACCCAGTCCAACGAGTTCAACGCACAGGCACACGGCTCGCTCGACGCGTCATACTCCAACGGCGTCGCCTCCGTGCACCTCGAAGCCGGCGGTCAGGTGTCCAACACGACCAGTCTCGCGACGACGGCGCGGAACTCCACGCAACACGTGCGGGAATCCACCACACGCGCGGCGACCAGGGTGCGCTCCCGGCGGATCACGACGATTGCCGAATCGGTGGAGCGCACCACGACCAACCAGGTGGTACGCACCATCCGCAACCCGAACGACTGTCACACGCTGACCCTGAACTTCCATGAGGTGCTCGCTCACTACGACGTTGACATTCGTTTCGTGCGCCCGGCGGTCCGCGTCGTCGTGCTCGTACCCAATCCGGTCGATGTGAAGTTCTTCGACGAGCTCACTGCCCGGGTGAACGAGGCGACGCTGCGTGAGGGGCTGCTCGACCCGGCGCTGGCCGACGGGTTCGACGCGTGCCGGCTGCTCGCCGCGTACGGGTACGCAGAGGCCGAGATTCGCCGGCTCGCCAGCGAGGCCAAGCTGGAGCGGGAGCTGGACCGGGAGCGAGAGAAAAAGAAGAAGCCCGATGGATCGGATGACGACACCAAGCCGGAGAACCCTCAGCTGAAGCCGCTGCTCGCGCTGCTGACCGACCTGAAACGGCGGTGGAGTCCGTACCCGACAGCGGATGTGGACGGGGCACTCACCGCGATCGCGGGATGGAACACGCCGACGGCCCCGCAGGTGAAGGCTGCGCAGCAGTGGCTTTGGACCCGGCTGCTCGTCACGAAGTTCGGCACCGGCATCCCCGCGGCGCTCGGCGACCTGGCGGCGACGCCAGGGCCGGATGATGCCCGGCGAATCGTGGCCGCAGTCCCAGCACAAGGCGGCGCCCCGCCGCTGGACGGGCTGGTCAGCCTGACCGAAGGGGAGAAGGAGAATGCCGGGCTGTTCTCCCGGGTCTCGGTCAAGGGCGGGCCCTGGTGGTGGTGGTACCCGCGCGTGAAAGACAATGGGCTGTACAACGCGGACGACGGCGGCATCCCGGGCCTGCTCAACCAGCTTCGGACGACCTTCCAGGCGTGGGAGAGCAAGGAAGCGGAGGGCACCGGCATGCTCGCCGCCGCGGAAGCCGTCGCACAGGCTCAGAGCGAGCAGACCCAGACGACCATCGCCGACAAGCTGGAGATGAAGTTCGGGTCGGAGAACGTCGGCGCCGCAATGGAACGTCGGCAGGCGCTGCTGGCGCACCTGAACGCACACCGCGACTACTACCGCTTCGTACTGTTCCAAGGCATGCCGCCGAGCGAGCAGTTGCAGCGGCTGATGGAGATCGCCCCGCAATTGACGGTCGGCAGTTTCGAACCACACGTCGTCGCCTCGGACGGACCGAACCTCGCCGTGCCGCTCACACCGCTGGCCGAGACTGCGTTGGCAAAGCTGGTCAAGAACCTGTCGGACATCCTTGAGAAGGCGGCGGAGGACGCGCAGGCCGCCGGGGACGAGATCGCCACCGACCACACGATCCTGACCACGCCGGGGCTGAGCGTCGAGTCGTGGCTAGGCGGCTGCAGCGGCTGTGAGGAGCATCTAGAGAAGCGACGCTCAGCGCAAGTCCGGCTCAGCGTGGCGCAGGCGCGCGAGGCGGAGCTGCACGCGGACCGGCTGGCAGCGCGGTTGACGGCCACACCGCCGGACCTGACGGATCCCTCGCCGCCAGTCGCGCCGACGATCAGCGTGCACGTCGATGACGACTGAGCGGGCTGGGGTGCTGCGGCTCGGCGTGGACGGACAGGACGTCACGCTGGCCCTGAACGACGAGGCGGCCATCGACGCGTTCCTGCGGTCGGCACACCTGCTGGACGGCTGGCCCCGCGTGGACATGTACCGACACCAGCTGACGGCGCGGGTCGAGACGGCCGAGGCGGGCCTCCGCGGCCTGGCGAACCCCCCGCGCACCGCCGATCGAGAGGCCGTGCGCCGAGGAATCGCCGACACAGAGCAGGTGATGCTCGAGAATCGGCCCGCCCTGGCTGCCTGGCAGGCGGCGTGCGCACGCTTCGCGCCCGAGGTGCATCAGGCACTGGCGAAGGTTGAGGTCGCCGCCCAGGCACTGTGCCTGGAACGCCTGAACGCCGCGAAGGAGGTGATCCACGAAGAGGCCAAGCGCTACCTGACCGGATACGACGACGCCATCTTCGCGAAGGAGACGCTGCGTTTTCCCGACACGACCACGCTGGCCGGCAACACCGACATGACCTCACTGCGCACAGCTGTGCGGCACCTGGAGCAAGTGGAAACCGAGGAGACGCTCGACAAGGTCGCCGACGCACTGCTCATCGCGATGGCCAGCGTCCTGGTCCCCGCTGCCGGCACGGCCGTGGCCTTCGCCGATATCCGCCGTACGGCGGCCAGGGCCACCGTCCGGGCGGCATTACGTGACCGGCTCGGCGCCCAGCACCCTGTCCTGCATCGGATGGTGCCGACTGTCCGGGGACGGGCACCGTTGGAACCCGACGAAGCCCTGCAGATCAGCATCATCACCGCCCTCACCACCACCTGGGCCGCCGCCAGCACGGTGGCTCGGCGCGCTGCGGTCACCATGATGCACCCGGACGACGTTCGGTTCGAGGAGGGACCGGCGGCCGCTCTGGGCAAGCGACTCGCCGAAGGGGGCATCAAAGGCGGCGGCGGCTTCCTGCGACGGTTGCTCGGCAGCCCACTCGGTCCCTGGGAGTACCAGAAGATGGTCGCCGAGGCGGTAACCGACCTCGTCGGGCCCGGTGTCAGCGCGACCCGGCAGGCGGTCGCGGATGCCTACGGCGCGGCCGATCCGTCGCTTCGGGACGGCTTCGCAGAGACCGCGGCGATCATGGGCGCCATGGTGACGATGCACCTGGTGGCGCCACCACTGGCCGTGATCGCCGACGTGGTACTCGCGGTCAAGGGCATCGCCGAGCACGTCTCGAGCTATATGCGCGACAGCGACGCCTACAACTGTGCTCTCGATCCGGCCGACTCTCTGGCTGCCGAGCCGTCTGTGATCCGCCTCGCCCTGCAGTGTGCCGGCGAAGTCGCCGGCGGACTGCCGCCGGGCAAGGTCACGACCCTGGTCAGCGTCGTCGCGCCGCTGACTGCGTCCTTGGTGGATTGAGGCGGACATGCCACCGCGATTCAAAGCGCCCAAGGTCTCAGCGCCCACGTTCACAAAGCCCGCCGTAGCCATCGAAACGGCTGCCGCCAAGGCCGCTAGGCAGGCCGCCGACAAGGGAGAGAACATCTTCGTCCGCGCGCTTCGCCGATTGCTGCCCAGCGGAGGCGGTGGAGTCGCAGGTCTCCGGCTCGGGTTCAGCCCGCTCTCGGCCGTCATGGACGTCTCGCCCAACGTGGCGGTCGCCGTCACACGGTTGCATGCGGTCATCCACGTCGCGCAGGTCTGGCCAGGAACCAAGAACAGCCTGGTGCGGCTGGCGGTGGCCCGTCACGAACTGACCAAGGCGCTGGACACGCTGACCGAGGACGAGTTGGCCGAGGCGGTCCGCCGCATCCGGCCAGTCGCCGGCCAAACTACCGCGACACGATCGACTCGAGCGCTGCTCGAGGAAGCGAGGGGGGAGATCGCCGCCACCTTCGGCAATGCCGCGGGGAAAGCTGGCCGGAATGCTGTCGGTCCAGTGGCGGCGAAAGCGACAAAGGTGGCCGCGACAGCCGCGAAGGCCGCAGCGGGAAAAGTGGCCGAGGCAGCGGCACCGGCGGCCCGGTCGACGGCGTTCGACCTGGTCGAGAAGGTGGCCCGGCAAGTCGGCGAGGTTGCGATCGCGCAACGAGCATTCGAGCAGGCGTTGGGGTACGGAGGCGTCGCTGAGATCCGCGCGGCCGCGGACGCGCTCGCTGCCACGATCTCGCGCAATCGCAAGGCCGCTGGCCTGGGCGCCAACGAGGTGCAGCGCATTCGTGGCGCGCTGTCGACAGTCGTGCGCGGCTTCGAACGACAGGTCGCCGGCACCGCAGCGAAAACCCTACGACGAACCCTCGTCGAGGCGATGGGCGCCCTCGGCCCCACCACTCCCATTGCCGCCGTGCTTCGCCGGGTACTGCCGTGGCTGGCCGAGGAGAGCTGGCCCGAGATCGTCGCCGCGGTTTCCCGGATACCGCCGATCCCGCCCAACGTGCGCAAGCGCGCCGGTCAGGCCCTCGCCGACGAAGTACGTTGGCGAATCGGGGCGATCAAAGGTGTGCTCGGTGACGCGATCGCCAGGGCCAGCAGATACCGCAGGATCCGCATGGCCGAACTCGCCCGAGCGCGACGGTTCCTGGAGAGCCCTGCTGGCGCCGGCTACACGCTCAAGGTCGCCCGAACCCCGATCCGCGCGACGGTGCAAGACACCACGAGATTCGCTCTTTCCTATGACGATGCCATCGTCCTCGTGAACGAGGAAACCAAGAAGGCCGTCGTGGTGTTGTCGGCGCAGTTCAAAGCCGGAGACGCCGGGGCACTGAAGGCGTTGGCGCAGACCGAGCGAGACGTGGTGCGCGAGGCAGGCGGCCGACTGCTCATTGACGGCCAGCAGTACACCGTGGAGACCGGCGTCCTGTCCACCCACCGCGCGTTCGTGGGAACGAAGCTCGGCGTCGCCCCCGACGCCACCCAGACATTCGCGCAGCAACTCGGCCGCAAGGAGCTGACCTTCGTCGACCTGCCGACCGATCCAAAAGACCTGGACGACATGGCCGAATTCCTATTGCAGTCAGCTGGCACCATTCCCTAGAGCCCGATGGAGGCCACCAATGTCCACACCAGACACTCCCACGCCAGATGCGACGACGCCACCGACGTCGATGCCCGATCCACTCGTGCGGATGAGCCTTCCGACCTACCTCGCCGCCATCCTCACCCAAGTCGAGGAAGCCTCAATCCAACGCGATGTCGCACTCCTAGCCGGTGAGGATCAACTGGCTGGACAACTCGAAGAGCAGATCGCCGGCCGAGCCTGCATCGCACTCACTCGCGCTCGCGACGAGCTGCACATACCTTACATAAAGATCAGCCTCGAGGACAACGACTTCATCCGGAACGGCGGTGGCGTGCCGGGCATAACGATGGATAAGTTCATAGACACAGAGCGGCATGTGCTCCAACTCGTCGGGCTGACTGAGGACCTGGCATCGAAGCATGTCGACCTCGCCTTCGAAACCTTTAAAGCGACGAGGACAGTCATCCGGAACGAAGCTGACGTACTGACTGCGCTGACCGCAGGTGCAGAGGCCGCGTGCGCGATCCATCGGTCGCTCGTCGAAGCCAGACGCGCCGCAGAGGTCGGCCGTAGAAGGCGGCGCCGCCTTCTACGGATACTGGTGGCCCTAGGCGGCGCGGTCATCGCGGTGGCCAATCCACTCGCAGCACCGCTGATCGGACCCCTGATCGTGCCCCTTTCGGTGGCCCTGGGCAGTGGCGCGGCCGGCGCCGTCGCGAACCTCGTGGAGGATTAGTCGAGCCACCGCAGTGTCGCACCTGACGGAGCAACGTCTGCCCCATCTGCGTATCCGGGTGTCAGCCCGAACTACCACTCCTGGCGGGCGATCAGGGCTTGATCCACCGTTGCACGAGGACAGTCCTGCGCGGTTGTCGCCGTGGCGGGTCATGGCAACCCCGGCAAGATCACTGGAATCGACGCCGGCTCAGCCTGGGACGGCTGCCAAGATCTGTTCGTGATGACCACCGACGGCCATGTGTTCACCCGAGGATTCTCCGACCGTGATCGCCGGGACTGGTCGGGCAGACAGATTTTTAGGCACCGAAGCCGGTTGTCGGAGTGGCCTGGTCGGCCAAGAAACGTCCCTGTGGTCATCGCGAGTTGTTCGCCGTCACCAAGAGCTGACTTTTGCGCCGATGGAACCACCTGAACACCATCGGTGACTGGAGTGTCTGGCCCGACAGGGACGCTCCAGGCCCGTCCGGACCGTCACAGCCGGTTTCACCTCGGCGAGCACAACAAGACTTGGTCGTCGTCCTGGAAGACGGCGCGGAGTTCGCCCGGCGATGCGGCCGGATGGGGTGAGGGATGGGATCCCGACTGGACACCGATGTCCGCCGGTGAAACACGTCGTCGCCATCACCGGCACGTCTTTGACCGCCGGACACCTCGAACTGTTCGCGACCACCGACCACGGCGCCGCCCTGCTGCACCGCTGGTACTGGGCAGGTGCGGGATGGACCGAGTGGGAGCCGTTCGAATGGGCGCCCCAGTCGCCATAAACTGAGCGGCAGGCCGCTGCGATCCCCGCGCTGACAGTCGACTTGCGAGCCCTGGTTGGGTATCTCCTCAGATGTCAAAGGGGACCGTCACGTCCTACGCCTTCGCAAGGGGTGAACGGACTCGGCCATGCATAATGACGCTTATGCGCGACGACTTTGGCGAGCGCGTCCCTGGCGGGATTTTACTGCCTCAGACTCTGTCTCTCAATGCTCACGCTTCGGGTATTTCTTCCGTTTGGTTGCGGGGCGATCTGACTGCTCGGCCTCGTCTTGCTCTGTTTTGTCCTGTGGCTGGTTGCCGCGCCAAGCGGCTCGGAAACTGTGGCTAGCGATGATGACCTTGCTGCCCCATTTGATACCAGCAATGACCGCGCCAGCGACACCGCCTATGACCAGTACGATCGCCGGCCAGTTGTCGTTCCACCAGTGTCCGAGGTTCTGAGGCCATGATCCGCGAACCTCGGCCTGGGTCACGAACGTGGTGGTTTGCTGAGAGGGGTCTGCGATCGCGATGATGTCACCGGTGTTGGCTGTGACCACGGCTGGCCGGAGTTCCAGTTGTAGCTGGTAGTTTCCTGGTTCTTTGCCGGTCACCCGCCATGCCCAGTTGAGGATGCCGGCGGGATTGAATCGGCGTGCGTCCCACTCTTCGGGCGTGACGTCGACAGTATCGTCTCCGACTAATCGGGCGCTGAGGACGCATTGGACGGCGATGCGCGTGCTTGTGGCATCGGGTGCCGGTATTATCTCTGATGCTGGCAATGGCGCGTTGTTGATGTCGACTGCGGCGAGGTAGACGCTGGAGACACCCAGCTCCAGCGACATCGTCCGCGGGTAGTCCATCTGGCCGAGACGCCAACGAGGGCTATCGAGGTTTGCGTCGGCGGAGTCGTGCAGGCAGTCATCGACGAAATCGGAAACTGGTGCCTGCGTGCTGAGTGTGGCCTGGGTTGATGGCGGCGGCGCTGCGCTGCTGGCAGGCAGGGTGGTTCGGCTTGTTCCGGTTGCCGGCCGTGGGGTGGATCTTCTTGTTGATTCGGAGGTTGATTCTGGTAAGTCCGAGTGTGTGGCGGTTGTGCGTGGCGGGGTGGACGGGGTGTCTGGCGTGACTGGCTGTCGGCCGGCAACCCATATCGGTGTCGCGATGGCCAGGAACAACGTCGCGGCGCCGAGCGTCAGTCCGCTAGCGATCAGCAGGCGTCGTCGACTGCGGGCTTTGTCGTTGGCCGTTGGGGAAGGTTGCTCTGGTCCGTTCATGTCACCTCCCGCCGCGCAGCTGCCGTGTCTACCTAGTCCTGACGCAGGCACGGCGAGGCCTGTTACAAGCAGGTGCGTCGCCAACATGGCGAGATACCCGATTGCTGGGGGAAGAACTGCCTTGCGATAGCCGGCCGCACTGCTGCGCAAGGCGCTGATTCACTGGCAGTGCTATGCGCGGTGGCTGTACCGGACACCGGTGACCTGGTGGTCGGGACCTCTTGCGGATTCGACGAGTCTCGCGCTGCGTTGCTGGCTTGGCGCGCTATGGTCGGACAGAGTGCTTACACGCGGAGGGGAGGTGAGGTCGTGGCCACGGCTGACCAGGTAAAAGCCATGGTGAAGAGCCATGCGGAGGGGGACGACACCCGGTTCTACTCTGTGGCCCTGCAGGTCGCTGCGGGGGCGGCGCGGCAGGGGCAGAACCGGTTCGCTCAGGATCTGCGGGACCTCGTCGACACGCTGCGTACACAGCAGGGCTCGAAGTTCACGGCGTCGCGTCCTGTCCCGGTGGTTCAGCCGCGCGGCGAGCTAGCGCAGCTGCTGACGGTCACCTACCCGCAGAACCTCCTCGCCGACCTGGCCCTCGATCAAAATGTGCGAGAACGCCTCGCCCGCGTGCTGCTGGAGCAACGACAGAGTGACCGCCTCCGGTCGCACGGCTTCCAGCCTCTACGGCGGCTGCTGCTCACCGGCCCCCCGGGAACCGGCAAGACCATATCGGCGCACGTGCTGGCCGGCGAGCTGCGGCTTCCCCTGTTCATGATCAGGCTCGACGGGTTGATCACCAAGTTCATGGGGGAGACGGCCGCGAAGCTGCGGCTGATCTTCGACGCGTTATCGGAGACCCGCGGTGTCTACCTGTTCGACGAGGTCGACGCCCTCGCGGGCGACCGCGCCGCCGGCAACGACGTCGGCGAGATCCGGCGGGTGCTCAACTCGTTCCTGCAGTTCCTCGAGGTCGACACCTCCGACAGCCTGCTGGTCGCCACGACCAACCACCCGCAGCTGCTCGATCGGGCGATGTTCCGCCGCTTCGACGCGGTGATCGACTACCCGCTGCCCGCCCGCGAAGTCGTACGCGACGTGATCCGTGCCCGCCTGGCCAATGTCCCCACCGACCGGCTGAGCTGGTCGAAGGTCGACGCGGCTGCCGAGGGGCTCAGCCACGGTGAGATCACCATCGCCGCGGACTTGGCGGCCAAGGAAGCGATCCTGGCCGGCGACGGCAAGGTCACCACGACGAGCCTGTGCGCGGCGCTGCAGGAGCGGCGCCAGCACCTGCTCGGCTGACCCGCAGGCAACGTCGTGCCAGAACCCCGCGATCGCCCTCATCTGTTCATCCCGGTCCCTGCGCGGGCCGTCGATTACTCGCCGCCGCCGCGCCCGGTCAAGGGCAAAGCGGTCCCGGTGCCGGCGGATCGGCGTCAGCACGGCGAGCAGCTGCAGAACGCCCTGCGTCAGGTCGACGCCGATGCGGACGAACGACGGCGTCAGTGTGAGGTGCAGGTCGAGGGTGCGGTCGACGGCGTTTACGTCAGCTTCGAGAGCTTCCCCGGGGTGCAGCTGGCGCTGGAGAAGCTCGACCCCCGGCAGGGCGCTGTCCATCCGGAGCTGCGGTCGGTGCAGGAGGTCGACCTCGGCGACGGCGTGAGCGTGGAGCGAGCGACTGTGTTCGTCCCGCAGGGCAAGCTCAACCACTTCCTGGACCGGATCACCCAGTACGTCGAAACCGCCGATGCCGCGAAGCCCGATAACCGGGACCTGGTTGACCGTATCCAGGCAGTGCGAACGGCGTCGATTGCGGCGTTGTGGACCGACCCGCCGGCCGAGTTCCCGGAGCCGGGGCAGGTGTTCTGGTGGGAGGCGTGGCTGCGCCGTCGCGACGGGGACGAAGTGAGTCGGTTTCGAGCATTCGCCTCGGCCACCGGTCTGCGCACTGGTCGTCGCAGCCTCGGTTTCGGGGACCGCACGGTGCTGCTGGTCGAGGCGACCGTTGAGCAGCTCGCCTCGGCCGTCGACGTGCTCGACGACCTGGCCGAGCTGCGCCGGCCGCACGACCCGACCCAGTTCCTCGCGGAAGGTGACGCGACCGAGCAAGCCGACTGGATCGGCGATCTCGTGGACCGGCTCGAGCCCGCCGACCCCCAGGCGCCCGCGGTCTGTGTCATCGACAGCGGCGTCTACCAAGAGCACCCCCTGCTGCGGGGCTCGTTGCCCCTGGAGGACTGCCACGCCGCGGACCCCGCTTGGCCGGTCTACGACGACCGCGGGCACGGCACCGAGATGGCCGGCCTCGCCCTGTACGGCGACCTCGGACAGGCCCTGGCCTCACCGCAGTTACTGCGGCTACGTCATCGGCTGGAGTCGGTCAAGCTGCTCCCGCCGCCGCCGCTGCAGAACGCCCCCGACCTCTACGGTGCCGTCACCGCAGCTGGCACGAGCAGGGCCGAGATCCAGGCACCGGATCGACGGCGGGTCTACTCGCTCGCCGTCACCGCACCCGCATCCCCATCGACGAACGGCGCGGCAGCCGTAGCTGCGGCCGGGCAGCCGTCGTCCTGGTCGGCCAGCCTCGACGCGCTCGCCGCCGGTCGCAGCGTCCTCGCCGACGAGGACGGGCTGGTGTTCCTCGACGACGCCGACCACGACGCGAAGCGGCTGTTCGTCGTGTCGGCCGGCAACGTGCGGTCCTGGCATCCGGGTGAGGAGCATCTCGACCGCAGCGATCTGGAACCGGTGGAAGACCCGGCCCAGGCGTGGAACGTGCTGACCGTCGGCGCGTACACCGACCTGGACACCATGACCGGCGCCGCTGCCGACTTCGCCGGCTGGACGCCCTGGGCGCCGCGCGGCGAGCTCTCGCCGTTCAGTCGCACCTCGGTGGCGTTCAGTCGGGGCTGGCCGGTCAAGCCCGATGTCGTGCTGGAAGGCGGCAACGTGGCCCGCTCTCCGGACGGCACGGAGTTCGACACCCCGCCGAACCTGCAGGTACTGACCACCAACGCGCCGCTGGGAACCACGCGGCTGCTGACCACGACGCATGCGACCAGCGCCGCCGCTGCGCAGGCCGCGGCGCTGTCGGCTTCGGTGATGGCGGAGTACCCGGCGCTGTGGCCGGAGACCGTGCGGGCGCTGATCGTGCACTCCGCCGAGTGGACGCCCGCGATGAAGGCCCGATTCCCGGCCAACCGGAAGAAGGCGCCCCGGATCGCCCTCCACCGCCGCTACGGCATGGGCGTCCCCGACCTCGCCCGGGCCACTCGCAGCGCCACCGACGCGTTGACCCTCATCGCGCAGGACACCATCCACCCGTTCGCCGCCGGCACCATGCGGGAGATCCACTACCACGTTCTGCCCTGGCCCACCGACGTGCTGGCCGATCTCGGGGAAGCGCAGGTCCGCCTGCGGGTCACGCTGTCGTACTTCATCGAACCCAACCCGGGCCGGCGCGGCTGGCAGCGTCGTTACAGCTACGCGTCGCACGGTCTTCGGTTCGACATCCGCCGGGCGACCGAGTCCAACGCCGAGTTCCAGAAGCGGATCAACGAGAAGGCCCTGGCCGAAGACGAGCAGCGCGCCACCTCCAGCAATGACACCGGCGAGTGGTTCTTCGGTTCTGATCATCAGCGCGCGCCGGGGTCCTTGCACACCGACATCTGGAACGGCAACGCCGCCGACCTCGCCCAACGCGGCGCTCTGGCCGTGTTCCCGGTGACCGGCTGGTGGAAGGAAAACAAGACACGCGACCGCAGCGAGGACGGCGCCCGATACGCCCTGATCCTCTCGATCGAGACACCAGACCTCGAAGTCGACGTCTGGACACCCGTCGCCCAGCAGATCAACGTTCCGGTCAGCATCACCACGGCAACGTGACTCCCTGCCAGCCAACTTGCATCGTCGCATTAGGAAGTCGCTCGGCGGGCGGATTTCGACAGGCGACGGGCGTTGAGGTGCAACTCGAGCAAGTCCTCTGGGCAACGCGGCGTTGTCGCGGACGAATCCCGTTAGACTCGGGCCGCTTTCGACCAGGCGACGCCACGGTCGCTGCGGGCGCCTCGAAGTAATGAACGCGACGTGGTCCTGCGGCGCAGGTGCGGATGTCACCTCGTTCAGCAGATCGCTGGCGGCCGGTTCGAGTTCGTCGAGGCTGCTGGCATGGTTGTCGAGCAAAACGCGATTGGCGTGCCGGGGTTTATTTATCGTAACTGGTCAGCTAGAACTGTCTGGTGACCCACAGCACTCAAGAGGAACCTTCCCTCGACTGGCGGAGTACGTTCCAACAACTGGATAGCCTTAGTGCAGATGCGACCTCAGCAGTCAAAGCCAGTCGAGGTCGAGAGTTTGAGCGCATCCTCCATGCGATGCTAGAAGAGGCGGGTCTGGAGCCACGACTGAGCTACCGGCCGCTAGGCGAAGAGATTGATGGTTCTTTTGTCCTCAACGGCAGGACAATGCTTCTGGAGGCGAAATGGACTCAAGCGCCCCATCCGGCCTCTAGTCTGTATCAGTTTCGTGGCAAAGTTGATGGTAAACTCGTTGGCACGATTGGACTGTTCGTGAGCATGGCTGGCTTCAGTGCCGATGCAATTGACGCACTCGTTGCTGGCAAGCACCTGAATTTGATATTGGCAGACGGGAACGACATCCGTGAGGTCGTGTCGCGTAAAGTGGACATCGCAAGAATGATTGATCGTAAACTGCGTGCAGCTGCTGAGGCTGGAACGCCTTACTTCTCGATCGTCGGGGCCGGCAAGCCAGTTGCTCGTAAGGTATTTGTTGTGGAAGGCCCTTTTGATCGGCGAGCGCTTCTGTCGATCATGCGATTGTTTGGCGAACCGAGTCGGTTGGACGTGCCAGATATAATCCCTGCGGGCGGTCCGGCAAACTTGACTCGTATCGTTGAAGCTATTGCGCCGGGGCTTCGCGAGTCAACTCGGTTTATCCTGGTGGCAGACGGCGATGATTTATCGGCAAGGACGAGGCGTGATCTTCAGGAAATTTCTGACAAGGATGCGTTTGGTCACCTGGTAAAGGTAATTGTTCTGAGTCCTGACCTGGATCATGCGCTGGGATTAGCTCCCTCGCAGACGTTGGGCTGGGATGGGCGGCGACGGCTGCGGCCATTGGATGACGACCAGCTCGACACACTTATCGGGAACGCTGACCTTGGAGGGCGTGCAGCACAGGATCCGGCAGTTGCTGATCTATTGCATGAGCTCGATGTTGACATTGATCAAGATTGACAGGTTGATCACTGGCGGTGGGGTATCGAGATGTCAGCGACCGTGCTGAGCTTGTTGCGGTTGCTGACGGGGCAAGAGTTGGTCACGGGTGCACGTTGATGTCAACCGTGGTGGCTTGACCGCCGAGGGCTCCTGATTCGAAGTTCGAGGTAGTGCCGCTGCGAAGCTGTCCGGGCGTGAGGCCGTCAGCTTGCTTCGCGCAGTTGCGGCAGCCGGCTGGCTTCTGCGGGCTCGTAACGTGCCCGGGCCTCAAAACGACCCTGCTGGGGTGGGCAGGGCCTCGTGTTGAGCGCCGACCGATGGAGCGGAGTGCGTTGTGTCCGTGCGTGAGAAGGACGAGATCCGTGCCTACGTAGAGGAGCAGGCACACGAGGAAGTCGTCCATCTGGAGAAGGTGGCGTCCGAGCTGGTCGGGCCGATGCGTCACGATATCTGGGACGTGCACTGCGTGGAGAGCCGCTGGTGGGTGGTCACTAACCCGACCAACCTGTACGACCAAGCCGACTTTAAGAGCCGTGACGTGGTGCTGACGTTCCATATCGGGCTGATGCTGCGGACGCAGTACAACCAGGAAGGTGAGGTGCCGGTCGCCCCTGAGGTGGCGGATCTGCTGCCGGGTTCGTGGCGGCGTTGGCAGCAGGCGTTCGAGGCCTACGACAGCGGCGACGAGGCCGAGACGTTTCAGTCGGTCGGCGTGCGGCTGCGTGAGTGCCTGGTCTCTTTCGTCGGGGAGACGCGCAACGACGATCTGGTGCCGGAGAGCACCGTGGCGCCGAAGGCGTCCGACTTCAAGGGCTGGGCCGATCTGCTGGCCAACAGGCTGGCGGCCGGCGAGTCGGCGGCCCGCCTACGCTCGTATCTGAAGAAGCTGGCCGTCGAGACGTGGGAGTACGTCAACTGGCTCACCCACGCGAAGAACGCGATCCGGATGGACGCCGAGATCGGGCTCAAGGCGGTCGAGCACCTGCTGGGCACGTTTACCGCGGCGAGACTGCGGCTCGCGAGGACGCCGCAGCGCTGCGAGTCATGCGGTTCTTACAGCGTCGTCGCCGGTGTCTGCCGGCACTGCGAGTGGGCTGATCCCTCCTACGTTCCGCCTGAACAGCACGAGTGGTCCGAGGAGGAGCGCGGCCGGCGGCTGGCGGAACCGTGCACGCCGAGTTCGGACATCTCGACGTTCATCAGCCCAACCGACTTCTAACGGCCGTTGCGGAGGGATCATGCCCAGCTGTGCCTTCTGCGGCTTCGCCGGCAAGCTGACTGGCGAGCATGTGTTCGGGGACTGGTTGACGCGGATCGGCCTCGTACTCGAACCCGTGGAACACGGTGCCGGACCTCTGAACCGGATCGGACGGTCACTCGGCGTCCGCCCGCCGTTCCGGCAGACGGTTAAGGACGTCTGCGCTGGCTGCAACAACGGGTGGATGAGCCAGCTGGAAGTCGTCGCACGACGGGTCTTGACGCCGTTCATCATGGGCGAGCCGGGGGAGATCGCGGCGGCGGATGCGGCGGCCATCGCGATGTGGACGCAGAAGACGGCACTCACCGCCATGTTGGTGGCACCGCAAAAAGAGCGGGACGCAGGATATGGCTTGCCGGCGTCGGAGTATCGCGAGCTGTGGACACTACGGGACAAGATCGAGCCTCTTCCTGCCTGTCAGTTCTGGCTCGGGCGCTACGAGGGCGACCGTGGCTGGGATGTGCGGGTTACGCCCCTGGCTGTGACCGTCGAGGAGCTGCCTGAGCCTGATCAGCCCCAGGGGTACGTCGTGACCGTCGTGCTCGGACAGCTGGTGCTGCACGGCGTGCGGTTCACGACGTCGAGCCTTCAGGTCGACGTGACCACTCGGCAAAACCTGCCGCAGTTGTGGCCTCCGGCGGGACCGGTCGTTTTGCCCAGCGGCACGCCTGTCGACAATGCCGCATTCCTCGGCTTCGCGGGAGGCAGGGACCTCCGCTCGG
Organism: Amycolatopsis sp. NPDC051371; assembly: GCF_040682155.1. NCBI lineage: Bacteria > Bacillati > Actinomycetota > Actinomycetes > Pseudonocardiales > Pseudonocardiaceae > Amycolatopsis > Amycolatopsis sp. NPDC051371. Next base: position 229,904 of record NZ_JBFBAG010000008.1, read on the forward strand.
CGGAGCAGTACATCCAGGTGCGGCCGTGGAAGCTTGCTACCGAGCTGGCGCCGAGCGAGGCTGTCGGTGGGCTGATCGAGATGCCCACGATCTGCGGCAAGCACGTCGTCTACTACCCCGCGTTCCTGGTCGACGAGGCCTTGCGTGGCAGGTTCTACGCGTTCGTCGCGGAGTGTGACTGCCCGAAAGCTTACTTGATCGAAACGGAACCGGACGGCGCTCACACCAAGGCGGCAGGCGCACCCGAAGACATCTCCGCGGTGTATCAGCGCCTGGCTGCGGAGGAAGTCTCCCTCGAAAGCGAGTACGGCTCCTTTCAGTCCAAGCGACTGCCGACGCCGTCAAGGTCATCGTGAGCCTGCTAACGACGACCGGCGCTGGGCGTCCGTCGCGCGGGGCGGGTATCGGGTGATGCTCTTGCCGGGATCTGGTGTTGCGTCGTCGGTCGGCCGAGCGACTACCTGCGGCGACCGCATCACAGCACGTCTGCCGGTGAGGCTGGCCTGCGCAGCGGCGCCTACCCGAGTTCGTCGTCCTCGACGTCGTGCACAGCGTCGGGATCGGCCAGCGGGCGCAACCCACCGGCGAGGCTGCGCGATCTGGCCAGGGAGATCGGTGTCAGTCACACTGCGCCGCGCCGGCATCTTTCGGACCGGCAGGCGCTGCTCGACGCGCTCGCCGAGGTCGGGGTCGTCCGGCTGGACACGGCATGGCGCTCCGCGTTGACCGGCACGGACGAAGAAGGCTTCCCGTCGCGCGTGCGGGCCACCGTGACGGCCTACATCCGCTTCGCCGCTGAGAACGCCGCGCTCCTCGAGCTGATGTACACCCCGCCAGGATGGAGGAGGTCCGCGCGATGTTCGCGCATCATGCGCCCTGAGTCGTCAGACGGCGCTGAGCACCTCGGAACCGGACAGCGTCGCAGTGCCCGCTGCGGTCAAGTCGGGGTGCGATGATCTGTCGATGGCGTGGACCCGTACGAAGCAGGAGACGCTTGCGCTCCCGATCAACGCGTTGGCCTTGCTGATCCTCAAGGACTACACCTCCAGCGGAGGGTGGAACTGGCAGAACTGGATGCGGGCGTCCGAGCAGCACGGGACCGCGAGGGACAAGGAGATCAGCGAAGCGCTAGCGGAGGGCTGGGGGTGGTTGATGACGCATGGCCTCGTCGTGAGAGACCCTGCGCAGTCCTCTCCGGACGCCTACCGCATCACGCGGTTGGGCAGGGACACCGTGGAACACGGTATCGCCAAGCTGACCGCTGCCGAGCGTCTCAGAATCTCGCTACACCGTCGGATCGCCGAGCGGGTTGAGCAGCAGTTCTTGCTGGGTGAGTACGAGTTGGCCGTGTTCGCGGCGATGCGCGAGGTCGAGATCCGGGTACGAGAGCTGGCCGGTGCACCGGCCTCACTGCTCGGCGTTCCGCTGATGCAGCAGGCATTTGCGCCGAAGTCACCTGGGCCACTGGTGGACACCAAGGCCGAGGGCGGCGAGCAGGAGGCCGCCATGAACCTGTTCAAAGGTGCGATCGGGTTGTTCAAGAATCCCACATCGCACCGCGCTGTCGACTATGACGACCCGATCGTGGCCAGCGAGGTGGTGCTGCTCGCAGATCTGCTGTTGAGGCTCCTGGACCAGGTCGAAGATCGGCTGCGCCAGTGAAGGCCATGCTGAGTGATTTTTGGACGACGGAGCCGCAGGGCGTCGCTCGACCCTGGTTCTACGAACGGGTTACCACCAGGTAGTCGCGGCCGTTTCGTTCAGCCCGCTCACAGAGCACCTCACGATCACGGTTGTCGGTAGCTCAAGCGCTTGAGCTACCGACCGCTCCTCTTCAGGGGCCTTGTCAAGCACCGCTTCGCGGCATAGAAAGACGGCGATACCGGGGTGATCGTGCCTTCACTGACGAAGTAGCTTCTCAGGTTCCCATCGCGCACCGCTGTCCGAATTCGAGCCGGTCAGATTGGCGGCGCTGGGGAGGCTGCGAGCATTCTGCCGATCACACGCGCCCGGTCAGTCCCCGGGCCGAGGGTGCTCAGCAGGGCGGTCAAGCGGCCGCGAAGAGCTTCACCGAGATAAGGGGATCCAGTCCCCGTCTGATGTTCAATCGCGAGCAGTCCCCAGTACTGGCCAAACGGCTTGTCCTCGGCGACCACGGCCTCGACAAGGGCGTCAAGCTGATCCGATGCTTCGTTTTCGGTCAGGTAGGCGTAAGCGGCGAGCCGCGCGCCCCTGCTTTCGCTCGTCAGGTGTGCCCTAACGTCGAATTCCGCCGCCCCACGAAGTATTCGGCGCATTTCGTTGACGACTCCGGTCATCTCATGGGTGCGCCGATCGCCGCTTGGCATTGTCCGTCTTAGGGTGTCATATTGCCTTGCGAATCCATAAATTCTATCATCAACTGCTGGGTGGCTTTCGACCTGGTCGGCCGCATCCAATGGCGCCTGAGCCAGCCGACGGTCAACATCCTTGTTGAACTCGCCGTAGTCTTCGGCAGTCTCTTTTAGATCCTTGTAATGCCGGTGGTTCTCCAGCGCTATTTGTCGCGTAGTCGACGATTCCTGCTGCGTTACCTTGGTGCGCTCCTCGAGTTCCACAACCTTGCGCTTGAGGGTGACGCCGAAACCGGATACCTCCGAGTAGAACACGCCAAGGCTGCTGAGCAAGACAATCGCAATAACGATCACTGGAGGATCGGTTGCCTGAACGTGGCGGCAGACACTGACGACGGACCCGGTCTGGGTGATCTGCTCGTCGCAAATCCGAACCCAGAGGAATGCTCCAATGACTGCACCAACCGCTATCGCGATGATGCCTGCGGCCATCCACCTGATGTGCCGCGCTCGTGGTGCTTCCCGGTCGACGCGCAACACTCGGCCAGATCGTGCGTCGATGGAAACCCATGGCGTCGGTTGGTCGCCGCTCGCTGAGCGGACGGCCCACCTTCGCCATCCCCTGGTCGCCTCCGGCGGTTCCCAGTATTTCCAGTCCCGACGTCGGTATTCCTCCTTGGCGGAAGCAAGCGCCTCTTCGCGCGTCAGTGGACCGACATGATGACCACTTCGATCAGTCATACCGACGACATCTCCCGCCTCACTGGGTGGCAAGGCCACACAATGGCTCGACTGCAACTCGGTCGTAGCTTGCCGAAGATGTCAGCATGACGTTGCTGCTGCCTGGCCTCCTTGCTTGGATGCGCGACAAGTGTACTCCGTCGATGCCCCCGCAGTCGTCCGATTATGCCTCGGTGCGGGTGACCGACCCGGTGACCATCAGGTGTTCGCGCTGAAGACTCACGTAGGCCTTCGGTTGGACCCGGACATCCTCTCATCGGCATTTCCGGACGTTTGATTGCCGTCGCCATGATCGATCCGCAGGGTGGATCTGGAACATGTTTTCCCGGTGAATCACCAACTGTCGTTGGTCCCGCAATGGTTGCAGACGACACGGAAATCATCTTGCTGCTGCTTGGCGGTAATTACGGACGCTGCTGGGACTTGTTGCTTATGCGGGCGGGCTGACGATCACCACGTCGACGTCGACGTGGTGGCCAGCTTGAACTCCTCCAGCGGCAGCCGACGCCGATGTGACGTCGTCGGCGGGAAGCCCGGTGAACAGCGAGCGGCATCCGCTGGACGTGTCTTATCGTCCGGTACGAGACGGCCAGCTTGGCGAGCTGGACGATCCGGTCTCGGCGTGAGGTCTTGATGGGACGCGTCCGGACGAGTGCTCGGTGACCGGTCACCTCGCCGGACGCGTCCCATCGTTCGCCGGTCAATCCCACGTGGATTTTGCGTGTTTCGGCAGGTGACGGTGGCGAGAGATCGTCGCCGGTGCATCGATCCAGGTGACGCCGTCCCACGGCGACAGGGTCGGCGTGGTCAGCAACGCGTCGGTGGCTCGCTCCGCGGCCAGTGCTCGGAGCAGGTCTGCCGTCGCCGCGTCGGATCGGCCCGCACCACATGCTCGTGTCGCTCGGGCCAGCCGGTACCGGTTCCACGGGGTCAGCTTCGGTTTGGATGCGAGTCGGGCGGCGCGGGTGAGTGCTCGTTCGCGGCGGATGACGATCCAGGTCTGGTCGCCGGTGCCCGCGCCGACGTAGGACAGCAGGTGCTGACCGAGTGACCGGAGGACTTGGCCGAGTCGGCTGAAGCGTTGGCGAGCGTCTGCGGCTCGTAGTTCGAGTCCGAGGGCCAGGTGCAGTGCCAGCACCGACGCCACCGGGCCGCCCAGGGCCCGCCACAGGCTGCCCGGCCACTCCGACACGAGCAGGGCGGCGACGACGCCGAATCCGGAGAGCATCCACACGACCGATCCGTACATCCCCGGACGCCCCGTCCGCTTGAGGTTGGAGCGCATGGCCAGGCCGGAGCCGAGCAACAGCACTTCGACGACGGTGAAGAACGCGACCGCTTCCCACAGATGGACGTGGAGCACGTCGTGCCACACGCGGAACGACGCATCCGCGGACGCGGCGAGCGCTCCGGTGAACCCGAGGTAGAACACTCGGGCCTCCACCAACAACGGCTGCAGGGTCACTTGCCGTCGGGGAGCGTTCCGCCAGGTAAGACCGGCGATCGTGATGACCAGCATCCCGGCGATTCCCGCGGCTGCCGAGATCCGCCAGTCGGCCAGCGGCAGGAGGCGACGGGCGAGCAGCCGGTCGGCGGCCACTCCGGCCCCGCCGGCGAGCACGAGCGAGGACCCGATCAAGCCGAGTACCGGGCCGGCCCAGGTTTGCCAGCCGAACCGGACCATCCGCTTCACCGGTGTCGGTGTCCGGTCGAGCGCCGGACGCGTGTCCTCCGGCGTCGGCTTCGCGGCAGCTGTTGTCCGGTTGAGGACGTCGTCAGCCGAGGTGGACGGCTCCGGCCGCTTCACCAACGCGGTCGCGACCGCAGGTCGCGCCGGGACGGAGCCGGACGCGTCCGCTGTGTGCTGACCTGCGGATTCCGTTGTCCGGTTAGCGACGTCCGTGCTCGACATTGCCTCGGTGTCCGTGGTGTCCGGCCAGGCGTGGGACGCGTCCGACCCGGTCGCCGATCGACCGGGGAAGGCGTCCGCTCCGGTCTCTGAAGCCGCATCGTGAGGGGACACTTGAGCCGTGATCGGACGTCCGGTGGGATGCATCGCCGGCGTCTCGACTGAGGGGAATGGGACGACGACGCGCGACTCGCGTTGTTCGTCCAGCGCGGACGGGAGCGGGAACGTCCTGGGCGGCCTTCCAGCGCCGGTCGCGTCGAGGTTGTGCTCGCGTCGGTAGGCGGCGACGACGGGGGAGACGCGGTTGCGCCTCTGGCCGTCCGGGTCGTTTTCGCCGTAGCCGTAGCCGGCGAGCCACGCCATGACCGCCGCCGTCGACACCCCTGCTGGGTTGAGTCGGTGCAGGACCTGACACGCGTACCGGGTCCGCTCCTGCTTCAGCGGAATCGCCTGAAGTTCCGCCGCGTGGCGAGGTTCCAGGTCAGCGACGCCAGCGGCGGTCGATTTCCGAGTCTTGATCACGGCTGAGCCCCCTCCAACGCACGGAACAGCGAGATCGGCGCGGCCGCTGCGTCCACGGGCAGGTCGGTACCGGTCTGCCCTATTCCGCGCGGTGCGTGGGGCAGGCCGATGTTGGCGAGGACGGTCATCGGGCTCCTGCCACGTCGGCGAACAGGCCGCGGTGCTCCGGCGCCGAGGCGAGTTCGTGGGGGTGGCAGCGTGGGCAGCGGCGAACTTGGTCGCGGCCGGGCACGGGGATGGTGCGGGCGGCGATCGTGTCGCCGGGGCGGGCGTCGCACTCGCCGCAGGGCGGCGGCACCGGCGCAGCCAGGGTCTCGCCGTGGGCTCGAGCTCGCGCGGGACGGTTCCTGGGTGGTTCAGGGACGGTTCGGGGGCAGACTCTGCCCCCCGTTGTGGTGTTGTCTGCCCCTCGGACCTGCGCTGTGTGCCCCCCGTGCCGGTCAGCGGGCGGCAGACTGTGCCCCTCGTGGTCGACGTCCGCCCCCAGGTTGTCCACAGGAAGGGTGGAGTTGTCCACACTTGTGAGTGACACGTTGAGGTCGTAGCCGTTGGGGCGCCGGTCGGCGCGGCTGATGTAGGCGGCGACGATGCCGGGGTCGGACGGGTGGATCAGCTCGAGGGTGGCGAGTTCGCGGAGGATGTTTCGGACGGAGCGCTCGGAAAGCCGGGTGTAGCGGGTCAGGGTGGCGTTCGACGGGAACGCGTTGCGGCCGTCGGGGTCGGCGTGGTTCGCCAGGCCGACGAGCACCATCGCCAGCGACGAGGCGTCCCGGCGGTCGGACGGGATGGGTGCCTCGTTGAGGGCCCAGGAGATCGCTTCGATGCTCATCGCGCACCTCCGGACGAGGCTGTGGTGGGCGCTGGCTCGAGGCGGACGCTGAGCGGATCTACGTGCCCGGGGTCGGCTGCTTGCCGGCTACGTGGCGTGACCGACGACGCGTCCGTTGTGTGGCCGCGCGGCGTGGTCGGCAGGCCCTGGGGAGACGGCGGTAGACCGTGCCTCGTCGTCTCGATGATCTTGATTTGGGTGTGCGGCTGGGTGCCCGGTGATGGGTGGTGGGCGTGGTCGTTCATGGGTCCCTTTCGGCCGCCGCGTCTCACACACGTCTCACGGACGTGGTGGACGGGGCTGGACTCGGGGCCCCTGACCTGGACGTGACCAGCCAAAACGCGCTACCCCGGACCCTCCTTACGGATCAGAAGGTCAGGGGTTCGAATCCCTTCGGGCGCACGTCTGGTTGAGACGGCAATACGCAGGTCCAGTGCCTCTTTCGGGAGGCGCTGGACCTGTTGTGCGTTTAGCCTGATCCCTACTTTGATCTCTAGTGGTGTAGGGATGACCAGGTCGGATAGGGATGCCGGACAGCGACAAACACGCCGTGGCGGTGGCACGCGGCGTGAGCGTTCTGCTGGGGTGTGGGAGATCCGCGTTGTCGTCGGCACCCACCCGCTGACCGGCCGGAGCCGGCAGCGGTCGTTCACCGTCCACGGGGACGAGGAGTACGCCGCGCAGCGGCAAGCCGAACTGGTCGCCGATCACGGCGTCCGCCGCGTGTGCGCCGACCGTGGCGATCGGCTGACGGTGGAGCGGCTGCTCGATCGGTTCGAGGCGGCTCCGCATCGGTGGAGCCCGACGACGTTGCGGTCCTACGGTGGCGTGCTGCGGGACTTGCGGCGGGATCGGCTGGCGCGCTGCTGGCTGGATCGGCTGACGCCGGCGGTGCTGGAGGTGGCGTTGGCGCGGTGGGCGGCGGCCGGGGCGACGCCGTCGACGTTGTCCGGCTGGTTCCACGTGTTGCATTCGGCGATCACCTGGGGTGTGTGCGAGCGGCTGCTGGGCTCGGATCCGCTGGCGGGGATGCGGTCGCCGCCGCGGCCGTATCCGCGCAAGCACCTGCCACCACCCCAGGTGCGGCAGTTGTTCGCGGTGGCGAAGCGGCGCCGGCAGGAGGCGGCGACGCGGCTGCGTGAGCGTCCGGCGTCCCGGCAGCGGGCGCTGGATCTGTTCCATACGGAACAGGATGAGCTGCTGGTGCGGTTGGCCGCGGACTCCGGTGCCCGCCGCGGGGAGCTGGCGGCGCTGCGGGTGGACGATCTGGACGGGCGGGTGCTGTCCATTGAGCGCGCCGCCAAGGACGCGGTGATCGGCCCGACCAAGACCCACTCCCGAGGCCGTCTCACCCTCGGAGCGACCACGGCACGGTGCTGGCATGACCATGTCCGGGCCTGGCGGGACCACCTGCTGGCAGGCACCGTGCCCGGGCCGTGGTTGTTTGCCGCCCGGCCCGACCGTCGCGCGCCGATTCAGCCGGGCGGCCTCGGGCACCGGTTCACGCGGCTGAGGGACAAAGCAGGCTTGCCGGATGCCACGTTGCATCGGCTCCGGCACACCGTGGGCACCCATCTGGTGGCTCAGGGCAAGATCCTCAAAGCCGCCGCTAGGCTTCGTCACCGAGACCCGTCCACGACGCTGCGCAACTACGCTGATTCGCTGCCTCTGGACGATGAGGACGCAGCCGACGAACTCGACGCCCTCTTCAACGATCTCAATGACGACCGCTCATGACAGCTGTCGGGACTGGGCGGCGAACGATGTTCTTGGCGGATGGAATCCGGGTTCACAAAGCCCTTCGTCCGGGCAGGCGTGGGTTCGTCTGTAGCCTGCCTAGCGGACGCACCCGCCTGATCTTCGGCAACTTTACGGCCGGGCTGACGAATCCTCCGTCGACTGGCGCCGGCCATTCAAGATCGATTTGACTATTCGGCCCGTAGGTCCTGCCAAATAGTTCAGCAGTCGCGACCCGGACGCCGTTGACCTCTAGCGTGACCGAGTCAGGGGCCCAGACGCGGCCGTACCGGCGCCGTACTTTGGCTGGACCGTTTGGCCATGGATCGGGCCCTAAGACCAGGTGGCAACCAACGACATCCTCAAGCTTAATAGGGTTGCCCGATGTGGTGACCGCTGTGAGGCGGTTCGTCGCTCCTGGCTCGAGGTAGGGATAGGGCTTGTTGATCGGGTCCGCGTCGTAGACCACTATGTCAACAGAATTGATGTAGTTGACGAACGTGAGCAAGAACGACTCGGTCCTCGTTCCGCCGCCCGCGCGGTTAGTCAGGATGAGAACCAAGCTGGCCGACATGCCCAAATTGCGCGCCGAGTTCGGCGTAGTCTTTATTATCGCGGTCAGTGAGTCGATATCGAGGTGGGTGACGTCAGCTGCGAGGGCGCTACCTGCAGTCCGCAGGTTATATCTCCTCAGCAGATTGTCCAGAGTGCCAGGTCTGGGAATCGCTGTCGGAGCGTTGAGCCCGGTTTCAGCTGCGACTTTCTGCAAAGTTTCCTGATGCTCGAAGTGCCTAGCGATGGCTTGAGTGGCATAACTTAGAGTTCCTTGCACGTTGGGGTGTGCCATGGAAGCAATGAGCCCGTGTTGGATGCGGTGCACCTCGTCGCTGAGCGACTTCAGTAGCAAATCTCGGGCGCCGTCTCGGCCGGTTCCGTAATCAGTCAGATCACGCTTGACTGTTAGTGGTCCATTTATCGTGCCGTTGAGCTTTGCGGCTTGTTTGTGAGCTATGGACTCGGCTCCGCCCAGCGTCCCAAGTCCGACAAGATTGATGAGATTTCGCATGTCTGCGAGCTTGCTAAAGCGTGGAATGAGTCGAGCCCGATCATCGGCGGCCGGATCCTTGGTGGGGAAATCGTAGTCATCCCAAATTCGCGAGTTCGGGGTGAACCCGGCGTGCGACGAACTGAAGTGTGAGGGCACAAAGATGACACCGGGTCCTCGGCGTAGATCGTCGACATTCATGTAGTTGACTGCCCTGCGGATCCAATACTGCCATCGGCCGTGAAACCATTCGGATCGCGTCTGTGCCTCATTGATCATCCTATTGACGTCTATCATCTCGTAAACGTATTGGTTGAGCCACCACTTGAAGTCGTCATTGTACTCATGCTTGAACAATTCGCGAAGCTTGTTGGTGTCTGACGAGTAGGAGATGCCGGAATAGAAGCCAAAGTAGAAGACGACGGCGTTGGGGCACCGATTGCGCACGGCCTGAAGGAGGGCGGTCACGTTGTCTTCCACTACGCGCCGTATTTCTCCGTCGTAGCGTTCGATGTAACGTCCTGTGTAAAGTAGCGGGTTGATGACATCCTCGGGAGAGATATCGTTTAGCCCACCGGTGACGAGTGCGATGTCAATCTTTTTACCGCCAGCAGCCGGTAGCATCTTCACCTGCCCCAGCACTGTGGGAAAGGTGGCTGGGATCTCGCCATAGAGTCCATGTGCCGGCGCGTCGGTGATGCCGTTGAGAAACTCCCGGCGGATCTTAGGGTCAGGGAACAGGAACGGGTAGATGTCGGTGAACTCGAGTCGCTCTCCGGCAAGATCACGGATCTTCGCCCCCGAACGCGACGCGTCGAACATAAGTGCTCCGGGCAGGCTCGGCTTGCCGAAGGTTGAACCGACCATCTGTGTGAACCGCATCGGGAAACTGTTGGATCGCGTGTTGCCCTGGCCCCACATGAGCGAGTCGCCGAACGCTGCTATTCGGAGGTGTCCAGCTCCTGGGTCATTGATAACTGGACCCTGGCCGGGTTGGTGAGTAGGCCGAGGGATACCCGGAATGCGTGGACCGGTCATGATCGCTCCCCTCGACGAAGTGCTAGTTCAGACGGTCCTCGACTTGCGCAATGCTGTCAACACTCTGTTGCTGGGTCAGTGCCGTGGAAGGATCTTGCTTCGCCGGATTGGTCCGTAAGTTCCGGACGAGACTATGTCCTGAGGGTGTGGAGTGTGTCGAAGAAATGTCCCATCTGGTGATTCTTCAACGATGCCACTTTCGGGTCTGCTGCCGGACCTCCGAGATGGTGCGCCTGAACAGAGGTTTCAGTCAGGGCTCGCCGAGATCGAATTGGCGAATCGGGAAATTCTGTCGCGGGCTGGTGCTCGGAGACGATGTTGGTGAGGATCTCTTTCGAGGGAGGTTCGTTGGGGCTGCCTCAATGCGCGACTTGCGACCGACAATTAGCCCCCGCTGGTGCCGAACTGCCCCCTGGGGGACGATCCTCGCCCGCTTGCGTCAGCCATCAAGAGTAGAAGTAGCCGGCATCGTCCATCGCTCAGGCCAGCTGCCTCAGACAGGCCAAGGCTTCACCACGGCTCAGCGATCGGGCGGTGTCGATCAAACTGCTCTCACAGCCACAGCACAGCCGCTAGCGGACTGCCGCCACCGCAACAGTGTGGCCGGGTCGTTACCGACCAGCGCCCGCATGACCACACGACCAGATCAGGATTGGGACAGCAGCCGCCGGATGTGCTGCCGGTTCGGCTGTCTGCGGCCTCTGGTGCCTGCCGCGGGGAGCTGGCGGCGCTGAGGGGGGACTATCTGGACGGGCAGGTGCTGTCGATGGTGCGCGTAGCGAGGCGGTCTCACCCTGGGAGAGACCACGGCACGGTGCGGAAGGACTACGTCCGGGCCTGGCTGCACCACCCACTGGCGGTGACGTGTCCGAACCATAGCCGTTCGCCGCCCGGCCCGACCGTCGCGCTCCGGTTCAGCCGGGCGGCATCGGGCACCGGTTTGTGCGGCTGAGGGTCGGCTCACCTTCGATGCCTCGATCATCGAGACCGGCACCGAGTCGTTCCGGCTGCGCACCACCAAACGCCGCCTCACCAGCCGGGCCAGCTGACGCCCGCCAGCACAGCCGGCCAGCCGCCGGGCATCATGAACACATGAACGTTGGTGACCAGGTCGTGTTCCTCGACGACGAAACCCGAGCTCGATTTGCCTGAAGGCACCCGAGCGAAGGTGACCGCCTTCCACGAACCCGACTACATCGAATTCCGCACGTCGAGGTCGCGGCGGCGGATGCGCCACTCGACGTCGCCGCCGGCGGCGAGTACGCGCACGGCGAGCAGGACGACGTCTGCGTGTGCGGCCAGCCGGTGTAGCGCGCGGACCGCGCCGACGAGCGTCCACCACAGCCAGCGGCCGGTCAGCGACGTGACGGCTGCGGCGAATGCGGTCACCAGGTACGTCACCGGGTGACCCTCCTTCCCAAGGGGACGGGACGCGCGCCGTATCGCGCGCCCTTCACTTCCTCTCACGCCATCCGGGCCATGATCGTGAAGGTGGTTCACCCGAACGTGTCGCTGCGGGAGTGGACCGGCCTATTGGCTATGACACCAGCTCGAGCGGCTGCGGAACGCGGCTGGGCTGCCTGATGCGATGCTGCATCAGTTCCGGCATACCGTCGGTACCCATTTGGTGTCGCAGGGCAAGATCCCGAAAGCCGCCGCCAGGCTGCGCCATCGGAACCCGCCCACGACCTTGCGCCACTACGTTGACGCGTTGCCCTTTGACGATGAGGACGCCGCCGACGAGGCCGACGCTCTTCGACGACCTCCATGGCGTTGACCGCGCATAAGTGGTTCAGGGACGGCTCAGGGGCAGACTTTACCCCCGTTGAGGCGTTGAATGCCCCCTCGGACCTGCGCTGCGTCCCCCGTGCTGATCAGCGGGCGGCAGACTTGTGGGGATCCCGCTGTATCCGCTGGATCCCCACAAAGTCCTACCAAAGGCCGTGCTCAAGCAACCACAGCACGGTGGCACTCACTGCACCGGACAGCGCGCCGCGCAGCGCCGCCGCTGCCAGGACGAGTCGTTCGGCTCTGGTCATCGGGTCCTCCTCTGGTCGAGCTGATGCTCACAAGTGGCTCAAGAATCGGCGTCTGAAATGCGCCGATGCCGGATTGCGATAGAACATGCAGCCGCGGGGGCGTCGCGGCAGACCGGGGACGGATCCGGGACGGTGGGGTGCGATGAGTGGCGATGAGGTGCGGCGACCGCGGCCGATCGGGCAGCTCCCGGTGCCACCCGGCGCGCTGAGCAATCTGAAAGCCCACATATACGAGCTGTACCTGGCAGCCGGAGCGCCCTCGCTTGACACGATGACCGAGTGGGTCGCCGCAGACGACGACCTCGCGGGTGCACCTGCACGCGACACCATCCGGCGGATCATTCGCGATCCGGTGACTCCGCCGTCGCAGGCCGACGTCGTCGCAGTAGTTAGCGTGCTCGCGACGGCAGCTGGGCGGGACACCGGACAAGCCGCGAACGCGGTCCGCGATCTCTGGGTAGCGGCGCGGCTAGAGGTAACGCCTGGGATTCCGCTTGAGGAGGTACGCGACCCGTTCGAACTAGAGGTGCACCGGCCGATCGTCTTGGGGGAGGTAACCGGATTGCCGCCATACGTGCGACGCGCACACGACTACCACCTCGCCGAAGTCGTCGAGCGTGCGAAGGCCGGCGTAAGCGCTGCGGTGGTTCTGGTCGGTGGCTCGTCGGCAGGCAAGACCCGCGCTTGCTGGGAAGCGCTGCAGCCGCTGCGCGATGTCGACGGATGGCGGCTGTGGCACCCCTACGACCCGACGCGCGGCGAAGCAGCCTTGGCGGGGCTGGATCGGGTGGGACCGCGCACGGTCGTGTGGCTCAACGAAACGCAGGAGTACCTGAAGGACCACTCCGAACGAATCGCGGCCAAGTTGCGCACCCTGCTCGCCGCATCATCGCGGGCCCCAGTGCTCGTATTGGGGACCCTGTGGCCCGAACATCACGCAGCCCTCACTCAGACCCCTGGGACGCAGGTACGACAGGTTCTTGAGGACGTCGTGGTCCCCGTGCCGGAGTTCTTCGCCGGCGCCGACTTCGCGGCCATGACGGCGGCAGCTCGGAAAGACACGCGACTGGCCTGGGCGATCGAGCATGCGGACGACGGACAGATCACCCAATATCTGGCTGGGGCACCGGAACTGCTGGTCCGGTTCGACACCGCGCCTGCGCCCGCCAAGGCGTTGCTTTGGGCGGCCATGGACTTACGCCGTTTCGGTCACCGCGAAGCGCTGCCGCAGTCACTACTTGAACACGCCGCGCTTGCCCATCTGACGCGCGCGCAGCAGGCGGTGCTCGCCCCGGACTGGTTAGAGCGGGCGTTGGCGTACACAGCCCGGCCTGCGAAAGGCGCGCTGGGCCCCCTTACGCGAGTGGTCACTGAGTCGACGCCGATGTACCGGCTGGCGGACTACCTGGATCAGATCGGGCGGACGCTACGGGCCGAATCAATACCCGCCATCGCGTTCTGGCGGGCTGTGTCCGTACACGCTCACCCTGGCGACCTCAACACCATCGGGCAGGCCGCAGCGGACCGCGGTCTGCTCGCAGCCGCCGCCCAACTGCGCAAGAACGCGGTCGTCGCCGGCTACCCGCAGGAGGCCCAGAAGTTGTTGTCGCCGGGACGATCCGACGATATCGAGTCCGCGGAGTGGCTCGCGCACCATTGCCCGCTGAAGGATCCCGCTGTGCTCCGCTCCGTGGTTTCCGCCCTGCATAGCGGGGGCTTCGACCGGCAGCTTGCCGCTCTCCTGGCTCGCAATCCGGCGATCTCCGTCGACGTGGACGCAACTGAAGAGGTAGTCGGTCTGCTGGGTGTGCTTCACAAAGTGTGCGCCGCTGAACAAGTAGTCGGCTTGGCAGGCAGAGCTGCAGCCCTGTGCCCGGTCGACTCGTTGCTGGGTGCGGGCCACTTAGGGCATTGGCTGAACGAAGTCGGGGCGAGCGGGGACGTCGACCTTTTGCAACGACGGATCGTTGCCGATAGCCCGCTTACAGACACCCACTCCGTGCTTGGGCTTCTGGAGCATCTCCGCAATTCGGGCGAAGTCGAGTTGACCGCAGCGCTGCTCGCGCGTGACCCGGCGGCGCAAGTCGACGTCGAGAACTTTGACGGGGTAGGGCCGCTGGTTCTTTGGTTCCACACAGCAGGCGCCACTGGGCAGGCCGCCTCGTTGGCCTCTCGTGCGGCCGCGCAGGCCCCGCTCTTGCGCGTTTCGATGGTGATTTACTTAATGAGCTGCTTGCGCAGTATCGGAGCGGTCGAGGAGTTCGACGTGCTGGCCGAACGCATCGTGCACATACCCCTCACTCCAATGTTTATTTTCGTTGCTGCGTATTATCCGGTGATACTGCAGCAGGCCGGAGCTGTCGACCTGGCCAACGCGTTGGCCAGCCGGCTCGCTTCCGATGTGCCGCTTACTGACTCGTTCCAGATAGAGTATGTGCTGAGGCACTTTCAAGACATAGGGGCAAGCGAGCATGCGCGGAGGCTCGCAGTCCGGGCCGCCCAGGGATTGGTGTTCGATAGCTTCAAATCGCCGTCAATAACCGACCTCGTCAGAAAACTACGGGAGACCGGCAACGACGACCAGGTCGACGTTCTGCTCGCCCGCGCCGTCGCGGAAATACGGCTGCACAACACCGCGGGCGTCAACGAACTGTTGAGGTGCCTGCACAACACCCACGCCACCGGTCACGCCACTGCCTTGCTTACCCGCGATCCAGCCACGCATGCGACGCTAGACAATCCGCTCACCGTAGCCCGGCTCTTGGAGCAGTTGCACCGTATGGGCGCCACCTTGCAGCTCGAGGTGATGGCTGCCCGGGTTGGGGACGTCTCTCCCAGCTCCGTGTCCGGCGTAGCAGACCTGCTGTTGTGTCTGCGCCGGTTGAAGCTCGAGCAGCCCTTGGCCAGCCTTACCGAACGAGCTGCCCGCTGGATTCCATTGGACAACTTCGACGAGTTGTCGAAGCTGCTGCAGGAGGTGAGCGGCACTGGGACCACCGAGCAGCTGGAGGCGCTGACGGCCCGGGTCGCGGAGATGCTCCCCTGTTTCCGGGAAACGAAAGACATGGTCAGGGTACTGGCGCAGCTGCGGACGATAGGCGCGACTGGGCACGCCGCTGCCTTGGCCGGGCGGATCATTGCCGAGATCCCTGATCACGAGACTGCCGCCAGCCTCGTGTACGAGTTGAACGACATCGGCGCCGCCGACCTGGTTCGGAAGGTGGTGGCGCGGGTGGACCGTCTGCCGCTCGGCAAGTTAGGCAGGTACTCACCCTCTCTCGTGAGAGCGCTGGAAACGGTCGAGGCCGTGGAGGAGCGCGCCGCGCTCATGAACCTGTTCCCCGCCGTGGGCGCCTTCTCGTGGTTCAAGCAATGGGACGATCACGCAGACCGGTTCCGGTTCGGCCGCGAGCCCGACGGTCGCCCCACGTCTCCCTGGGGTTGGGACGACTTGGGCTGAGGTGTGCGAGCGCGCACGGTTCTGCGCGGTGGTGAACCCTGCTCTGGGGCGACGCCGGTGCGAGTCGTCGGCACGTCCGGCGAATGAGGACAGCGCGGCCGGGATCCAGCCCGCCGGGCTAGCGTCGAGCCGTTCCCCCGCAGCAGCGCGGCGGCCTCGAGCGTCTCATCGAGCCGCGTCGATGTCTGCTATGGGTACCCCCTCCAATTTGGCGACGATCTGGCTGACGCTCGCGCGTGCGGGCGGCCGGGCGATGTCGAGCAGAAGCTTTGCGTGCGTGGGCGGGTGCTCAGCGCCGAGCCGGAGGGGGCGACTTCGTCCCAGGTGGCACGGGGCAGTCGGAGCTCGAGGCGGAGGTTGCAGGTGACAGAGGACAGCCAGCAGTCATGATCATGGCCGCAATTCATGCCGGCTTGGACGAGGCGGTGGCCATTGAGGCAGAACGCATGGTGTCCGGCCGTGCGGAGGGGCGCTGGTGGTCGCCCGGCGGGAGGTGTGACGTCGTCTCGGGCACGCGGAGTATGCGTCGAGTGTCGCCTGTGGCGAACACATGTACTACGGCGAGCGCGCGACCGAGGTGTTACGGGAACATATCCCGCCCGTCTCTTGACTTGACGATGCCGTCGTGTTGAGGCTCAAGTCGTGTAACGCGCTCCGACACTTGGCGACTGTGGAAGAAGGATTCTCCGAACTCCCGGTCGATGGCGCGCTGTGTCGGAGCGAGGCCCGGCGAACCGCGTCGCGGACTTCAGGGTTGGGGCCGGCCGGGCACGGAGTCAGAATGACTGCCGAGTGTCGCCTGTGTTCGCGCCGGGTGTAGTCACCAGCTGGCGGCGCTGCGGGTGGATGATCTGGACGGGCGGGTGCTGTCGATCGAGCGTGCCGCGAAGGATGTGGTGATCGGGCCGACCAAGACTCATTCGCGGGGGCGCCTGACCCTGGGGGAGACCACGGTCCGGTGCTGGAACGACCATGTTCGGGCGTGGCAGCACCATCCCCTGGCCGGCGGCGAGTTTGGGCCGTGGCTGTTCTCGGCCCGGCCTGACCGTCGTACGCCGGTTCAGCCGGGAGGTCTCGGACACCGGTTTGAGCGGCTGCGGAACGCGGCCGGGTTGCCGGATGCCATGCTGCATCGGCTGCGGCACACCGTGGGCACCGATCTCGTGGCTCAGGGCAAGATCCTCAAAGCTGCAGCCCGGCTACGTCACCGCGACCCGTCCACGACCTTGCGGAACTACGCAGACGCTCTGCCTCTCGACGATGAGGATGCCGCCGACGACCTCGACGTTCTTTTAAACGATCCCGGCGGCGACGACCCTGGATGAGGTTGCCTGTGGGGGTGGCAGACGCGCCTCAATCTCCGCCACCCTAAGCGCCACTTCACCATAAACTCCGAGGTCCGCCGTTCGGACGTTACTCAGGTAGTTGTCGGGTGATCGCCGTCCATCACCTTCGCGGCCTGCAAGCGACGTGCAGTTCGCGGGCTAACCGCGAGCGCCGGGTTGCGCTGCATCTTGATCGTGTCGGCGGCGTAACCGTCGAACGTCGTAGCCCGTGGTGGCTTCGCGGAGGCCCACTGCCACTCGGGTTGCGTGATTAGGGCCGGCTGAGCCTTACGCGTGCGCCAAAGCGCTGCGCAGGCGAGCAGCACCCCGACGACTGCGGCGTTCACCGATCCGACAACGCCTTCGAGCGTGACCACGGAGTCCTCGGTGAGGTGCACCTTCCTGACGTCGTTCGCCATGCGAAACGCCAGAGTTTCGGCGTGATCAGGCTGACGAGGAAACGGTCGGGCCATCTTGCCATCTTCGGTGAAGATGCCTGTGTGCATGCGGGAAGCTCGGTGGACGCGGTCGTTGCGACTGAATTGTGTCCACTCCAGCCAGCCGTCTGGCCCTGCTTCCAGGAGCGACGACCGGGTGGCCCGCAAGAGATTTCCTTGCGGGTCGTTCAGATCGAGCGACTGCTCAGTGAGTCCCAGCCTCTTGCGGACCTTGGCATTGGGGTAGTCGGCGCCTTTCGCCAATGGCTGCAGGCTGCCCAGGTCGGCCATCATGATATTGAACTTCAGGCCTCCGACGCCGACCACGACGCCGGCCAAGGTGTCGAGGATGGACCCGGTAGCGCGAAAAACACCGGCCTCGTGCGCGTTAGTTCGCGCTTCTCGCTGAGCTTCAGCATCCGTCCGCATGCGGTAGTCGGGAATCCGCCCGTTCTCTCGCATGTGTTTGAGCAAGGCGTAGTCGTCCGTGTAGCGGTTCGTCCGAAGGTCATGCAGGTGGATCGCCGCGGAACGGAGGTTCTCTTCGACGGCACAGAGCAGGCCATAGAGGTAGTCCATGAGTCCCGTGCGGGCGACGCCGTCGAGGCCGTAGTCGTGCCACCAGGTGAAACCACCGCGGTCGACATCGAAGTCGGCTTCGAACAGCTCGGTCAGCTCCTGGGCCGCCTGGAGGGCCTCCAGCACAGGTTTGTCGTAGCCCATGGTGTCTCCCTCCGGCCGGCTGTTGCGTATGGTGCAAAGCACTGTATGCCGGGGACGACGTTGCCTCGGCACGATTTTCGCCAGCCGTCGGCTCGCCCTCGGACCTGCGGCAAGTCCGACGCCGAGATCTCATCCGATCGAGTGAAAGCGCGGACCGGGCCAGGCCAAGGCGATGATGGGTGTCGGCCGAACGCGAAGTTCGACATGAGGGATGACGGGAGTGGCATTCGAGCTCGGCGGTCCGCGTGTCTCACGATTCGCGACGACACCGTGACCATCCGGCCAACCAGTGCCGGGGTGATCGCAACCGAGATCTCGGCCTGTGCCCGGCATTGATCCCGATGCGCGTCGATCTCAGCGCTACAGTTCGCGAGACAACAGCCGTGTTTGGTCGATGGCTCGGCGGATCCGCATGGGTGCGACCGAGTGCCACTCGCCGTCGCCTTGTGTCCGGCGGCTCTCGACCGCGTTGAGGAGTTCGGTCGTGCCGAAACCTCCGACGACGTAGATCCGGCCGCGGGTGGTCGCCACATCGTGGCCGCCGCGTGCGACCCGCAGGGGCGATCGCTCTTGCCATTCTCGTGCCGGTCCGTTCATCGGAACCTCCTCGCCACACGCCGCTCTCGGCCTCCGCGGGCTGCTGACTTCCCTGGAGTCTCCAGAGCGCCGACGGTTGTTACGCGCTTAGTTCGACGGCAGCACCTGCCTTGACAGGACCTCTTTTCGTATGAATCTGCCCTCGTCGTGCGAAGGCAGACGGCTCTGAGAGGTGAGAGAAGATAGCGGTGGGCGTCCGCGCCGTTGGGGTGCGGCGTGTCCATGATCCACTTCAGCGGGGACGCCGAGGCGATCATCCGGATCGGACGGCCCGACGAGTTGTCTCGGAGTGCCGGTGAAGCGCCTCACTGATGGCCTACATAAGACCGGTTATCGGGCTGTTCGTGTCTCGTTCGACAGCGATAATCGGACTCGATCAGCTTGAACGCCATCGTCAGCCCGGCTGCCCACTCGCGACTGGCTGGCCTAGTCAGCGACGACGTGGTCGGCCAATGGTAGCTGTGTCGCTCACCGCTACGGTGCAGCTCAACCCGACGACTGCCTCGGTGACACGCTGGATGACTCGAGCCGAGGAACAGCAACAAAGCAATTGCAGACAGGGGCAAAGCTGGCAACAACCAGCGCGGTGGCGTGCACCTTGGCGATATCTGCCAGAGACGAACCGTTGTCGAAGATCACTCGCGGCCTCGTGGCATCCGGTCGCGGCTCGTTCACAGGTTGGCGGCGACCGGTGTACCGACCCGGCGACGGTGTTGTCCACCGGTTGGTGGATGTCGCCGTACACCGCCGCACCTGGATTGCCAGGGCGATCGACTGAAGACTTCATGCGAGACACGCGAGTATATCATTTTGGCAATTGATATGCGTTCTGAAAGCGGGTACATTACCGACAGAAATTGGCGAGGAGTGCGAGCTTGGATCTGTTGACGTGGGTGCAGAGCTGGGATTGGGTACGGTGCCCGCTTGGGCCAGTGCTGGCTCGCTTGTACTTGCGTTCGTTATTTTTGGCCGAGATCGCCGCGAGCGTCGCCGTAAGCAGATCGACGAGCTTGGAGCTTGGAGCATAACCGATCCGTCGATTGACGTTGACATTGATTCTCTGGCGAGCAAGCCGAATCTTCTTATCAAGAACGCCAGCAACCTTCCAATAAGGGTACTGAGTGTTGAGTATTTGATCTATCGTGGATTGGGTGTCGTCAATGCTGGCCCGCCAGAGTCGGCTAGATTAATCGGCAAGGTGGTCCTTCACGATCATGTTATACCGCCAAGTGAGACTGTGACACTTGTCGATGGCGTCAATTGTGCCATGCGAGTAAAGGATCGCGGCCATTTTATGGACTTTCATGGAACTCTTGCAAAGAATGCGCATGTCACCCGCGTTACTCGGGTTTATGCAATCGACAACGCCGGGAGACGTTGGGTTGTACGTCCGAGTCGTGGGGGATTTCCGCGACGTGATCGACAACTTGGTTTCTTGTTAGGACTACTCATAAGCCTTAAAGAAAATGATCCAAGGCACTCTGACCTTTCGTGAGCTTCCCCCGGTTGCCCGGACACCTGACCTGAGGTGACCGCCGGTCACCGGGGAGGATGTTCCGATGCCTGCACCACACCCGCCTGAGTTCCGTCAGCGTGCCGTCGAGCTGGCCCGCCTGGGCGATAAACCGGTCGCCGCGCTGGCCAAGGACCTGGGCATCAGCGAGTCCTGCCTGCGCAACTGGATGGCCCAGGCCAACGCCGACACCAACGGCTCGACCACGAAGCTGACCAGCGCGGAAAAGAAGGAACTCGCCGAACTGCGCCGCAAGAACCGGCAACTTGAGATGGAGAACGAGATCCTCAAACGCGCGGCGGCGTACTTCGCGCGGGAGAACATCCTCCCAAAGTAACCTTCCCGCTGGTCCATGAACTCGCCGCGGACGGTATCGATATCGCGGTGGCCTGCCGGGTACTGAACGTGTCCCGCTCCGGATAC